>JBDHRR010000009.1:0-53103 GCA_039807685.1 Burkholderiales bacterium
ACGGCGCCGGACATCGTCGATCTGCAGGGCATGATCTGGGTGGAGTGGGCGGCCAACGGCGCGCTGCTCGACCTGACGCCGTACATGAAGAAGGATCCGGAGTTCGCCAAGCTCTTCAATCAGGATTACCTGTCGAGCTTCATCTTCGACAAGAAGAACTTCCTGATCCCGTTCTACGTCGCCAAGACGCTCCTCTTCTACAACAAGCTGATGTTCCGGGACGCGGGTCTCGCCGCGCCGCCAGCGTCGTTCGATGAACTCGTGAAGTTCTCGCGGGCGATGGCGAAGGGGGAAAAGACCGGCTACCTGACCCTCAATTTCGATTGGCTCTACTGGCCGCTCATGCAGATGAACGGCGTCAAGCTTCTCGAAGCGGATCTCAAGACACCGGCCTTCAACAGCGCGACCGCCGCCTCGGTGCTCGAACGGCTCGCCGAGGAAACGGCGGCGGGCGGCATCAACAAGATTTCCTGGACGGGGCGCTGGGTCGAGCCCAACGGTGCCTTCGCCTCGGGGAATGTCGGCATGCTGCAGGCGCACTCGGCATCGTATTTCTTCGTCAAGGGACAGGGTCCGTGGGTCAATCCGGACACGCTCGGCGCTGCCCAGAATCCGGGGAACTGGTCGACACCGACCAATCACGGCTTCGCCATTTCCAAGACCTCGAAGAATCCCGATCTCGCCTGGGCGCTCGTGAAGCACATGACGGGCAACAAGTGGGCAACGGAGTTCGCCACGCGCCGGCGCATCCTCACCGCCAACCTCGTCGCGGATGCGGCCGTGCTCGCCAAGGTCAAGACCGAGGATCCGCTGGCGTACGCAGTGCTGCAAACGCAGTTGCAGCACACCGACCGGATGTGCGGGAACTGGCCCTTGCCCAACGACGCGCAAGTGAAGGATGCGTTCTGGCCGGAATTCCAGAACGCGGTGCTCGGCCGCAAGAAGCCGAAGGTGGCGCTGGCCGATGCGGAAAAGGCCGTGGCCCGCGTGATGCGGCGCTCGTGACCGCGGGGATGCGCGGGCACTGCCGCGTCCTCCCTGCCTCGCGTGGGGGAAGAGCGGCGTGCCCGGCGACCCGCAGTCGCCATCCGTTGCGACGCACCGGGGACTGATCGATGGCGACGCCTGACGTCGCAGCCGCCGCGGGTCGCCGCGCTCCCTTCGTCGCCCGCAGGAGCACTCGCCAGGCCGTGCTGATCTGGTGCTTTCTCGCGCCGTCGCTGCTGGTCTTCCTGCTCTACCGGATCCTGCCGCTCGTCTGGAACGTCGTGCTCTCGTTCGAGGCATGGTCGCCCCTCAAGCCAGCCGTCTTCATCGGGCTCGACAACTACGACGAGATCCTGTCCGACGAGGTGTTCTGGCAGGCGCTGTGGAACACGCTCTATCTCGTGGCCTCCGCGCCGGTCGCCATCGCCATCGCGCTGGCGCTCGCGCTGCTGGTCGACAGCGACATCCGCGGTCGCAACGTCTATCGCACGCTGATCTTCCTTTCCTATCCGCTGATGACGGTCGCCGTCGCGATCATCTGGCGCTGGATGTTCGACGAGCGCGTCGGCCTCTTCAACTACGTGGCGCGATCACTCCATCTCGTCGACGCGCCGATCCCGTTCCTCAATTCCTTCACCTGGGCGCTGCCTTCGGTCATCGTCGCCAACATCTGGCAGATGCTCGGGTTCTACATGATCATCCTGCTGACCGGTCTGCAGAACATACCGGGCAATCTCTACGAGGCGGCGGAGATCGACGGCGCCAATGCCTTCCGCCGCTTCCTGCGCATCACGCTGCCGCTGCTGCGTCCCTCGATCTTCCTGTGCTTCGTCATCGGCATGCTCAATTCGGTGACGAGCTTCGACCTCGTGTACGTCATGACCGGCGGCGGACCCGGACGTGCCACCGAGATCCTCGTCACCTACATCTACAAGCTCGGCTTCGTGCAGACGCGGTTCGACTATGCGGCCGCGGTCACCGTCGTGTTCTTCGTCCTGCTGCTCGTGATCGCCTGGGCGGCGAACCGGCTCTCCGGCGGCAATGCCGGGGCGGTGGAGGCAGACTGATGCGCCGGTATCCGCGCTGGCCGATCCACTTCGCGCTGATCGTCACCAGCTTCGCGATGCTGGTGCCGTTCTACTGGGTGTTCAAGACGTCGATATCCGGCGAGAACATCTTCAACTACCCGCCGAGCATCATTCCGCGCGATCCGCACCTGTTCTATTACGTCGATGTCTGGTACGCGATCCCGTTCGCCCGCTATTTCCTGAATTCGGTCGTCGTCTCCGTGATGACCATCGTGGCGAACATCGTGTTCAACGCGATGGCGGGCTACGCACTGACGCGCCGCTTCCGCGGCAAGACGTTCATCCTCCTCCTGTTCCTGTCCTGCATGATGGTCCCGTTCCAGGCGACGATCATTCCCGCGTATCTCATCACCGGCAAGCTCGGGCTGCTCGATTCGTATCTCGGCCTCGCCCTGCCGCAGTTCTCGACGATCATCTGCATCTTCGTGTTCAAGGCGAGCTTCGACGCGATCCCGGCGTCGCTGATCGATGCCGCCAAGGTCGACGGACTCTCGGAATGGCGCATCATCTGGACGATCATGATGCCGCTCGCGAAGTCGGCGATGGCGACCAACGTGATCCTGTCCTTCATCTGGTCGTGGAACAATTTCCTGTGGCCGCTCATCATGACGCGCACGCCCGAGATGCAGACGCTGCCGCTCGGACTGTCCCGCTTCCTGTCCTACCAGGAGGACACGACGGGCGCCCTCTACGCCTTCTGCATCATGGTTCTCGCCCCCGGCATCCTGCTCTTCCTGCTGGCGCAGAAGGAATTCATCCAGGGGCTGACTTCCGGGGCGACCAAGGGCTGATCGGTGACTGCCGACGACGACGACCTCGAGCGGCCCCGCTGGAAGCGGTGGCTGCTCAACCGCTTCGTGCTGACGCCGCTCATCCTGCTCGCGATCGCGCTCGCCTGGGATGCCTATGCGGCGATGAATGCCGACGGACGGATCGTCGGCCGCGTCGTCGATGCCCGGGGCAATCCAGTCGAGGGTGCCGAGGTGTCGCTGTGGATCTTCAACTTCACCACCTTCAACGAGGACAAGCACGTCAGGAGCGGGCCCGACGGCGTTTTCACCATCACCGGAAACCCTTCGCACCACGTGCAACTCATGGCGCAGAAGCCTGGTCTCGGCGCTTCGCCGCGGATCCCGATCCGTCTGTATTTTCGCGGCCAGAACGTGACGCTGAAGAATCCGCTGGTGCTTCCGGGCGCCTGAGAGGCGCGTTGCGATGAACTCCGAACGTCCCGTGCTATTGCTCGATCCGCATCCGCGGCACACCGCGATGATCTTCGATCCGCACCAGTTCGCTCGCCTGCAGGCGATGGCGGAGGTGGTGACGGCCGACGTCGATGGCCGCCTGCCCGACGCGCTCGTCGACGCCGTGCTGCCGCGCGTCGATGCGATCCTGGGCCAGACGGACCTGCCGAGCGAGCGGATCGATCGGGCGTTGCGTTTGAAGGCGGTGATCAACGTCGAAGGCAATTTCCTGCCGAATGTCGATGCCGCGGCGTGCTTCGCGCGCGGCATCGAGTTGCTGTCGGTGGCGCCCGTATTCGCCGTGCCGGTCGCGGAGATGGCACTGGGCCTCGCGCTCGACCTCGCGCGCGGCATCACGCCGGGCGACCGGGCGGTGCGCGACGGCAGCGAACGCTATGGGCGCGCGGGCTGCGCCGGATCGGTGCTGCTGTCGCGCTCGACCATCGGCATCGTCGGATTCGGCCAGCTCGGCCGTGCGCTGCGACGCCTGCTGGAAGGCTTTCACGCGAAGCTCCTCGTCCACGATCCGTGGCTGCCGGCGGCCGCGATTGCCGACGAAGGCGGCGAGGCCGTCGGCCTCGACGATCTCCTCGCCCGCAGCGATGCAGTCTTCCTGCTGGCGGGTGCCACCCGCGACAATGCCGGCTTCATCGATGCAGGCGCGCTGCGACGCCTGCGCGATGGCGCCATCGTGGTGCTGGCGAGCCGCGCCGCCATCGTCGATTTTCCGGCGCTGGTGGCCGAAGCCGGGCGCCTGCGGATCGCGACCGACGTGTTTCCGCAGGAGCCCATACCGGCCAAGGATCCGGTGCGCAGTTCGCCGATGCTGCTGTCGGCGCACCGTGCCGGCGGCATCCCGGCGGCGTTTCACGACATCGGTGAGCGCGTGCTCGACGATCTCGCGCTGCTGCTCGCGGGGCTTCCGCCCGTTCGCCTGCAACGCGCCCACCACCAGACGGTCGGGTTGCTGCGCAGCACGGCGGGGCGCGGCTATTCGAAGGCGGAGGCGTCGCAGCTTGCGGCGCGCTGACATGTCTCGACCGAGAACGATCAAGGGTCCGGCGCTGTTCGTCGCGCAATTCATCGGCCCACCGCCGCTGTTCGAGACGCTGCCGGCGCTTGCGGACTTTGCCGCCGGGCTGGGGTTCAAGGCGCTGCAACTGCCGATCCACGATCCACGCATCGTCGATGCGAAGCGAGCCGCCGATCGCGATTACGTGCATGCGATCGCGGCGACGCTCGACGCGGCGGGCCTCGCGACGAGCGAGGTGGCCGCGCATCGCGCCGGGCAACTCCTCGCGGTCCATCCGGCGTACGACGACGTGGTGGACATTCTCGCCCCGGCGGCGGTGCGGGGCGACCCGGCGGCACGCCAGGCGCGAGCCGAAGCGGACCTGCGGCGCGCGATCATCCTCGCGGCGCAGCTTGGTGCCCACAAGGTCGCGACCTTCTCGGGCGGCCTCGCCTGGCCGTATTTCTATCCGTTTCCGCCGTCACCACCGGGCCTCGTCGCACAGGCGTTCGAAACGCTGGCTCGGCGCTGGCGACCGTTGCTCGAGGCGGCCGACGAGGCCGGCGTGGACCTGTGTTTCGAGCTGCATCCGGGGCAGGACGTGCACGATGGTGCGACGTTCGCGCGGTTTCTCGACGCGGTCGATGGCCACCCCCGCGCCAGAATCCTCTACGATCCGAGCCATTTGCGGCTGCAGCACATGGACTATCTCGGTTTCATCGATCGCTGGCACGACCGCATCGGCGCCTTTCACGTCAAGGATGCGGAGTTCACGCCGAGTGCCGATCGTGGCGTCTACGGCGGCTACGGCGACTGGCTGGAGCGGCCCGGCCGCTTTCGCAGTCCCGGCGATGGCGACATCGACTTCAAGGGCATCTTCTCGCGCCTCACCCAGCATGGCTACGACGGCTGGGCGACGCTGGAATGGGAATGCTGCCTCAAGAACGCGCAAGACGGCGCGGCGCAGGGCGCGCGCTTCATCAGCGAGCACATCATTCGCGTCGCCGACCGACCCTTCGATGCGGGGATGCGCACGTCCACCCGGATCCAGAAGCCATCCCGATAGGACTGTCCATGGCAATCATCGTCATCACCGGCTGCGATACGGGACTCGGCGTCGAATTCACCCGGCAATACGCGGGCGAGGGGCATCGTGTCGTCGCCACCTGCCTCGACCCCACGACCGCGCACGATACGCGCGCCATCGCCGGCAATGTCGAGGTCCTGAAACTCGACGTCACCGATCATGGCGATATCGCGGCGATCGCGCGCCACCTCGCCGGCGTGCCGGTCGACATCCTCATCAGCAACGCCGGCATCGGCCGACCGCACCCGCCGTTCGGGGAGACCGACTACGATCATTGGCGACGCATCCTCGAAACGAATCTCCTCGGACCGATGAAGCTCGCCGAGACGCTGGTCGACAACGTCGCCGCGAGCGAGACGAAGATCATGGCCTTCGTGTCGAGCCGCATGGGCTCGATCGCGCTCAACAATTCCGGCGGTTCGTACGCGTATCGCTCGAGCAAGGCGGGGCTCAACATGATCGTGAAGGGCCTCGCGGTCGACCTCGCGCCCCGCCGCATCAGCGTCATCGCGCTGCACCCGGGCTGGGCAGCGACCGAGCCGGGAGGGCGCGTGCCGGTTGCGGAGAGCGTGGCCGGCATGCGCGGCGTGATACAGCGTGCCGGCCGGCATCACACCGGCATCTTCCAGACCTACCACGACCAGCCGTTGCCATGGTGAAGCCGCACATCGAGATCGTCGTGCCGGGACCGTTCCTCCTCGGTGAGAGCCCCTGCTGGCACGGCGCCGAGCGCGCGCTCTATTTCGTCGATGCGCTGGCGCCGGCGATCCATCGCTGGAACGCCGGCAACGGCGCGCGCGCGACCTGGACCATGCCACGGATCGTCGGCTCGTTGGCGATCCGCGCGCAGGGCGGACTCATCGCCGCGCTGCAGGACGGGTTCGCCGCCGTCGACCTCGCGGACGGACGGGTCACCCCGCTCGTCGATCCCGAACCCGAGCGGCCGGCGAACGTCCTCAACGACGGCAAGTGCGACCGCCGCGGGCGCTTCTGGTGCGGCTCGCGCGACGGCGACCTCCGCCACCCGACGGGTGCGCTGTACCGGCTCGACGCGGATCTGTCGGTCCACCGGATGGATGACGGCTTCATCGTCTCCAACGGCATCGCGTGGTCGCCCGACGACCGCACGATGTATTTTGCCGATTCGCGTGCCGAGACCGTCTTCGCCTACGATTTCGACGTCGACGACGGCGCGATTTCCAACCGGCGGATATTCTTCGAGACGCGCGACATCGCGGGGCGCTGCGACGGCGCGACCGTCGATAGCGAAGGCTTCTACTGGTGCGCGCTGGTGCATGGGGGACGCATCGCCCGCGTCGATCCGAACGGTCGCTTCGACCGCGTCATCGACATGCCGGTGCGCCACCCGACCATGTGCAGCTTCGGCGGCGACGGGCTCGACGTCCTCTATGTGACCAGTGCCGCTTCCATGGTGACGGACGACGAGCGCACCACGACGCCTCACCCGGGTGCGGTCTTCGCGATCCACGGACTGGGCGTCAAGGGCTTGCCGGAACCGAGATTCGCGGGCTAGCGCGCCGGCGCTCGCCAGCCGATCCGCTCGGGACTCGAGGAGTGCAGCGCATGATCACCTCGCAGCCACGATACGACCTCCTCCTGAAGGGAGGTCACGTCGTCGATCCGCGCAACCGGATCGATGCCAGGCGCGACGTCGCGATCACGGGCGGCGTCATCGCCGCGGTGGCGGAGGCGCTCGACCCGACGCGCGCGGCGAGCGTGCAGGACGTGTCGGGGATGATCGTGATGCCGGGCATGATCGATCTGCACACGCACGTCTATCACGCGGTGACGACCTACGGCGTCGAAGCGGATCCCATCGCGCGGCGCGCGGCGGTCGCCACCATGGTCGACGCGGGCAGCGCCGGCGCGGGGAATTTTGCTGGCTTCCGGAAGTTCGTCGCCGATCGTGCGCAGTGCCGGGTGCTCGCCTACCTCAACATCGCCTACCCGGGCATCTTTGCCTTCGACCGCGACTTCATGCTCGGTGAGGCACGCGACGAGGCTCTCCTCTCCGTCGATCGCTGCGTGGCGGTGGCGCAGGGCAACCGCGACCTCGTCGTCGGCGTCAAGGTGCGCTTGGGCGGCGGCACGTCGGGAGAGATCGGCTTGCTGGCGCTCGACCGCGCGCTGGCCGCCGCCATGCGCCTCGGGCTCCCGCTGATGACCCATATCGGCAGGCCGCCACCGTCGTACGCGGAAATCCTCGCCCGGCTGCGGCCGGGCGACGTGCTGACGCACTGCTTCCGCCCGGCCCCGAACGCCCCCGTCGATCCAGCAGGCGCGGTACTGCCGGCGCTGCGGGAAGCGCGCGGGCGCGGCGTTCTCTTCGACATCGGGCACGGCATGGGCGCCTTCGGTTTCGCGAGCGCGGAAGCTGCACTCGCGGCGGGTTTCGCTCCCGACATCATCTCGAGCGACGTGCACATGCTGAGCGTCGATGGGCCTGCCTTCGACCTGCTGCACACGATGAGCAAGCTGCTGGCATGCGGCCTTGCGCTCACGGATACCGTCGCCAAGGTGACGGATGCGCCGGCGCGCGCGCTCGGCCGGCACGACCTCGGGCATCTCGCGCCGGGTGCGGTCGCCGACGTGAGCCTTGTCGATATCGTCGATGCGCGCTTTCCCTTCGTCGACGTGTCCGGCGTGACGCGCGAAGGCAGCTTCCTGCTGCGACCGCGCGGCCTCGTACGTGCCGGCATTCCCGTCGCGGTGGCGCCGCGTCCATGG
Source organism: Burkholderiales bacterium (assembly GCA_039807685.1). Lineage (GTDB taxonomy): Bacteria > Pseudomonadota > Gammaproteobacteria > Burkholderiales > Casimicrobiaceae > VBCG01. The sequence goes on from JBDHRR010000009.1 coordinate 8,167, forward strand.
GAAGCCTCCCATTATCGCGAGAGAGGATCGAGAAGATGACGAGCGTTGCCGCGTGGCCCGAATGGAAGAGTCGCGAACTCGCGGTCGAGACCCCGATGCCGGAGGCTCGACGGTGATGGGCAATACCACCCGCATCGCGCTCACCGGCTTCGGCGCCTGGGGTGAGATGCATGCGCGTGCGATCGCGGCCATCGGTGACGCCACGATCGTCGCGGTCTACTGTCATGGCGAGCGTTCGGCGCAGGCCGCCGCGCGGCACCTGCCGCAGGTTCCGCGCTTCGACGACTACGACGCGATGCTCGCCGCCGGCGGCTACGACGTGGTGAGCGTCGTCGCACCGAATCATGCGCACAGCGACTTCGCCTGCCGCGCGCTGGAGGCCGGCGCAAACGTGTTCCTGGAGAAGCCGGTCGGCTTGTCGCTCGGACAGTGTGACGATGTGATCGAAGCCGCGGACCGCACGGGGCGGCTGGTTGCGGTGAACCACGAGTTGCGGGTATCGCACCAGTGGAAGACCGTGCGTGACATCGTCACCGCCGGTGACATCGGCGCCGTCCGCTATCAGCACCTATCGCTCTTCCGCAATCGGTTCCGACAGGGGTCCGGCGGCTGGCGCTACGATCGGGACAAGGTCGGCTCGTGGGTACTGGAAGAACTCGTCCATTTCTTCGATCTGGTGACGTGGTACGCGACCGAGAACGGCAGGCCGGTGCGGGTCCGCGCCCGCGGCAATGGCGGTAGCAATGGCCTTGTCGCCAATTTCGTGGCGACGCTCGAATGGGCCGACGGAGCGCTCGCGGTGTTGAGCCAGTGCCTCTCGGGTTTCGAGCACCACGCTCAGTTGGAGGTCGCCGGGACGACCGGCGCAGTGCGGACGTGGTGGGCAGGCGCCATGGATCGCACGCTCCATCCGGAATTCGTGCTCAAGGTCCAGCGCTCGGAGCGCGAACCGGAAACGATCGATATCCCACGCTCGGGCGAGGTGTTCGAGCTCGAGGAAAATCTGCGCCTTGCGCTTGCCGGATTCCGGAAAGGCCGGTCGATCTTTTCGCCACGAGACGCGCGACTGGCGATCGAGATCTGCCTTGCCGCCGACCAGTCGTACCGATCGGGTAGGGACGTCGAGCTTCCGGCCTGAACGCAGCGAGGCAAGGTGCAACGTGCAGGCATGGATGGGCCGGGCGTCGCCTTGCCTTGTCGGCGACGAGTGCTGCAGCCGACGCGCGATCAGGGCCTCGATCCCGGCCGCGTGCCAGACTTCTAGTGCAGCGGCCCGGTCGGCGCGGCCATCACCACCGCGGCGACCGGCGAGGCGTGATGACACACGAGGCGCCATCCGGAAGGCGTGCGCAGGAAGACGTTGGTGGCCGCGGCCGCACCCTGCGCGCTGCCGTCGGCGGCGGACACGTGCTCGATCGCCGACTGCATGGCGAGCCCCACGGTATCCATCGCGACCACCTGCTCGAGACGGAACCGCAGGCGCGTGTCACTCGCGAAGATCTGCTCCCAGGCGCTGCGCACGGCGTCGTAACCGACCACCCGCGCGCCACCGGGATGCACGCAGACGATCTCCTCGTCGTCGGCCCAGGTCGCCATCATGGCGTCGATGTCCCGCGCCTCGATCGCCTGGTAGAACGCCGTGGCGACGTCTTGCGGCGAGGTGAAGATCGCGGGCGTGCGCGCCTTGGCCATGCGTTGGACTATTCGCGCTGCGAATGCGGGAGGGGGAGAGGAACGACGGACAGGATGCCGCGAGCGAGATTGTAGACCAACGGCGGCTTGAGGTCGCGCATGCAACGGAAGTGGCCCAGGGGGCACTCGCGCTGGAAGCAGGGGCTGCAGGCGATGTCGATCTTCGCCACCCGCGCGACCGGCGACAGCGGCGGCGTGTAGACCGGCGATGACGAGCCGAAGAGCGCCACCACCGGCACGCCGACGGCGGCGGCCGCGTGCATGAGGCCCGAATCATTGGCCACCACCAGGCTCGCCAGCGACAGGAGGTCGATCGCCGTGCCGAGGTCGGTGCTGCCGGTGAGATCACGCACCCTGTCGACGTTCTCGCCCAGCGATTGGCGGACCGCATCGGCGGCGACGCGGTCGTTAGGCGAGCCCACGATCCACACCTGCAGGCCGTCGCGCAGGAACATCGCGGCGAGTTCGGCGAAGTAGTTCGGCGGCCAGCGCTTGGCGGGCCCGAATTCGGCGCCGGGACACAGGATCACCGTGGGCCGATCGGTACGCAGGCGCAGGCTGCGCGCCGCGGCAGCGCGATTCGCGACATCGGCGACCAGCACGGGTGCAGGCGGCGTCGGCACCAGCGTTCCCGGGGCGACCGCGAGCGCAGCGAAGCGATCGACGAGGCGCGGAATCGCCCGCGTATCGAGGCGGCGGGCGTCGGTCAGGAGACCCCAGCGGCCTTCGCCGCGATAGCCAACGCGCTTGGGAATTCGCGCGAGGAACGGTACCAGCGCGGATTTCCACGAGTTGGGCAGTACGAACGCATGCGTGTAACGTTCGCCGGCGAGTTCGCGCGCGAGGCGCCGGCGTGCCGCCAGCGCGACTTTGCCGTGCGCAAATGGACTCTCGACGACGCGGCGAATGCCGCGCATGCGCGCATACACCGGCGCACACCACGGCGGCGCCAGCACGTCGACCGTCGGATCCTCGAACGGCTCGCGCAGCAGCGAGACCAAAGGCTCGGACAGGATCGCGTCACCGATCCAGCTCGGCGCGACGATCAGGATGCGTTCGCCGGCCACGGGATCGACGAGCGAATCAGTGCCGGCCCGGCAACGGCCCGCCCTCGAGGACGTAGCGGGTCCCGCAGTACGGGCACATCACTTCGCCGGTCGGTGCGATCTCGAGAAAGACCCGCGGGTGCGACGACCAGCGCGGCATCGACTTGTTGGGACAGAACACCGGCAGATCCTTGGCCGTGACGACCACCGGCGCGAGGCCGTCGGTTGCTGCTGCAACGATGCCTGGTCCGCTCATCGGGCAACCTCCGTGAGCCAATGCCGTTTCGCCGCGTCGCGGCCGTTCACCGCGGCAAAGAACGCCGCCTGCAGCTTCTGCGTGATCGGACCCCGCACACCGCTGCCGATCGGCCGGTTGTCGAGTTCGCGAATCGGCGTCACCTCGGCGGCGGTGCCGGTGAAGAAGGCCTCGTCGGCGATGTACACCTCGTCGCGCGAGATGCGCCGCTCCTCGACCGCGTAGCCCAACTCGCGGGCGATCGTCATGATGCTCCGGCGGGTGATGCCGTCGAGCGCACCACTGCCCAGATCGGGGGTGGCGAGCACGCCGTCCCGCACGATGAAGACGTTCTCGCCCGATCCCTGGCACACGAACCCCGTGGGATCGAGCAGCATCGCCTCCTCGTAACCGTCGTGCAGCGCTTCCTGGTTGGCGAGGATCGATACCGTATAGTTGCCGACCGCCTTCGCCTTGCACATCGTGATGTTGGGGTGGTGGTGCGTGAACGACGATGTCTTCACGCGGATCCCCTTCTCGATGGCATCCTGGCCGAGGTACGCGCCCCACGGCCAGGTGGCGATCGCCACCCGCACCGGATTCGATTTGGCGGCGACCCCCATCGCATTCGAGCCGTAGAAGACGATCGGCCGGATGTAGCAGGAGTCGAGCTTGTTCTCGCGCACGCAGGCGATCTGCGCGGCGTCGATCTCGTCCCGTGTGAACGGGATCTTCATCTGGTAGATCGCCGCCGAATTGAAGAGGCGGTTGGTGTGGTCGCGCAGGCGAAAGATCGCCGGACCGCTCGCCGTCGCGTAGCAGCGCACGCCCTCGAACACGCCCATCCCGTAGTGCAGGGTATGGGTGAGCACGTGGGTGTTGGCGTCGCGCCAGGGCACGAGCTTGCCGTCGTACCAGATCCATCCGTCGCGGTCGGCCATCGACATGGCGGGTCACTCCTCGTTTGGGTTGCTCGTCGAAACCATCGATTCTAGCAGCCCGCCGGATTTGCTCTTGTGGATGCGCCCCGGCGTTCGTGGCGGCGAGGCGCGGTCAGCGCGCTCCCGGCTCCTGCCACGCGCCGCCGAACACGTGCGCCCACAGTGCCGCCACCGCCTCGCGCCGCGGCCGCTGCGGCAACGGGTCGACGCGCGCCTGCGCGGCGCCGGTGAGGCGGACCTGGTGCTGCAACCGCCGATAGTCGCGATAGGCATCGGCCACGTCGCGCGCCAGCGCCGGCGGCGCGAGACCGAGTTCGCCTGCCATGTGCAGCAGCGCGATGTTGCCCTTGTTCAGGGTGAGCGACGGGTGCTCGTGCGCGTGCCCGAGCACGAGGCACTGCACGGTGAACTCGATGTCGACCATGCCGCCGGCATCGTGCTTGAGGTCGAAGAGCGGCGTCGGGTTGGCGTGCCCCGCGGCCATGCGCCGGCGCATCGCCACGATGTCGCCCAGGAGATGCGTACGATCGCGTGGTTGCGTGAGGATCTGTTGCCGGGCCGCCTCGAAGGCGGCACCGACGGCGGTATCGCCAGCGACGAAGCGCGCGCGGGTCAGCGCCTGATGCTCCCATACCCATGCCTGCTCGCGCTGGTAGCGAACGAAGCCGCGCAGGCTGGAGGCGAGCAGGCCCTTGGCGCCGTCCGGACGCAGCCGCAGGTCGGTGTCGTAGAGCGGCCCGGCCGGGGTGGTGCTGGTGAGCCAGGTATTGAGACGCTGGGCGAGGCGCGTGTAGGCGGCCTCGTGCGCGTCGGCGTCGGGGTCGTCGTCGGCGATGTCGAAGATGAAGACGATGTCGAGGTCGGAGGCGTAGCCCAGTTCCTTGCCGCCGAGCTTGCCGTAACCGACGATCGCGAAGCGTGGCGCGGTCGCCTCGGCGCCCTTGAGGCAGCGCCAGCACGCCGCGAGCGCGCCATCGAGCACGATGTCCGCGAGGGCCGAGAGGTGGTCGGCAAGGCGCTCGACCGTGAGGTGTCCCGCCAGGTCCTGCGCGAGGAGGCGGAAGGTCTGCGCGTGCTGGAAATGGCGCAGCACGTCCATCCCCTGCTCGGTGTCACCGGGAAATTCGCCGAGGCGTTGCGCGAGTTCGGCGCGCCATTCGTCCCACGACGGCTCGGCGAGGAGCGCGCCCGCATCGAGCAACTCGTCGAGGAGCAGCGGATAGCGCGTCAGGTACTCCGCCGCCCACGCCGAGGCGCTCATCAGGGTGGCGATTCGCGGCAGCAGCGGCGGATGCTCGATGAGGAGCGCGAGATACGCGGAGCGGCGGGCCACCGATTCGAGGAGCGCGAGGAGGCGCTCGAATACCGCCTGCGCCCCCGATAGTCCCGGTTGCTCGGCAGCGGCGGCGAGAAAGCGCGGGACGAGGACGTCGAATCGTTCGCGCGACGCCGCCGGCAGTTGCTGGTAGCGCGCGGACGCCCGTACCCGGGTGAGCAGCGCGACCAGCGCTTGCGGATCGGTGAAGCCGGCGTTCACGAGCGCGGTGCTGACATCGTCGTCCAGGCATGGGTCGAGCCACAGCGACGGATAGCCGTCGACCACGGCGCTGGCGGTGGTCGCCGCCGGCTCGTCGGTATCGGCGAAGGTCTCGCCGAAGGTCACGGATACCGCGCGGCGCTGCGCGGCGAGGGCTTCGGTGAAGCCGCCGAGGTCGCTGCCCATGGTCTCGGCGAGCCACGCAAGCTCGCCCGGGTCGTCCGGCAGGTGGTGCGTCTGCGCATCGTCGCGGTACTGCAGGCGATGCTCGACGTTGCGCAGGAACACGTACGCTTCGCGCAGCGCGTCTGCGGACGACGGCGGCAGGAGGTCGCGCTCGGCGAGGATGGCGAGCGCCGGGAGCGTCCCGCGCGCGCGCAGGTCGGGCTCGCGCCCGCCGCGCACGATCTGCTGCGCCTGCACGATGAACTCGATCTCACGGATCCCGCCGTCGCCCAGCTTCACGTTGGCCTGCGCATCGCGGCGCGCACCTTGCTCGCGGATCTGCCGGTGGACCTCGCGCAGTCCCTCGTAGGCGTCGTAGTCGAGATACTTGCGGAAGACGAACGGCACCACCAGCGCATCGAGCTCGTCGTGACCCATGCCGGTGATGGCGCGCGCCTTGAGCCAGGCATAGCGTTCCCACATCCGGCCTTGCGTGACGAGATACGTCTCGAGCCCGGCAAACGACGTGGTGAGCGGGCCGCTGGTGCCATACGGGCGCAAGCGCATGTCGACGCGAAAGACGAAGCCGTCGGCGGTCACCTCGGCGAGGGTGGCGATCAGTCGCTTGCCGAGGCGATCGAAGTATTCGCGGTTGGCGATGCCGCGGGCGCCGTCGGTCTCGCCTTCCTCGGGATAGACGAAGACGAGGTCGATGTCGGAGGAGACGTTGAGCTCGCCGCCGCCGAGCTTGCCCATGCCGACGACGATCAGCGCCTGCCGCTCGCCGCTGTCGCCACCGCGCGGTGCGCCGTGCACGGCAGCAAGCTCGCGATCGTGCGCGGCGAGCGCTTGCGCGATCGCGGTGTCGGCCAGCGCGGTCATCGTCGCGCCGACTTCCGCCAGATCGGCGCGTCCGGTGAGATCGCGCAGCATGGTGTGCAGGATCGCGCGCCGGCGCAACTCGCGCAGCGCCGGGGCGAGGGCCGCGGCCTCGGAGGGCAGCGCGGTGGCCGCGGCCGGCACGTCGAACGGCGTCGCGAGCGCGATCTCCAGCGTGTCGCGCAGCGCCGGACGCGCGACGAGGCAACGCTGCGCATAGCGGCTGTAGGCGACGGCGCGGGCGAGATCCATGTGCGGGCAGACGAGCGGGTGGTGAGCGTTCGGCTACAATCGGCGATCACCGCGAGCGCGCGGCGCCGGGGGGCCGGCGGCGGCGTCCGCGCATTATGCCCGGGATCGCCGGCGTCATCGTCGACCGCCACCCGCTTCACCCGTCCGTGGCACCCCGCATCGCCCTTCGCCTGTTACGGCTCGCCTTCACCCTCGTGGTGGCGGGGCTGGTCCTATTCCTCGCGCTGCTGGTGGCGGTGCGCTACGTCGTCTTTCCAAATCTCGATCGATACCGGGATACGATCGCCGCCCGCTTGTCGCACGAGCTCGGGCAACCGGTGACCATCGGCGGCCTGGAGGGCAGTTGGGACGGCTGGAATCCGCGCGTCGTCCTCACCGATCTCGCGATCCGCGATGCGGCCGCCCCCGGCGCAGGCGCGCTACTCACGCTACCGAACGTACAGTTCGTCGTCGCCTGGACTTCGATCGTGGTGCGCGACGTGCGCCTGCGCTCGCTCGTCATCGAGCGCCCGGCGCTCGCCGTGCGTCGCGACACCCAGGGTCGCTTCCATATCGGTGGCATCGAGTTCGACGTCGATGCGCCGACCACCAACCTGACGTTCGTCGAGTGGCTCGCGCGTCAGCGTGAGATCGTCGTGCGCGATGCCCGCGTCGTCTGGCAGGACGAGCTGCGCGGCGCACCGCCGCTGTCACTCGAGCGCGTCCGGTTCAAGCTCGAGCAGACGCGCACCGGGGTCCGCTTCGGGCTCGTCGGCTCGCCGCCGGCCGAGCTCGCGTCGCCGCTCGACCTGCGCGGCGAACTCCTCGCCGGGTCGCTTGGCGACTGGCGGACTGCGCGCGGGCGCTTCTACCTGCGTCTCGACTACGCCGACGTGGCGCGCTGGCGCGACTGGGTGCCGGTGTTGCGCCCGGTCGACGCTGGCGAAGGCGCGCTGCGGGTATGGACCGACGTCGCCGGAGGAGTCACCACCGCGGTCGTCGCCGATCTCGAGCTGACCGGGGTACGCGGACACGTCGCACCCAAGCTGCCGCAGCTCGACCTCGATTACCTGCGCGGCCGGATCACCTGGAAGCACACGCCGGGTCGTCGCGAGATCGTGCTCCACGACCTCACGTTTCGCACGCTTGCCGGCCAGGCGCTCGCCCCGGTGACGATGACCATCGCCGCCGAGGAGAGCCCCGAGGGGCGCATCACCGGTGGGACGCTCGCCTTCGATCGGATCGATGCCAAGCCGCTGTCCGAACTCGCCATCCACCTGCCGCTGCCCGAGCAGGTGCGCAACGACCTCGTCGCTCTCGACCTGCGCGGCAGCGTCACCAATGGCAAGTTCGCCTGGACCGGCGCGCCCGACGAGCCCAGCAGCTTCTCCGGCGCCGGCGACTTCGCGCAGCTCGGGATCGCTGCCAACAATGCATTGCCCGGCGCCGAGGGGGTCTCCGGTCATTTCACGTTCGACGACCTGCGCGGCGAATTGAAACTCGACAGTCGGGACGTACGTGTACGGCTGCCGCAGGTATACGCCGATGCACTGCTGTTCACGAGTGCGTCGGGGACGGTGCGCTGGGCGCGTAGCGCCGACGACGTCCGCGTGGTCCTCGAAGACGTGAAATTTGCGACGCCGCACACCGCCGGGACGGTGAGCGGCAGCTGGCAGTCGCAGCCGCAGGGCCCCGGCCTCATCGAGTTGCGGGCGCAACTCGCCCGCGCCGATGCGCAGAACCTCTACCGTTACCTGCCGCTCACGCTCCACGCCGACGTGCGCGACTGGCTGAAGTCCTCGCTCAAGGCGGGTCGCGCAAGCGATGTGCGCATGGTGCTCGCCGGCAACCTCGCCGATTTCCCGTTCGCGAGTGCGAAACAAGGGCAGTTCCTCGTCACCTTCAAGGTCGCCGATGCGGTGGTCGACTATGCCGATGGCTGGCCGCCCTTCACGGGCATCGACGCCAACGTGAAGTTCGAGGGGGCCGGCATGGCGATCGAGGCGCGCGGCGGCGACATCCATGGCGTGCGGGTCGGTCCGGTCACGATGGCCATTCCCGACCTCGGCGCGAAGCATCCCGCCTTGACCGTCAGCGGCAAGGCTCGCGGTCCGACCAGCGCCTTCCTGGGATTCATTGCGGCAAGCCCGATCGCCGGCTGGATCGACGGGGTGACGAGCGGCGTGACCGCCACCGGCAACGGCCAGCTCGACCTCAGTTTCACGTTGCCGCTCGGCGCGGCCGACGGAACCAGGGTGGCGGGCGACTACGAGCTCCTGGGCAACGAAGTGACCATTCCGGGGGTGCCCGCGCTCGCCGACGTGGCGGGGCACCTCGAATTCACGAAGGACGCGATGCGCTCGCGCGATCTCACCGCGGCACTCTTTGGCGGCGAGGCCCGCATCGCCGTGCGCAGCGACGACGGCGCGCTGCGCGTGGCCGCCGACGGCACCGCCGACGTGGCGACACTGCGTCGCGCCTTCCAGCACCCGCTCATGGATCGCGTGACCGGCAGCGCGCCGTGGCATCTGGTGGCGTCGTCGCGCCAGGGTGTCACCGCGTGGACCGTGACCTCCGATCTCGTCGGCGTGACCATCGCCTTGCCGGCACCTGCAGGCAAGACTGCGGCAGAGCGAGCTGCCCTGCGCGTCGATCGGCGCGATCGCACCGGGAAGGGGGTCGAGGATATGCTCGTCGTCGATTACCGCTCGAACCTGCGACTGGTGGCGCAGCGCCGACTCACCCCGCAGAGTGCCGACATCGAGCGCGCACTCCTGGTGCTCGGACCGGGTGCGGCGCGCACCACGGCCGCCGAGCGTCCCGGGTGGTGGGTGCGCGGCGCGATCGACGATTTCGACCTCGACGAATGGCTCGCGGTCATCGACCGCACGGCGACGACGGCAAGCGAACCGCCGCGGCCATCGGATGGCGCACCCGAGCAACCGACGCTCAACGGCTTCGACGTCAGCGCCCGTCGGCTCGATGTATTCGGCCGCAGCCTGCACGACGTGGCCATCGACGCCACTCGGGTCGGGGCGCAATGGCGCGTCCGCACCAAGGGGCGCGAAGCCGAGGGGACGGCGACCTGGTATCCCGAAACGCCGGCGGCGCCCAATGGTCGCATCGTCGCTCGCCTGTCGCGGCTGGTGCCACCCGGACCCGCGGAGCTGCACCCGGCGCACAGCGAGGTCGTCCCCGCCGCCAAGCCGCGACGCACGTGGCCGGAACTCGACATCGTCGCCGATGCGTTCATCCTGCGCGACCACGACACCGGGCGCCTCGAGCTGCGCGCGCAGCCCGCAGGCGCCGACTGGCGCATCGACCAGCTCGCGCTCACCAATGCGAGCGGGCGCATCGATGCCACGGGCTGGTGGCGCGTTGCTCGCGAGCGCCCGCAGACCGAGCTCGCATTGACGCTCGCCACCGACGACGCCGGCGCCTTCCTGGCGCGTTTCGGCTACCCCGTCGCCGTGCGCAACGCGCCGACGACCATCAGCGGCGACCTCACCTGGGTCGGCGCACCCAATGACTTCGACTATCCGACGCTCACCGGTCGCCTGACGCTCGCCACGGGGCCAGGCCAGTTCACCCGGATCGATCCAGGGATCGGCAAGCTCCTGGGCGTGCTTTCGCTGCAGGAGCTGCCGCGGCGGATCACGCTCGACTTCCGCGACGTGTTCAGCGAAGGCTTCGCCTTCGATCGCATCGACGGCAGCTTCACGATCCGCAGCGGGCTCATGACCACCGACAATCTGAGCCTCGCCGGCCCCGCGGCGCAGGTCACGATCCGTGGCGACATCGATCTCGCGCAGGAGACGCAGAAGCTCACCGTGCGGGTGAAGCCCGCGCTGTCGACCATGTTTTCCGCCGGCGCCGCGGTGCTGTTCCTCGCCAATCCGATCGTCGGCGCGGCGGTAGGTGCCGGCACGCTCCTCGCACAGAAGCTCCTCGACAACCCCATCGACCAGATCTTCAGCTATGAGTATCGGGTGACCGGCCCGTGGGTGGATCCGCAGGTGGAGCGGGTGTCGCGCACGCCGGTCGCCGGCTCCGGTCCGCTGCCGACACCGGGCACCACGTCGCCAGACAGCGCGGGTACCACGTCGCCAGACAGCGCGGGTACCACGTCGCCAGACAGCGTGAGCACTACGCGGTGACCCGCCGCGCGTCGCGGCGACGCGCGCCTCGCGATGCCCGAACCCGCAGGTTACGCCGCGCTACCGCCGGGAACCAGCACGGCCGCACCGTCGAAGCGGCCGTGCCGCAGGTCGTCGAGGGCGGCATTGGCTTCGCGCAGCGGATACGTCGTGACGCGCGTCTGCACTCCGGCTCGCGTGGCGATGCGCAGGAAGTCGAGACCGTCCTGGCGGGTGAGGTTGGCGACCGAGACGAGTTCGCGCTCTTCCCACAGCAGCGCATACGGAAAGCTCGGGATGTCGCTCATGTGGATCCCGGCGCAGACGACCCGCCCCCCCTTGCGCACCGCCCGCAGGGCGGTTGGCACCAGCGATCCGGGGGTGGCATAGATGATCGCCGCATCGAGTGGCTCCGGCGGCGGCTCGTCCGAGCCGCCCGCCCAGGTCGCACCGAGCGAATGCGCGAATGCCTGGGTCGCCGTGTCGCCTGGTCGCGTGAACGCATAGACCTCTCGACCCTGCCACGCCGCCACCTGGGCGACGATGTGCGCCGCGGCGCCGAAGCCGTACAGACCAAGGCGCTGCGCCTCGCCCGCCATGACGAGCGAGCGCCAGCCGATGAGCCCGGCGCACAGGAGCGGTGCCAGCGCGGCTTCGTCGCCGGCTTCGGGCAGGGGCAGGGCGAAGCGCGCATCGACGACGCCGGCGGTCGCGTAGCCGCCGTTACGCGTGTAGCCGGTGAATTCGGGATGGTCGCAGAGGTTCTCGCGACCGGCGCGGCAGTACGAGCAGCTGCCGCAGGTGTGCGCGAGCCACGGCACGCCAACGCGCTGACCGACGGCGAGGTCGCGCACGCCCGCGCCGAGCGCGCTGACGTGCCCGACGATCTCGTGACCGGGAACGATGGGCAATCGCGGCGACGGCAGATCGCCGTCGACCACGTGCAGGTCGGTGCGACACACGCCGCAGGCGGCAATTGCCACGCGCACCTCGCCCGGGCCAGGCTCGGGATCGGGCAGCTCCGTCCATACGAGGGGTGCCCGCAGCTTGTTCAACACCATGGCGTGCACGTCAGGAGCTGCCTTTGAGCAGGACGAGGAGAGCGCCGCCGCCGCCGGCATTCTGGGCCGCCTCGGTGTAAGCGAGGACCTCGTCCCAGTGCGCGAGCCAGCGCCGTACCTTGCCCTTGAGGACCGGCTCCTTCCCGGGCGAGGTGAGTCCCTTGCCGTGGATGACGCGCACGCAGCGGTAGCGGCGTTGCCGCGCGGCGACGACGAAATCGGACAGCGCATCGTGCGCCTCGTCGACGATCATGCCGTGCAGGTCGAGTTCGGCCTGCACCGCCCAATGGCCGCGGCGCAGCTTGCGGGCGACGTCGGTGGCAAGGCCGCTGCGCACGAAGGTCTGCTCGTGCTCGAACTCCTGGCCCGTGTCCCAGGCCTGCGGCGCCGGGTCGTCGCCGTATTTCGAGGCGACGAGAACGTCGCGTTCGTCGGCCAGCGTGTGTTTGGGCACCGGGGCCGGGCGCTCGCGCTCGATCCGTGCCCGGTTGGTGGGCGCGAGCCGTTGCACGTCCGCAAAGGCCTGCGCGAGATCGACGTCACCTGCGCCGTGCTTGCTGGCCGCGACTGCGTGCCTGCCCCCGGCGGTGGTTGCCGTCGGCGGGGCGGCGCGCCGACCTTTCCCGCTCACCCCAGGCCTTCGAGATACGCCTCGGCGTCGAGTGCCGCCATGCAGCCGGTGGCCGCCGAGGTCACCGCCTGGCGATAGACGTGATCGGCAACGTCGCCGGCGGCGAAGACGCCCGGGATCGAGGTGGCGGTGGCATTGCCGTCGGTGCCGCTCTTCACCTTGATATAGCCCTGCGCCATCGTGAGTTGTCCGGCGAAGATCCCGGTGTTGGGCGAGTGGCCGATGGCGACGAATACCCCGTGCACCGGCAGATCGACCGTCTCGTGGCTCTGCGTCGACTTCAGCTTGACGCCGGTCACGCCCGAGGTGTCGCCGAAGACCTCTTCGAGCGTGTGGTTCCACACGACCGTCACGTTGCCGCCGTCCTTCGTCCGGGCGAGGAGGCGGTCGACGAGGATCGCCTCGGCGCGGAAGCGATCGCGACGGTGGACGATGGTCACGTGGCTTGCGATATTGGCGAGGTAGAGCGCCTCTTCGACCGCCGTGTTGCCGCCGCCGATCACCACCACGTGCTGCCCCTTGTAGAAGAAGCCGTCGCAGGTCGCGCAGGCGGATACGCCGCGGCCCATGTAGAGCTCCTCCGACGGCAGTCCGAGGTAGCGTGCCGAGGCGCCGGTGGCGATGATGAGCGCATCGCAGGTGTACTCGCCACTGTCGCCGACGAGGCGGATCGGGCGCTCGCGCAGGTGCGCCGTGTGGATGTGGTCGAAGACCAGTTCGGTGGCGAAGCGCTCGGCGTGCTTCTGGAAACGCGCCATGAGATCGGGGCCCTGCACGCCGTCCGCATCCGCCGGCCAGTTGTCGACCTCGGTCGTCGTCATGAGCTGGCCGCCCTGGGCAAGACCGGTGATGAGCAGCGGCGCGAGATTGGCACGCGCCGCGTATACTGCCGCGGTGTAGCCGGCGGGACCGGAACCCAGGATGATGAGGCGGGCGAATTTCGTGGACATCGCGATTCGTCTCGAGGGATGCGTTGCACCGAGTGTAGCCGATCCCCGCTGCCATGCCTGACGCCGCCGCGCACCGCTTCCGGCGCGACCCGGCCACGGCCGCCTGACGCCGACGCTCCCTGCCGCGCCGGGCCATGCGCACGGCCGCGCTGACCGCCGATAGCCTCGCCCGCCGCGCCGCGGATCCGCAAGCTCCCGCCTGCAGGCACCCGCCGGAGGCGTCGCGGGAAGCCTTGCCAACAGGCGGCGACAAGTATAATGTTGCTCATGAGATGTTCGCGGCAAACTGATGTTTTTTAACGCTAACACAACGGCGAACCGTCGCCTGCCCGCGACCGCCCCAGGTCCCGCGTCTATGCACTTCGCGCGGATCCTGCGCGAGTCGCTGTGGCTCATCGTTGCCGTCGGCGTCGCGTATCTCGCGCTCATCCTCGCTACCTACACCCGCAACGATCCCGGCTGGTCGTTCTCCGGTACCGGCGAGCCGGTGCGCAATGGCGGCGGGGCGATCGGCGCCTGGCTCGCCGACCTGCTCTTCTATCTCTTCGGTGCGTCGGCCTGGTGGTGGGCGATCGGTGGCGCGGTACTGGTCGTGCAGGGCTGGCGGCGGGCGGTGCAACCCGAAGGAGCGGACGGGCATCCGGCGGGCTGGCGTGTCCTGGGTTTCGGCGTGGTACTGGTCGCGTCGGCGGCGATCGAGGCGCTGCGCGCGTGGCAACTGGGCGCGCTGCCCCTGGGTTCCGGCGGCGCGTTCGGCGGTTCGCTCGCTCGCGTCCTCGGCCGTGGTTTCGGTTACAACGGCGGTACGCTGCTGCTCCTCGCCTCGCTTGCGATCGGGCTTTCGCTCCTCTTCGGCATCTCGTGGCTGCGCGTCATGGAGCGGATCGGCGGTGCGGTGGAGGCGCTCGTCCTGCGTGTGCGCAAGCGTCTGGAAGAAGCGCAAGACCGGCGCATCGGCGAGGCTGCCGCTGCCGAGCGCGAGCACGTGGTCCTCATCAAGCGCGAGGACGAGGACGAGCGCGAGCCGGTCGTCGTCGTGCCGCCCCCACCACCGCCCCCCAAATCGGAACGGGTGGCCAAGGAGCGCCAACGCCCCCTCTTTGCCGACATGCCCGATTCGAAGCTGCCGCCGCTCGCGCTCCTCGAGGAGGCGCCGCCGGCGCAGGAGACGGTGAGCCACGAGACGCTCGAATTCACCTCGCGGCTGATCGAGCGCAAGCTCGCCGACTTCGGCGTGTCGGCGCGCGTGCTCGCCGCGTACCCGGGGCCGGTGATCACCCGCTACGAGATCGAGCCCGCCGTCGGCGTCAAAGGCGCGCAGATCGTCAATCTCATCAAGGATCTCGCCCGCGCGCTGTCGGTGGTCTCGATCCGCGTCGTGGAGACGATTCCCGGCAAGTCGTGCATGGGGCTCGAACTGCCCAACACCCGGCGGCAGACGGTGAAACTCGTCGAGATCCTGTCGTCGGCGACGTACAACGATACGTCGGGGGCGTTGACGCTCGCCCTCGGCAAGGACATCGCCGGCAAGCCGGTGGTCGCCGATCTCGCGCGCATGCCGCACCTGCTCGTCGCCGGCACCACGGGTTCGGGCAAGTCGGTCGCGGTCAACGCGATGATCCTCTCGCTCCTCTACAAGGCCGAGCCGCGGCAGGTGCGCCTCATCCTCATCGACCCGAAGATGCTCGAGCTCTCGATGTACGAGGGCATTCCGCACCTCCTCGCCCCCGTCGTCACCGACATGAAGCAGGCGCCCAACGCGCTCAACTGGTGCGTGGGCGAGATGGAGCGGCGCTACAAGCTCATGTCGCAGCTTGCGGTACGTAATCTCGCGGGCTTCAATGCGAAGATCGCGGACGCGAAGAAGGCGGGCGCGCCACTGCCCAATCCGCTGACCCTCACCCCGGACGCGCCGGAGCCGCTGGAGGAATTGCCGCTCATCGTCGTCGTGGTCGACGAACTCGCCGACCTCATGATGGTCACCGGCAAGAAGATCGAGGAATTGATCGCGCGCATCGCGCAGAAGGCGCGCGCCGCCGGCATCCACCTGATCCTCGCGACACAGCGACCCTCGGTCGACGTCATCACCGGGCTCATCAAGGCCAACATCCCGTCGCGGATCGCCTTCCAGGTGGCGAGCAAGGTCGACTCGCGCACGATCCTCGACCAGATGGGCGCCGAGGCGCTGCTGGGGCAGGGCGACATGCTGTTCCTGCCGCCGGGCACCGGCTATCCGCAGCGCGTCCACGGCGCCTTCGTCTCCGACAACGAAGTGCACCACGTCGTCGAGTACCTGAAGGCGCAGGGCGAACCGCAGTACGTCGAGGGCTTGCTCGAAGGTGGTTTGGCGGGAGACGGTGAGGCGGGCGTCGCGGTCGAAGGCGCCGACGCCGAATCCGATCCGCTGTACGACCAGGCGGTGGCCGTGGTGCTGAAGACGCGGCGGCCGTCGATCTCGCTCGTCCAGCGGCACCTGCGCATCGGTTACAACCGCGCCGCACGACTCATCGAGCAGATGGAGCACGCCGGCCTGGTGTCGCCGATGCAGACCAACGGCAATCGCGACGTGCTGGTGCCGGCGCCCAAGGCCGAAGGCTGATGCCGCACGGGCGCGCCTCGACGGGGGTCGCTTGAAGAACGCTCGCCGCTGGCGGCCGGGCTCGTCGCGGCTGCTCGCTTGGACGGCGATCGCGGGGGCCACGCTGGCACTGCCGGTGGCGGCCGGGCCGGTCGATCTCTACCTCACCGGTGCCAGGTATTGCCCGCAGGGCATCGCCGCCAGCGCGCCGCGAATCAGCGAGGCGCAGGCGATCGCCCGCACCAGGACGATGCTGCCAGCGGACTTTTGCGGACCCACGGTATTCGTTTCCGGCTGCACCTACGATGTCGAGAACGAATACGATTCGTGGCGGGTCTACGTGCACCAGTACAAGGACGTCGGCGGTCGCCGCGACAAGGGTGGACTCCTGCACACCTATCTCATCCTCGACGCCGTGGGCAACTGCCTCGCGCACATCCCCGGCACCGAGTTCGGAGCGCTGAACTAGCATGAATGGCTTTTCACAAAGAGGCACAGAGACACCGCGAAAAGCGTTCCTGGTGTCGTTGTGCCTCGTCGTGGGCTTGTTGTCCGGTGCCGCCGAGGCCGCGACACTGGACCGCCTGCGCGCCTTCGTAAAGGACACGCAGACCGCACGCACGCAGTTCACGCAGACCGTCGTCGATCGCAACGGCCGACCGGGCGCCACCGCCTCCGGCGAGTTCCTGCTCGAGCGTCCCGGCAAGTTCCGCTGGACGGTGACCAGGCCCTACAAGCAACTCCTCGTCGGCGACGGCACGCGCGTGTGGATCTACGACGAGGATCTGAACCAGGTCATCGTCCGTCGCCTGGGCGACGCGCTCGGCGCGACCCCGGCCGCGCTCCTCTCCGGCAACCAGGACGTCGAGCGTGCTTTCACGTGGAAGGATCTCCCACCGGCCGATGGTCTCGACTGGCTCGCCGCGACCCCCATCGATCCGCAAAGCGGCTTCGCCGAGATCCGCCTCGGCTTCGATGCGAAGGGGCTCGCCGCGGTCGAACTCGTCGACGCCTTTGGCCAGCGTAGCGTCGTGCGCTTCGCGTCTTTCGAGCGCAATCCGAAGCTCCCCGCCGGTGCCTTCACCTTCGTGCCGCCCAAGGGCGCCGACGTCATCGGCGACAAGTAGTTCGCCTTGCGCGGGATCTGAAATGCGGAGCGGTGCGTCCGCGGTCGTGGGCACGCAGTTCGTCGAGGGTGAGCGCGAACAGGATCAGGAGGTGCGCCACCCCTTCACCCGCGGATGAGCGAGCACCATGCGATCGACGACGAACTGCGGCACGCGACCCGCCAGTGCATCGACGATGCTCTGCAAGCCGGTCGTCGCCATGTTGTGGAAGCACTCATCGGTCCAGCACAGCGAGTGCGGCGTCACGATGACGTTGTCCATCGCCAGCAGCGGATTGGCCGGGTCGACCGGTTCCTGCTCGAAGACGTCGAGTCCGGCACCGGCGATGCGGCCTTCGCGCAGCGCGTCGATGAGCGCAGCCTCGTCGACCACCGGGCCGCGCGACACGTTGATGAAGTAAGCGGAGCGCTTCATCTGCGCGAACTCGGCCGCGCCAACGAGGTGGCGCGTCTCGTCGTTGAGCAGCGGGATGGCAACGATGAAGTCGGATTCGCGCAGCAGCGTGGGCAGGTCGACCTTGCGCGCGCCGAGATAGCCGAGCTCCACCGCGTCGACGTAGGGATCGCAGGCGAGAAGACGCAGGTCGAACGTGCGCGCCATGCGCAGGAGCTCCTTGCCGATGCGCCCCGCACCGACGACGCCCAACGTGCGCCCGGTGAGTCCCATGCCCATGTGATCCATGCGCTCGTCCCAGCGCTGGCTCCGCGTGAGCCGATCCTTCAGCACGAGCTTTCCGGCGAGTGCCAGGATGAAGGTCAGCGCGATTGTCGCGACGGGGCGCGGCATCGGCATCGGCGTATGGGTGACGATGACGCCGGCCTTCGTCATCGCGCCGACGTCGACCGAGTCGTAGCCGACACCGTGCCGCGCGACGACGCGCAGCCGGCAATCGTCGCGGGCGACGACCGCTGCCGGCGTGCGCGCCATGTTGACGTAGATCGCGTCGTAACGCGCTGCGTGGTCGGGGCTGAGCTCGCGCACGACCTCGGGAAGGTACTCCCACTCGAGGTCTGGCGCAGCGTCGAGAATCGCGAGTGCGGCGCGCCCGAACGCGGGCTCGCCGCGCGAATCGAGGATGTCACGGGTGATGCCGACGCGTTGCTTGTGCTTCATCGTGTTGCCTTCAGGAGGTCGAGGCCGCGCTTCAGCGCTTCCTGGAGCAGGGACTGGTCGATGCCATACGCCATGAGGCGGAAGCCGAGCGCACGGTACTCGTGAACCGAGCGCTCGTCGGTGGCGAGAAACGCCGCGGCCTTGCCGTGCGCCGTGCAGGCGGTGACGATACGGCGCACCGCCGCGAGGTAATCGGGATGCGCGAAGTCGCCCGGGATGCCCATCGCGTTGGTGAGGTCGAAGTGTCCGAGCCAGAGCGCGTCCACGCCATCGACCGCAGCGATCGCCTCGACTTCGGCGAGCCCTTCGGCGGTCTCGATCTGCGCGATCACGAGCGTGCGCGCATGGAGCGCCCTCATCTTGGCATCGACGGCGCCTCCCTCGTAGCCGTCATGCGCGAAGCCGAAGGCCGCGCCGCGGTGCCCGTGCGGGGGATAGCGCGTGCACGCGACGATCCGCGCCGCCTCCCGCACCGAACCGACCATCGGCACCATCACGCCGAGCGCGCCGACGTCGAGCGCCCGCGCGATGAAGTGATACTCGCCGCGGGGCACGCGCACCATCGGCACGAGTTCCTGCGCCTGCGCGAGCGCGACCTGCACCTTGAGCGACTCGAAGCCCAGGCCGCTGTGCTCCATGTCGTAGAGCACGAATTGGGCGCCGGCATTGCGGCAGATGCGCGCGATCCCCGGCGAGAAGAACTCGAAGATCATCGAGCCGAAGGCAACGCCGCCTTGGGCGAGGGCCTCCTTCACGGGATTGGTGCGCATGTGCCGCTCGATTGCGTGTTCGGGGTGGACGCCGCGACTCTACCCCGCATAATGGGTGCCAGCAACGCGGCGGACAGAGGCGCACCCGCGGCTCCGTCCTGCCCCATTCTTCTTCGCCGCCGTCCGTGGACGATCTTTTCGCCAGCGCATCCGCAGCCGCTCCGGGCACGTCACCGGTGCCGCCCCGCGCGCCGCTCGCCGAGCGAATGCGTCCGCGCACGATCGACGAGGTGGTCGGCCAGCGGCATCTCCTCGCCCCCGGCCAGCCGCTCGCGGTCGCCTTCGCTTCGGGGAAGCTCCATTCGATGATCCTGTGGGGTCCGCCGGGGGTCGGCAAGACCACGCTCGCCCGGCTCATGGCCGATGCCTTCCACGCCGAGTTCAGCGCGCTGTCGGCGGTGCTCTCCGGCGTCAAGGACATCCGTGACGCCGTGGCCCGTGCGCAGGCGGTCCGCGCGCAGTCGGGGCGGGCGACGATCCTCTTCGTCGACGAGGTGCACCGCTTCAACAAGGCGCAGCAGGACGCCTTCCTGCCGTACGTCGAGAACGGTACCGTGACCTTCGTCGGCGCCACCACCGAGAATCCGTCGTTCGAGGTGAACGGTGCGTTGCTGTCGCGGGCCGCCGTATACGTGCTCGAGCCGTTGTCGGCGGACGAACTCGGCACGCTCCTCGAGCGCTCGCTCGCCCTCGCGGCGCCCGGCCTCGCGCTCGCGCCGGAAGCGCGCGACGCGCTCGTCGCCTCCGCCGACGGCGACGGACGACGCCTCGTGAACCTCGTCGAGCAACTCGCGGTCGCGGCGTCCGCGGCACAAGTCACGCAGGTCGGCGTGCCGTTCGTCGAGAGCGCGATCGCGCGCAGCCTGCGTCGCTTCGACAAGGGCGGCGAGGCCTTCTACGACCAGATCTCGGCGCTGCACAAGTCGGTGCGCGGCTCCGATCCTGACGCCGCGCTGTACTGGCTGTGCCGGATGCTCGACGGCGGTGCCGACCCGCGCTACGTGGCGCGGCGCCTGATCCGGATGGCGGTGGAGGACGTCGGCCTCGCCGATCCGCGCGCGCTGCGGCAGGCGCTCGACGCTGCCGAGACCTACGAGCGGCTGGGCTCGCCGGAAGGCGAGCTCGCGCTCGCCGAATGCGCGCTCTATCTCGCGGTGGCGGCGAAGTCGAACGCCGCGTACACCGCCTTCAACGACGCACGCGCTTTCATCGCCGCCGACGGCTCGCGACCGGTGCCGCTGCGGCTGCGCAATGCGCCGACGAAGCTCATGAAGGATCTCGGATACGGTGACGGCTACCGCTACGCGCACGACGAGGCCGACGGGTATGCCGCGGGCGAGACGTATCTCCCCGACGGCATGGCGCCGCGGCAGTTCTACGTGCCGACCGATCGCGGCCTCGAAGTGCGCATCCGCGAGAAGCTCGCCGGCTTGCGTGAGCGCGATCGTGCCGCGCGCGAGGACGAGTCGTGACGCTCTGCTAGAATTTTCGCCCGTTCACGCGGTGGCGCGCAGCTCGTGCGCGGACCCCACGCCATGCTCGACATCAATCTTCTCCGCAACGACCTTCCCGCAGTGACCACCGGCCTCGCCAGGCGCGGCATTGCCTTCGATGGCGCGCGTTTCGCAGCACTCGAAGCGGCACGCAAGGACCTCCAGGTGCGCACGCAGGAGTTGCAGGCGCAGCGCAACGCGGCGTCGAAGGAAATCGGCGCGCGCAAGGCCAAGGGCGAGGACGCGTCGGTGGTGCTCGCCCGGGTCGCGGGCCTCGGTGACGACGTGAAGCGGCTCGAAGGCGAACTCGATGCCGTGCAAGGACAGCTGCGCGACTTCCTGCTGGCACTGCCCAACCTCACGCACGAGAGCGTCCCGGCGGGCCGCTCCGCCGACGACAACGTCGAGGTTCGGCGCTGGGGCACGCCGCCGGAATTCCACTTCGCGCCGAAGGACCACACCGACATCGGCGAGGGCCTGGGCCTGCTCGATTTCGCCACGGCGGCGAAGCTCTCCGGCGCGCGCTTCTCGTTCCTGCGCGGCGACCTCGCGCGCCTGCACCGTGCACTCGCCCAGTTCATGCTCGACACCCACACGCGCGAGCACGGCTACACCGAGTGCTATACGCCGTACATCGTCAATGCCGATGCGCTGGTGGGCACCACGCAGCTGCCGAAGTTCGAGGCCGACATGTTTGCGGTGACCAAGGGTGGCGCCGAGGGCGATGCCGAGCGCATGTACCTCGTCTCCACCGCCGAGATCACGCTGACCAACAGCGTGCGCGACGAGATCCTCGATGCCGCGATGCTGCCGATCAGGCTCACCGCGCACACGCCGTGCTTCCGCTCGGAAGCGGGGAGCTACGGCAAGGACACCCGCGGCATGATCCGCCAGCACCAGTTCGACAAGGTGGAACTGGTGCAGGTCACGCACCCCGATCGCTCATACGCAGCCCTCGAGGAACTTACCGGCCACGCCGAGGTGATCCTGCAGCGGCTGGGCCTGCCGTACCGGGTGATGGCGCTGTGCAGCGGCGACATCGGCTTCGCCGCCGCCAAGACCTACGATCTCGAGGTGTGGCTCCCCGGCCAGAATGCGTATCGCGAGATCAGTTCGTGCAGCAACTGCGAGGCGTTCCAGGCGCGACGGATGCAGGCGCGCTTTCGCAATGCGCAGGGGAAACCCGAGCTCGTGCACACGTTGAACGGTTCGGGCCTTGCCGTCGGCCGCACGCTGGTCGCGGTGCTGGAGAATTACCAGCAGGGCGACGGCAGCGTGATGGTGCCGGAGGCGCTGCGGCCGTACATGGGTGGGCAGGCCCATATCATCAAGGCACCCGCCCGCAAGACCAGCCAGGGAGACTCTGCGAAACCACGCGAGTCCGAGCGATGAAGGAAATGGATCGCTGCTGACGCGCGTCTTCATGGCGACTTGATCGTATGCGTCGGTCAGTGTGCACGCTCACTTGAGCCCTCGGGTCGTCTCGAGCCGACCCTAAAACGTAGCGACCCGCTCGACCACCCAGAACATCGCCAGCGACCCGATCGCATACGGCGCGATGAGCGCGGTCCACCGCGGCCAGGGAACGGACAATCGCCGCAGCATCGCCCACAGCGCGAGCACTAGCCCCACGAAGATCAGTTGCCCGATCTCGACGCCCACGTTGAAGAAGAGCAGCGCCACCGGGATGTTGGTCTGCGGCAGTCCCACTTCGGCCAAGGCGCCCGCGAAGCCCAGGCCATGCAGCAACCCGAACAGGAAGGCGACGAGCCACGGCGCGCGTGCGGTGATACCGGGCACGCCACGTCGGGCGTGAATGATCTCGGCCGCCACGAACACGATGCTCAGCGCGATCACCGCTTCGACGGGGCGTTGCGGTACGTGGATGAACCCGAGCGTGGCCAGTCCCAGCGTGATGCTGTGCGCCACGGTGAACGCGCTCACGGTGAAAACGAGTTGCCGCGTCGTGCTGCATACGATCACGAGCGCGAGCACGAACAGCAGGTGATCGATGCCGAGCAGGATGTGTTCGATACCGAGCACGGTGTAGGCGCGAGCCACCGACCAGGCGTCGGTTTGCGGGACGACCTCGAACCACGGTTGGGATGACCGCACGATGGACGTCTGTTGAGTGCCGTCGAGGCGCTGCACGCGCACGAGAACGTCGGTGATCGTGCCCTGCAAGCCGACGAAGTCGATGCGCTGGCCATCGAGGCCGACCGCTCCTTCGACGACACGCCGCTCGATCAGCGAGTCGTTCAGTTGCTGCACGATCGGCTCGCCGCGTGGGACGAGCGTGGCGGGCAGCTTGAGCGTGACGGGCAGGCGCATGCCGGCGAGCACCGGTGTGCGCCACAGCGTGGCGAATACACCGGGCGCCGTCTCGCGAATCTCGAGGTAGGCGGGCCGCGACTCGTGGGATTGTGCCGCGGGCGCGAGCACCCACAGCAACGCAAGTAGTGCGATCCGGAACGGGGAGGCCCAGCGCATCTGCGATTGCTTCAGGGCTTCGCGGGAGCGGACGCGGGTACCGCTGGCGCCTTTGCCGGCAGCACGACGCGATACTTGGCGCGCATCACATCGTAGGCTTGCCGCTTCAACTCTGCGCGCTGCTCTTGCACCCACGCGGCCTTGATCTGGGGCTCGACAAGCTCGAACTCGGGCATGCTGCCCGGCGTCGACGCGTCGACGAAGACGACGTGCCAGCCGAAGGCCGATTCGATGGGGGCCGACCACGCGCCCGGCTTCACCTCGAAGACCGCCTGGGCAAACGGCCCGCCGAAGACGGCGGCGACCTGATCCGGCGTGCGCTCGGCGTAGCGATCCTGGAACATGAAGGCATCGCCCGTCACGCCGGCGGGGTTCGGGTCGCCGGGCCGCGTCGCGAGGCGCACGGCTGCGGCGTCGGCCGCTTCGCGCGCCTTGCCCCCGCGCTTGTCGAACGAGAAGTAGAGATGATGGAAGCTTGCTCGCGGGGGTAGTCCGAATTCGCGTGGCTGTGCCTTGAACAGCACCTGCAATTCCTCACGCGTGAGCTCGCGCAGCGACGCCAGATCCTCCGCGAGGAAATCCATCTTCTGCGCCATGCGGCGCCGGACGATGACGTCGTCGTTCTGCAGTCCCATCGCCAGCGCTTCGCGATAGAGCACCTCCTCGCGCACCTTGGTATCGATCATGCCCTGCAGTTGCGCCACCGTGGGGGCGGGGCGCCCTTGTGCGCGCCACACGACCTGCATCTGCAGGAGGTCGTCGTCCGTGAGCACGATGTCGCGGCTCGGGTCCGTATCGGAGGATCCGGCGTTGAGCCAGGCGTATGCGCCGAACATGGCCACGCCGATCAGGAGGAAGTGCACGAGGGGCTCGCGCAGCCATCGTCCTGCAAGGGACCCGGTCGTTGCCGTCGATTGCGTTTTCATACGGTTCTGCAGCAACAGTGAAGGGAGTCGCCACCACGAGGGAAGCGACTCCTTGCCCAGTGGATCGCGCGGAGGTTGCGCGACAGAGAAGCTAGCGCGTGGCCGCCTGCGACGTGACCAGGTTCTGCGGCACCGGAATGACTTCGTAGTTGGCGAAGCCGAACTCGTCGCTGCGCGCGAGCAACGTCTTGTCGCCTTGCTTGTACGCCGTCCACTCGAGCGGGGTGTTGCCGAAGGACTCCACCACCTTGCCCCCCTTGATGGTGTATGCCACGGACAATCCGAGGTACGAGTCCGAGGCGGCGAAGCCGAAGTGCTGCGGCTGGGGACTGCGCGGGTCGATGTTCCAGAACACACGCTGGCCAGTCTTGTCCCACACGACGCGGAAGATGCCTCCCGTGACCGTGTTCTTGAGCCACACGTTCTTGCCCACGAGAAGCGATGTCAGTCCAGCGTCGTCGAGTGCAGCAGCGCCTTGCTGCCTGAGCGACGCCACCGTCACGCCCGTGGGCTTGCCCGTCTTGGCGGCAGCCGTGGGCGTGTACCAGATGGGCGAGCTCCAGGCGCGCTCTTCCACCGTAGCCGGCACATTCTCCGGCGGCGCGATGCCGAGTTCCTTCGCCTGGATCGTGGTCCAGCGCGGCGTGGGAATTTCCAGCACCCGCGCGTAGTAGAAGGCATCGAGCGAGGGATCGAACTCCGGATCGGTCCACACCGTCTTCAACTCGGTCTTGCCGATGGTGTTCTTGTACGTCGCGGTCTTGAGATCGACGGTAGAGCCGATCGGCGGCACGCGGCCGGTGATGAAGTCCGGCTTGCGGTCGCCCGCCCACGCTACGTCGTAGATCTTCTCGAAGGTCTGTCCGTTCTTCGTCCAGCCCTTGATGATCTGCACGCGGTCGAGATTGCCGGACGTGGGATCCTTCACCGCCCACACGATGAATGACGGCGCCTTGCCCTTCGCCTCGGGCAGGTCCGCGCCCATCGGCACGCCGGCGGCGTAGGCCTTCTTGACCCAGTCCTTGCCATCTCCGGCGTTCCTGGCGAAACCCCAGCCGCCGAAGAAGCGCAGCTTGATGCGCACGCCGCTGGTGGCGAACGTCTCCTTGCGTTGCATGCCGTCGAAGAGCGATGCGCGCGTGTTCTCCTCGGCCCAGATGGCGGACAGCCCGGCGGGATTCATCAGACGGACGTCGCCGCCCGCGAAGACATGCCCCGCCATCCGCTCCTTGACACCTCCGTCCTCGAAGGCGTGGCCGCCGAAATAGTTGTCCTGGCGATACGGTGCGGCCCCGTTGTGCGAGTCAGAGCCGGACACGATGCCCGGCTTGTACGGGTTGTAGCCCTTGGTGTCCTGCATGGCGATGCCGTTGCGCAACGCATCGCGGAGGTAGCTGCCAGGAATGCGCGGGAAGCGTCCCTCGGGATCGCCGAGGAGGTACGACATGATCTCGTAGTTGGCGAACTCGTCGTTGGGGGAGAGCAGGGGATGCGTCTCCGACTGGCCCTTGATCTGCTTGATCTCGATCAGCCGCTCGTTGCGCATGCGGGCGTCGGCCCAGGCCTTGTCGATGGGACGTCCCTTGAAGTCGACCTCGCTCGGGTACATGAGGCCATCGGAGACGTTGGCATTGTGCGAGATGGCCAGGAGCTCGATGCCCTCCGCGCGCTGCTTGTCCATCCAGGCCCAGAGGTCTTCGGGTGCCTCGGAGTCAAACGAGCTGAACGGCATCTTCGGCAGCTTCTTGCCGTCACGGAAGAAGACGTTGCGATGCAGATTCGCGTTGTTGGGCGTCGAGGTCCACTCGTAGGAGTTGAACGCGGTGAACTTGCCTGGCTCGTTCGCCGCGTCGGCGTAGGCGTTGTTCTTGTCCCACACCGTGGAGGCCAGCGCCGGCGCCACCAGTTCGGCAATCGGCTTGTTGTCGATCATCGTCTGGCCAAGGAAGAGGTAGATGCGCTGGACATCGGCCTTGTCCTTGACGACGAGCTTCTTGCCCAGTTCGCTCATGTTGAGCGGCGTGCCCGGCGTGTTGGCCTGCTGGATGATCCCCACGTACTCCGAATGGTCGGTCACGCCCATCCAGTCGAGAGGCTGCTTGATGCGCATCTCGTAACCCATTGCGTGCTTGAGTGGCTTGCCCTTGGCGTAGTCGTAGGCGTCGCCCGGTGTCGACTTGGTATCGCCGAAGATGAAGGCGTCGAACGACCAGCTCGTGTGGAGGTGCGTTTCGCCGTAGTACGCGTTGCGTTCCGGGTTCGGCGCAGGCGGTGCCGCCAGGAGAGCGGGGGATGACATCACGCACAGGGCGACGGCGAGGGCATTGCGCGGGAATGACTTCCTGGTCAGGGGCATGTTTGCGTTCCGTCGTTGGTTGTTCATGGTCGGGAAACGACGGCATCCGTCGCAGACTTCCCGGTTGCGGAACTTTAAAGAGTTGAGTTGCCATTCGACACGCCGGCGCGACCAGAATTGTGCAGTTCGTGCCAAAATCATGCGTTCCTCTTCACCGGCATTCCCTGTGTCCGACGCTCACATTCCTGCTGCTGCGCGCCGACCCCGTGTCTCCGACCATGTAACCCGTGTCGGATGCGCACTCGGTCTGCCGCCTCTTCTGGCAGAGCATCACGTCGACCCGCGGCGACTGCTCCGCGAGGTCGGGCTGCCGGAGGACACCTTCGATTCCCCCGAGAACGTCGTACCGCTCGCCACG
This sequence comes from Burkholderiales bacterium, assembly GCA_039807685.1. Classification (GTDB taxonomy): domain Bacteria; phylum Pseudomonadota; class Gammaproteobacteria; order Burkholderiales; family Casimicrobiaceae; genus VBCG01. Next base: position 34,882 of record JBDHRR010000009.1, read on the forward strand.
CTGTGCCGCTACCTGGACATTGCGGCCACGAGGACGGGACTGCCCGATCTCGGCTTGCGGGCATGCCTTCACGCGGGGCTGCGCTCGCTCGTCACCGTGGGCTACCTCGTGGCGCATTCGCGAAGCGTGGGCATTGCACTGACCACGCTCGACGAGTATTTGTACGTGCACGACCAGGGTGGCACGGCATTCGTGGCAGAGGAGGGTGATGTAGTCGCGCTGGGCTACGAGTTGCTCGTTCCGGAGGTGGCAGGCGCGGAGCAGGTCGTCTTCGGTTCCGTCGCGATTGCCGCGAACATCCTGCGCGAGCTCTGCGGACCGGGCTTCGCACTGCGCGAGGTGACGTTCGCCTATCCCGCGCCGACGAGCACTGCGTTGTTCAAGCGGTTTTTCCGTGCCCCGGTTCGCTTCGGTGACGAGCGCAGCGCGATCACGTTCGACGCGGACTGGCTCGCGGCGCCCGTGAGCGATGCAGACGCCTTCATCCGTGGCGTGCTGGAGGAGAAGGTGAAGGCGCAGGGCAGCGAGTTTCGGGCGACGGCGGAAGACAGGATCCGGCGCGTCGTGCGCACGCTCGTCGCCAAGGGACGATGGTCCGCTGACGACGTGGCGGCCACTTTCGGGATGAGCCGGCGCACGCTCGCGCGGCGTCTGCGCGACAGCGGATCGAGCTTCCGCGACGTGCTCGAGTCGTCGCTCTTCGATGCTTCGAAGCACCTCTTGCAGTCGTCGTCGCTGTCCGTACTGGAGATCGCCGGGCGCGTCGGCTATTCAGACTCGGCATCGTTCTCGCGCGCGTTCAGGCGCTGGTCGGGGATGTCGCCGCGCGACTGGCGTCGCGGGGTGGGGCAGGGGTAGCGGTGCCGCGTTCCGCGAGCCGATACGCCGACACCGCCGGGTCATGGAACAGCGCGGCACGTTCCCGCGCTGACCGCGCTGCGCTCACCCGCTTGAACGCGCCGCGCCCTTTCAGCGCCGGCGACTCGGCGATGTTCATGACCAGTTCGGAGCCCGTGGTGGGCGGTGGCTCCGCGGGCGGAGGGAGCGCTTCAGCGCAAATTGCCCGTGTGCCCCAGCGAATACCTCCCCGGCTGCGGCCACACCGTGAGCCCGTGCGGCTCCTTGCCGACCGGAATGATCTTCACCGCACCGCTCGTCGTGTCGAAGACGTAGACGACGTTGTCGTAGCGCCCCGATAGCCACAGCCACCTGCCGTCCGCCGAGACGTTGCCCATGTCGGGGCTGCCGCCGCCGGGGATCGGCCAGTCGGCGACGACCTTCTGCGTTGCGAAGTCGATCACCGACACGCCGCCCTTGCCCTTGGCCGCACCGTGGACCTTGTTGGAGCCCCGATTGGCGACGTAGAGCCTGGTGCCGTCGCGGCTCGGATACAGGCCGTGCGTGCCCTTGCCGGTGGGGATGAAACCGGTCTGGCGGAAGGTTGCGAGGTCGACCACGTGCACGCCGTCGGCCATCATGTCCGCGACGTAGAACGTCTTGCCGTCGGGCGAGGCGCGGATGTCCTGCGGCATGCCCTTCCAGGTCGAGGTCACGCTGTCACGACCATCGGCGCCCTTGACGACATTCGTGGACTTGCCCGGTGCGACGAGCTGGGTGTAACCCAGGACCTTGCGCTCGACGAGGTCGATCTTGGCGATCATGCCCGCGAATTCGCAGGTGAAGACCGCGTAGCGGCCGTCGATCGAGAAATCGGCGTGATTGATTCCGGCGCACTTCGGCACCTCGATGCTGTACTGCATCTGCATCGTCTTCGGATCGCGGAAATCGAGGCGCTTCAACGCCTCGGCGACGATGATCGCCGACTTGCCATCCGGCGTGAAATACACGTTGTACGGATCGTCGACGGGGATCGCCTTCCCCGGCTTGCCGGTGCGCGGATCGATCGGCGTGACGCTGCCCTTGTTGGTGTTCTCGGCGTTGTTCGCGACCCACAGCGTGCGCAAGTCCCATGATGGGACGACGTGCTGCGGATTGAGCCCCACGTTGAACTTGCCGACCACCGTGAAGGTGGCGGGGTCGATCACGTAGACATCGCTCGACCGGATGTGCGGCACGTACACGCGCGGCAGGTCGCGGGCGACTTCCGGGTTCAGCTTGCCGGCCGTGGTTTCGCTGTAGAGGTTGGCGGGGTCCGGGACCCCTGGCATTCCCGGAACCGTGACGACGGTGGCCGGCGTCGCGGCCTTCGGCGCTTGCGCGCCGGCAGCAAGGGGGAAGACGGCGAGCGCAGCAACGAGTGCGGCGTAGATGGGTGCGATCAAGACGGTCTCCTGCAGTACGAAGCGTGAACGGGGTGGGGGTCAGCGTGTGGTCGCGGCCCGGATCGCGGCGACGCTCTGCGCGACGATCGCCTCGACGGCGGGGTGGCCGAGCGCTGCGCTGGCGCGCGCCGGGTCGCCGCTGACGCCCGGCGCCGGCTTGCCGGACAGGCGCTCGGCGCGGACCTGCGCCGGGTCGATCGCCAGCATGAGCGAGGTGTCGGCGAGGCCGGCGTGGGTGCCGATCTCGTTCGGCGGGTAGCCCTGCTTGCGCAGCGTATCGGCAAATCCGGCGCTGGCCGCGCGGTAGTACGCGTCGAGCGCGTGGGCGCGAACCGGCGTACCCGCCCACTCGCGATCGAGCGCCGCCGCCACGGCCCGATCGTCTTTCTGGTAATCGCCGTGATCGCCCAGGAACACGATGTCGCGAAAGCCCGCGGCCTTGAAGCTGCGCGCCGCGGACTCCAGGATCTTGCGATACGCGTCGGCGGGCACCGTGATGGTGCCGGGATAGCGCATGTGCCCGGTCGGCGGTGCGAGCGCACCTTCCGGCACGTAGGCGATCACCGGCGCCACGATCGCGTTGCCGAGTTCGCGCGCGATGCGCTCGGCGAGCAGGCGCGCGCGAACGTTGTGCTTGCCGAGCGTCATGTGCGCGCCGTTCTGCTCGGTGCCGCCGATCGGGACCAGGATCGTGGTGGCACCGGCGACGATGCGCTGCGTCAGTTCAGGCGAGGTGAGATCCTCGAGGAACACCGATGCCGGCGGCGCGGCGAGGGTCGATGACGCCAGCGTGGTGCCGGCGAGGAGGACGATCCACGCGCACGCGCGCCACGAAGCGGGAAACATGATGGCGCGCATTCTACGCGAGCGGCACCGGTGCCGCGCGCACGGGCTCCGTCACCCGAAGGCCCGGCGGATCGCGCTCGAGATCACGCTATAATTGCCGCGAGGCACTGCCGCGAGGTGCGCGCGATGGCACGCGTAGACGCGGCGGTTGTCCAACGATCAACGGCGGGTCGCCCCGCATTGCAGTCCTGTGAACCTGGTCAGGTCCGGAAGGAAGCAGCCACAGCGGGATCCTGCAAGTGCCGGGATCACGGCTCGCCACCCATTACCCATCGCCGCATCGCGTCGCCTGTCCCCTCTCCAATGAGCCACAAGGGCTGTCCCGCGGGGGCATGGCGGTGCCGCGGGTGGACCCGCAGGAGAGTACCGTGAGCTACCAGGCACTTGCGCGCAAGTGGCGGCCAGCGAGCTTCGCGGAGCTTTCCGGGCAAGAGCACGTCGTCACCGCGCTCACCAATTCGCTGGAGCGCGGCCGCCTGCACCACGCGTACCTTCTCACCGGCACGCGCGGCGTCGGCAAGACGACGATCGCCCGCATCCTCGCCAAGAGCCTCAACTGCGCGCAAGGCATCACCGCGACGCCATGCGGCGTGTGCGAGGCGTGCCGCGACATCGACGCCGGTCGCTTCGTCGACCTCCTGGAACTCGACGCGGCATCCAACACCGGCATCGACGACATGCGGGCGATCCTCGACAACGCACGCTACGCGCCGACCGCCGGCCGATACAAGGTCTACCTCATCGACGAGGTGCACCAGCTCTCGAAGTCGGCGTTCAACTCGATGCTGAAGACGCTCGAGGAGCCGCCCGAGCACGTGCGCTTCGTGCTCGCCACGACGGATCCGCAGAAGATCCCGGTCACCGTCCTGTCGCGCTGCCTGCAGTTCAACCTGAAGCCGCTCGCGGCACCGGTCATCGCCGCGCGCCTCGCCTTCATTCTGGGCGAGGAGGCGATCGCCAGCGACGCCGCGGCGGTCGACCTGCTCGCCCGCGCCGGCCACGGCTCGCTGCGCGACAGCCTGTCGCTGCTCGATCAGGCGATCGCCTTCGGTGCCGGCGCGGTTCGGGAAGACGTCGTCCGCAGCATGCTGGGGACCGTCGATCGCGAGTACGCGTATCGCATCGCCGAGGCACTGGCGGCCGGCGACGGCCCGGCGCTCCTCGCCGAGAGCGATGCGCTTGCCGCCCGCGGGCTTGCCCCGGGGCCGGCGCTCGAGGAGATCGCCTCGCTCTTTCACCGCCTCGCGGTTGCGCAGGTGGTGCCAGCGGCGACCGGTTCCTTCGACGACGCCGAGCGCGTGCGGGCGCTCGCCGAGCGCTTCACGCCGGAAGCGGTGCAACTCCACTACCAGATCGCAACGCAAGGTCGTGTCGACCTCGCGCTCGCGCCGGACGAGGCGACGGGGATGGCGATGGCGCTGCTGCGCATGCTTGCCTTCGTGCCGGTGGCGGGCTCCGATCCGGATGTGCCGGCGCTACCGCGATCGGCCGATCGCGCGGCGCCGTCCACACGTTCCCGCAGCGGCCGTGCAGCAGCGAGCGAGACGCCGCCGGCGCCCGGCGGGGTCGCGGGCAGTGCCACCGGAACGACCACAGGCACCACGAGCGCCGCCGCCGCACCTGCCGGCGAACGTGCCACAGTGCCAAGGCCATCCGCCGCGACGGCACGCGCTCCCGTTACGCTTCCGCAGGAGCCGGAAGATTGGCCCGCTTTCGTCGCCTCGCTCAAGCTGACCGGCATGGCGGCCCAGCTCGCCGCGCAATCGGCGATGGTGTCGCTTGCGGGTCACGTGCTGACGCTTGCCGTGCCGGTGGCGGCGCGGCATCTCACCGACAAGGTGTTTGCCGACAAGTTGAAGTCCGCGCTCGATCAGGCGACGGGCCGCAAGCTGCTGCTGGCCTTCGAGGTCGGCGCGCCGACCTCGGGGTCGCTCGCGGCGACCGAGCGGCGCGAGCGCGCCGAGGCGCAGGCGCAGCGTGAAGCGGCGTTTCGCGAGGAGCCCTTCGTTCGCGACCTCGTCGCCCGCTTCGATGGCGCGGTGAAGACCGATAGCATCACGCCGTTCGCCGACAAGGGCGAATCGAATTGAATTTCCGCACGAGAGGCACCTGCCCATGATGAAGAACCAGCTCGCCGGCCTCATGAAACAGGCCCAGCAGATGCAAGACAACATGAAGAAGGCGCAGGAGGAACTCGCCAATACCGAGGTCGAGGGTCAGGCCGGCGCCGGCCTCGTCAAGGTGACGATGACCTGCCGGCATGCGGTGAAGCGGGTCACCATCGACCCCTCCCTCGTCGGCGACGATCGCGACATGCTCGAGGATCTGGTGGCGGCCGCGTTCAACGACGCCATCCGGCGCGTCGAGAGCACGACGCAGGAAAAGATGTCGGGGCTCACCGCCGGCTTGCCGTTGCCGCCCGGCTTCAAGCTGCCGTTCTGACCTGCGCTGGCGGCGCGCCATTGCGCGCCCTCGATGGCACCGCAGCATGGCCTTGACCGATCCACATCCCCGCGAACCCGTGGTGAGCCTCGATGCGCTCACCAAGGCGCTGCGTTGCCTGCCGGGAGTCGGCCCCAAGGCGGCGCAGCGCATGGCGCTGCACCTCATGCAGCACGATCGGGACGGCGCGCGCGCGCTCGCCGGGGCGCTCGCGCACGCTGCCGATGCGATTCGCCACTGCGAGCGGTGCAACACGTTCACCGAGGATGCGCTGTGCGCGCTGTGCCGCTCGTCGCGCCGGGATGCCTCGCTCCTGTGCGTCGTCGAGACCCCGGCCGATCTCCTCATGGTCGAGCAGGCGCAGGCCTACCAGGGCCTCTACTTCGTGCTGATGGGGCGCTTGTCGCCGCTCGATGGCGTCGGTCCGCGCGAGATCCATCTCGACCGGCTCCTCCGGCGCGCCACCGACGGCGTCGTGCGCGAGGTGATCCTCGCCACCAATTTCACCAACGAGGGCGAGGCGACGGCGCACTACATCGGCGAACTGCTCGCCGCACGCGGCCTTGCCGTTTCACGATTGGCGCGCGGCGTTCCCGTCGGCGGCGAACTCGAGTACGTGGATGCCGGCACGCTCGCCCAGGCGCTGCGCGAGCGGCGACCGGTCCCGCGCTGACGCCCACGAGACACCTTCCGCCGACCCGTCTCTCCGGGTCGGCAGCGACCCCACTTCCGGAGATTCCATGACCCGCAAAGCCACGCCATCCGCGGCACCGGCCGCTGCGCTGCCAACGATCGACGCGCCGGTTCTGGCGCGCCGGCGTTTCTTCACGGCGGCGACGACTGCCGCCGCCGGCGCCGTCGCCACCGGCATGCCGATGCTCGCCCGCGCCGCGACGGGGCCGGTCACGCTGCGCTGCCAGTCGGCGTGGCCCGCCAACGACATCTTCCACGAGTACGCGCTCGACTACGCAAAGAAGGTCAACGACATGACCGGCGGCGAGCTCAAGATCGACGTGCTCCCGGCCGGCGCCGTGGTCCCCGCGTTCGGGCTCCTCGACGCGGTGTCGAAGGGCGTCATCGATGGCGGTCACGGCGTGCTCGCCTACCACTACGACAAGCAGCCCGCGCTCGCGCTCTGGGGGTCGGGACCGGCGTACGGCATGGACGCCAACATGCTTCTCGCCTGGCATCGCTACGGTGGCGGCCGGGATCTCCTGAACAAGGTCTATGCGTCCGTCGGCGCCAACGTGGTGTCCTATCTCTACGGCCCGATGGCGACGCAACCGCTCGGCTGGTTCAAGAAGCCGGTCACCAAGATGGGTGACTTCGCCGGCTTGAAGTTCCGGACCGTCGGCATGTCGATCGAGCTCTTCACCGCGATGGGGGCGGTGGTCAATCCGTTGCCGGCCGCCGAGATCGTCGCGGCGATGAGCAGTGGCGCAATCGACGCCGCGGAGTACAACAACATGACGTCCGATCGCGCGCTGGGGCTGCCCGACGTGTCGCAGGTGTGCATGCTGCAAAGCTTCCACCAGAATGCCGAGCAATTCGAGATCCTGTTCAACAAGGACAAGTTGGCGGCGCTGCCCGGCCCGCTGCAAGCGATCGTCACGCATGCGGTGGATGCGGCCTCGGCCGACCTCGCGTGGAAGGCGATCGACCGCTACTCGAAGGACTACCTCGAACTGCGCACCAAGCAGAAAGTGCGGTTCTACAAGACGCCCGACGCGGTCCTGCAGGCGGAACTCGAGATCCACGACAAGCTCGTGGCCAAGCGGGCTGCCGAGAACGCGCTCTTCAAGGAAGTCGCGGATTCGCAGCGCGCGTTCGCCGAGCGTGCCGTGCGCTGGGACATGGACAACAACGTGAACCGCCGCATGGCGTTCAACAATTACTTCCGCGAGAAGGGCTGGCCGTTCAAGAAATCTTAGGGCACGGGCCAGACGGCCACCGGCGACCCGCCGACGACCGGTCCGGCAATGCTTCGCTGGCGTCCCACAGGCGCCCCCGGCTGGAGTAATCTTCGGATCGAAGGCGCGGATCTCCACGCCGCGCCAGCTCACCGAGGAGTTGCCATGCTGGTCAGCGAGATCCTGCGCATCAAGGGTAACGCACTCTTCACGACCGCTCCCGACGGCGCGGTGCTCGACGCCGTCAAGGTGATGGTCGACAACGACATCGGCTCGCTCGTGGTCATGGAACGCGGCCACGTCGCGGGCATCCTCACGTTCCGCGAAGTGCTCGCGGCACTGGCGAGCGGCGAAGGGGCGCTCGGCAAGCGCAGCGTCGCCGAGGTCTGCGAGCGCGATCCGTTCACCTGCGCCCCGGGACTCGACGTGATGGCGTTGCGCGGCGCCATGCTCGAGCGCCATGCGCGCTACGTCCCGGTGCTGAACGGCAGCACGCTGGAAGGCGTGGTGTCGTTCCACGACGTCGCGAAGGCGGTGTACGAGGAGCAGATCTTCGAGAATCGGATGCTGAAGAGCTACATCGGCGATTCGCCGGCAGCGACGGCGTGATCCGGCAGACTCACCGGGGGCCGACCGCCTGCAGCACGAAGATCGCCGGCCGTCGCGCGTAGCGGGCAGCCTGTTCGTCCCGCCACGCGGAAGCCGAGCGACGCACGATCGTTTCGCTCGGCAGCGTGAGGTCGCAGGCGACGCACACTTCGGTATCACCGCGCAGCGCCTCCGGCAGCGCTTCGATCATCGCCGCATTCCGATACGGCGTCTCGATGAAGAGCTGCGCGCGGCCGAGTGTCCGCGACTCGTCTTCGAGGCGGCGCAGCGCCGCGGCGCGCGCCGCTGGCGGTACCGGCAGGTAGCCGTGAAAGGCAAAGCTCTGTCCGTTCATTCCGGATGCCATCAGCGCCAGCAGGAGCGCCGACGGCCCAACCAGCGGCACGACGCGCAAGCCCCCGGCGTGCGCGGCCGCGACCAGCCGTGCACCGGGATCGGCGACGCCCGGGCACCCGGCGTCGGAGGCGAGCCCCAGATCATGCCCGCCGTGCAGCGGGGCGAGGAGGGCCGCGTGCGCCGCCGCATCGTCGGCAGCGGGCAAGGCGGTGATCACGAGATCGGCGATCGGTCGCGGCAGGCCGAGGGTCTTCAGGAAGGCGCGCGCAGGCTTCGGCGTTTCCACCACCCAGTGGGTGAGCCCGCGCGCCACCGCGAGCGTGCGCGCCGGAAGCACGGTATCGGGGTCGACCTGGCCCAGGAGATTCGGCACCAGGTAGAGCGTGCCCGTGTTCATGGCGCGTGCCGGAATGTGCCCAAGGGATCGACGCCTTCGGCGCGCAGCATCCGGCACAGCGCGATGAGCGGCAAGCCGATGAGCGCAGTCGGATCGTCGCTCACGATGCTCTCGCAAAGGGCGATCCCCGAGGTCTCGGCCTTGATGCCGCCGGCGCAGTCGTAGGGGGCTTCGCGCTCCAGGTAGGCGGCGATCTCGTCGTCGCCAAAGCTGCGGAAGGAGGTGGTGACGGCAACGAGTGCGGTCTGCAGGCGCCCGCTCGACGCATGGACGAGGGCGAGCCCGGTGTGGAAGACGACGACCTGGCCGGACAGCCGCCGCAGTTCGGCGTGGGCACGCTCCCGGCTTCCCGGCTTGCCGATGAGACGACCCGCACAATCGGCGACCTGGTCGGAGCCGATGACGAGCGCGTCGGCGTGACGCGCCGCCACCGCGCGGGCCTTGGCAACGGCCAGGCGCAGCGCGGTCGCCGCCGGCGCTTCGCCCGGAACGGGAGCTTCGTCGACCTCGGGGGCGGCCACCATGAATGGGAGGCCGAGCCGGGCGAGCAGGTCCCGGCGGTACGGCGAAGTCGAGCCGAGGATCAGGCGTGGTGCCTTTTGCATTGTTTTTTCTACGCTTTTCGGCATTGCCGCTTTGACAGGAGTGTGCTTTGTACACTAAAATGGCAAGTTTTCACGAGCTTCGCGACGGGAGCTTCGCGACGGCCCTTTCGGGCGGCGCACTCTCCGTCCCGCCGGGCGGGCCCGCGGCGCGCGAAAGCCTTCGACATAGTGCAGCACACCACGGCTACGGGAAGATCCTTCGACGCTTTCCGGCTCGCCCGCGAGCGCGGCGTGCTGGAGGGTACCCTCGACGTCGCGGCAGCGCCGCGCCTCGTCGATCGCCTCGCGGAAGGCGTGTCGGGGATCGCGCCGCTGCGCTGGCGGATCGCCGGAACGCGCGACTCGGCCGGACGGCCGGCACTGATCGTCGCCATCACGGGCGAGGTGCCGGTCACCTGCCAGCGATGTCTCGCGCCTCTGGTCGTCGCGATCGATCGCGCGACCGTCGCCTTGCTCGCGAAGAACGAGCAGGACGCCGACGCACTCGATGCCGGCAGCGACGACGAGGTCCTGGTTGCCGACCACGCGTTGGTGCCGAGCGAGCTCGTCGAGGATGAATTGTTGTTGACGCTGCCGTTTGCGCCGACGCACGAACCCGGCGCCTGTGTGGCGGGCAAGGAATAGACGCAGGTTTCGACCATCCGGCATCGCACGTTGCGGTAGACTCGCCCGCCGAGGCGCGGTGAGTCAGCCGCGATCACGCTACGCCACATTCTGGTTTTCGAGGAGTAGAGCATCATGGCTGTCCAGCAGAACAAGAAGTCGCCGTCGAAGCGCGGCATGCACCGCGCGCATGATTTCCTCACCGCGCCGACGCTCGCCGTCGAGCCGGTCAGCGGTGAGACGCACCTGCGTCATCACATCAGCCCGAGCGGCTATTACCGCGGCAAGAAGGTCGTCAAGACCAAGGCCGACGAGTAGGGCCCGTGGGCTTCGCCGCCGTGGCGATGCCGCACACCCTGCCGCACGACCGGTTGCGACTGTGCCGCGCCGCCCCCGTGGAGCGGGCGGCACGCTGGATCGTCACATGAGCGTCACCGTCGCCGTCGACGCGATGGGGGGCGACCACGGGCCGCCGGTCACGGTCGCCGCGGCGCTCGCCTTTCTCGAAGCGGAACCCGACGCGCGAATCATCCTGGTCGGGATCGAGCCCGCCCTGACCGAGGCGCTCGCGCGGGTACGCTCGGGCGCCAAGGAGCGACTCAGCGTGCATGCCTGCACCGAGGTCGTCACCATGGACGAGCCGCCGGCCGACGCGCTGCGCAAGAAGAAGGACTCGTCGATGCGCGTGGCGGTGAACCTCGTCAAGGAGGGGGTCGCGCAGGCCTGCGTGTCGGCGGGCAATACCGGCGCGCTGATGGCGATCGCCCGCTTCGTGCTGAAGACCTTGCCGGGCATCGATCGGCCGGCGATCGCCTCGCAACTGCCCACGCGCAAGGGCGTGACGACGGTACTCGACCTCGGCGCCAACGTGAACTGCACGGCCGAGCAACTCGTCCAGTTCGCGGTGATGGGCAGCGCGCTCGCCACCGCGGTGGAGGGCATCGAGCGGCCGACCGTCGGCCTGCTCAACATCGGCGAGGAAGAGATCAAGGGCAACGACGTGGTGAAGGACACCGCCGAGCTCCTGAAGAGCGCCCCCGTCAACTTCTACGGCAACGTCGAGGGCGACGACATCTACAAAGGCACCACCGATGTCGTGGTCTGCGACGGCTTCGTCGGAAACGTCGCACTCAAGGTCACCGAAGGGCTCGTGGTCATGCTCTACGATTTCCTGCGCGCCGAGTTCACGCGCAACGTGGCGCGCAAGCTCGCCGCCGTCGCCGCGATGCCGGCGCTGGGCGCCTTCAAGAAGCGCGTCGATCCGCGGCGCTACAACGGCGCCACGCTGGTCGGCCTCAGGGGCGTGGTGGTGAAGAGCCACGGCAGCACCGATGCGATCGGTTTCCGCCACGCCATCGCCAAGGCGCACGCCGAGGCGGCCAACGGCGTCCTCGACAAGATCGCCCGCGAGATCGCGAAGATGCCGGCGTCGACGCACGCGGCGACCGGTCCCCTGTCGGTGGTGGGCAGCAATGCCCGCTAGGATTGCCGGTACCGGGCGCTATCTTCCGGCCCGCGTTCTCACCAACGACGAGCTCGCCCAGCGCGTCGCGACGAGCGACGAATGGATCCGCACGCGCACGGGCATCCGCCAGCGCCACATCGCGGCCGCCGACGAGCAGACCTCCGACCTCGCCGTTCATGCCGCGCGCGAGGCGATCGCCGCGGCGGGGATGCAGCCCGCCGACATCGACCTCATCGTCGTGGCCACCGCCACGCCGGACATGATCTTTCCGTCGACGGCGACGATCGTGCAGGACAAGCTCGGCATCCGCCATGGTGGTGCCGCCTTCGATATCGGCGCGGTATGCAGCGGCTTCGTCTACGCGCTGACGCTGGCCGGGAGCATGGTGAACAGCGGGGCCGCTCGCAATGCGCTCGTGATCGGCGCCGAGACGTACTCGCGCATTCTCGACTGGAGTGACCGCGGCACCTGCGTCCTCTTTGGCGACGGCGCCGGTGCGGTGGTGCTCGTACCTGCGGCCGAGCCCGGCATCGTCACCTCGCACCTGCACGCGGACGGCAGCCACCGCCACATCCTCTGCACCCCAGGGACGATCCAGAACGGCGCGATTGCCGGCACGCCGTTCGTGCACATGGACGGCGCCGCGGTCTTCAAGTTCGCGGTGAAGGTGATGAGCGAGGTTGCGCTCGAGGCGCTCGCCGCGGCGAAGCTCGCTCCCGCCGACGTCGACTGGGTGATTCCGCACCAGGCCAACATCCGCATCATGGATGCGACGATGAAGAAGCTGCACTTGCCGGAGGAGCGGCTGGTGGTCACCGTCGGCGAGCACGGCAACACGTCGGCGGCGTCGATTCCGATGGCGCTCGACATCGCCGTGCGCGACGGGCGCATTCGCCGCGGCCAGCACGTGTTGCTGATCGGTGTCGGCGGCGGCTTCACGTGGGGTTCCGTACTCGTACGATGGTGAGGTGACGATGGCAAGGCTCGCATTCGTCTTTCCCGGGCAGGGCTCGCAGAGCGTGGGCATGATGGTCGGCTTCGCCGCGCATCCAGTCGTGCGCGAGACTTTCGCCGAAGCCTCGGCGGCGCTCGGCGAGGATCTGTGGGCGCTCGTCGAGGACGGTCCCGCGGACGCACTCGCGCGCACCACGAACACGCAGCCGATCATGCTCACGGCTGGGGTCGCGACCTGGCGTGCCTGGCTCGCCGAGGGCGGCCCGCTGCCGGTGGTCGTCGCCGGGCACAGCCTTGGGGAGTACACGGCGCTGGTGGCCGCGGGCGCGCTCGCCTTCGCCGATGCCGTGCCGCTGGTGCGCTTTCGCGCGCAGGCGATGCAGGACGCGGTACCGGCCGGCGTCGGGGCGATGGCGGCGATCATCGGCGGCGACGAGGCGGCGGTCGTGGCCGCGTGCGCTGAGGCGGCGCAAGGCGAGGTGGTCGAGGCGGTGAATTTCAATGCGTCGAACCAGCTCGTCATCGCCGGCCACCGTGCGGCGGTCGAGCGGGCCATCGTGCTGGCCCGGGAAAAGGGCGCGAAGCGCGGCGTGCTGCTGCCGGTGTCGGCGCCGTTCCACTGTTCGCTGCTGCGGCCGGCGGCCGAGGCGCTTGCCGTGAAGCTCGCCACGGTGCCATTCGCAACGCCGCAGATCCCCGTGTTGCACAACGTCGACGTCGCCACGCATGCCGAGCCGGAGGCGATTCGCGCGGCGCTCGCGCGGCAGGCCGCGAGCCCCGTGCGTTGGACCGCCACCATGCGCGCGATGGCGGAGCTGGGCGTCACGCACGTCGCCGAAGGCGGGCCGGGCAACGTGCTGGCCGGACTCGCCCGGCGCGCGATCGCGGGCGCGACCACGTACGCCTTGGAGGACAGCGCCGCCGTGCAGGCGGCGGTACGGGAGATGCAAGGATGACGACACTTCTCGACCAACCCGTGGCGCTCGTCACCGGCGCCACGCGCGGTATCGGCAAGGCGATCGCGCTGCGTCTGGCGGCCGATGGTGCGACGGTGATCGGCACGGCGACCACGGAGGACGGCGCGCGCAGCATCGCGGCCATGCTGGGCGAGGCGGGCTGCCGCGGCACCGGGATGCGTCTCGACGTCACCGACGCGGCGCAGGTGGATGAGGTCGTTGCGGCGGTGGTCGCGCAGTTCGGCCCGGTCTCGATCCTCGTCAACAACGCGGGAACCACGCGCGACAACCTCCTCCTGCGCATGAAGGAAGAGGAGTGGGATGCCATTCTCGATACCAACCTGAAGTCGGTGTATCGACTGTCGAGGGCGGTGCTGCGCGCGATGATGAAGGCGCGTCACGGGCGCATCGTCAACATCGGCAGCGTGGTGGGCGCGAGCGGCAATCCTGGGCAGACCAATTACGCGGCCGCGAAGGCGGCGATCGTGGGCTTCACCAAATCGCTCGCGCAGGAAGTCGGCAGCCGCAACGTCACCGTGAATTGCGTGGCGCCCGGCTTCATCGACACCGATCTGACGCGCGACTTGCCCGACGCCGCCCGCGAGGCCATGCTCGCGCGGATTCCGCTCGGGCGCTTGGGCGAGCCCGCCGACGTCGCTGCCGCCGTCGCCTATCTCGTCGGCCCCGGCGGGGCCTACGTGACCGGGACCACCCTGCACGTCAACGGCGGGATGTATCTCGTGTGAGGGCTCGATGGCGGCGGCTCGACTCGATACCCCTTCTGGTAGAATTCGCCGATTTGATCGTTTCGGGGCCCCTTCGTGGGGAGGAGAAGCAATGGATAACGTTGAACAACGCGTCAAGAAGATCGTCGCCGAGCAACTGGGCGTCAACGAGTCGGAGATCAAGAACGAGTCGTCGTTCGTCGACGATCTCGGTGCTGACTCGCTCGACACCGTCGAGCTCGTGATGGCGCTCGAAGAGGAATTCGAGACCGAGATCCCCGATGAGGAAGCCGAGAAGATCACCACGGTCCAGCAGGCGATCGACTACGTCGGCGCACACCTCAAGAAGTAATCCCGCAGCACCGGCCGGCGCCGGATCCTCCGTCGCCGGCATGGCATCCGCCGGCAGTTGCCACGGCCGCCGTGCGAACGTTCCCGCCTTGAAGTCCCGCAGGTCCCATACGAATCGCCCATGTCCCGTCGCCGCGTCGTCGTAACCGGTCTTGGCATGATCTCGCCCGTCGGCATCGGCGTGGCGCCGTCCTGGCAAGCCGTTCTCCAAGGCCGGTCCGGCATTGGCCGGATCACGCGTTTCGACGCCACTGGATTTCCGTCGCAGATCGCCGCCGAGGTCAAGGACTTCGACGTCACCCGGTATCTCTCCGGAAAGGAAGCGCGCCGCTACGACACGTTCATCCATTACGGGCTCGTCGCCACCATGGAGGCGGTGAGCGACGCCGGTCTCGACGACTATGCCGGGGACAAGGAGCGAGTGGGCGTGTGCGTCGGCTCGGGCATCGGCGGCTTGCCCATGATCGAGGACATGCACAATCATTTCCTCGCGGGCGGGGTGCGCAAGATCTCGCCGTTCTTCGTGCCGGGTTCGATCATCAACATGATCTCCGGGTTGGTGTCGATCCACTACGGTTACCAGGGCCCCAACCTCGGCACCGTGAGCGCGTGCTCGACGGCCAATCACAGCATCGGCGAAGCGGCGCGGCTCATCGAGTACGGCGATGCCGACATCATGGTCGCGGGAGGGTCCGAGGCGACCGTGTCGCCGCTGGGCGTCGGCGGCTTCTGCGCGGCACGCGCGCTGTCCACGCGCAACGACGACCCGACGACCGCGAGCCGGCCGTGGGACGTCGGCCGCGACGGCTTCGTGCTGGGTGAAGGCGCGGGCGTGCTCGTGCTCGAGGAACTCGAGCACGCCCGGACCCGCGGCGCGCGTATCTACTGCGAGCTCACGGGTTATGGCATGAGCGCCGACGCACATCACATCACGGCCCCTCCCGAGTCGGGCGACGGCGCGTGTCGCAGCATGCTCAACGCCCTGAAGAATGCCGGCATGCGGCCGGACGAGGTCGACTACATCAATGCGCACGGTACCTCGACACCGCTCGGCGACATCGCCGAGTGCGTCGCGGTCAAGCGCGCGTTCGGAGTGCATGCGGAAAGGCTCGCCGTTTCGTCGACCAAGTCGATGACCGGGCACCTCCTGGGCGCTGCCGGCGGCATCGAGGCGGTGTTCACCGTACTCGCGCTGCGTGACCAGATCGCGCCGCCGACGGCGAACCTCCACGACATCGATCCCGCCTGCGATCTCGACTTCGTCCCGAACGTGGCGCGACCGATGAAGATCGCCGGCGCCATCTCGAATTCCTTTGGTTTCGGCGGCACCAACGCCACCCTCGCTTTCCGCGCACTGGCGTAGGCCACGCGCGGTCTCCATCATGGCCCTCATCGTCCAGAAATACGGCGGTACCTCGGTCGGCTCGCCCGAGCGCATCAAGAACGTCGCCCAGCGCGTCGCCCACCACCAGCGGCAGGGTCGCCAGGTCGTCGTCGTCCTGTCGGCGATGTCCGGCGAGACCAACCGCCTGCTGGCGCTCGCGAAGGAGATCTCCGCCAACCCGTCGCCGCGCGAGCTCGACGTGATCGCCGCCACCGGCGAGCAGGTCACCATCGGCCTCCTTGCGATCGCGCTCCACGAAATGGGCCTGAAGGCCAGGAGCTACACCGGTGGGCAGGTGCGCATCCTCACCGACAGCGCGCACACCAAGGCGCGTATCCTCGACATCGACGAAGGCAACATGCGCCGCGACCTCGACGACGGCGCGATCGTGATCGTCGCCGGCTTCCAGGGGGTCGACGCCGACGGCAACATCACCACCCTCGGGCGTGGCGGCTCGGATACGTCGGCGGTCGCGCTCGCCGCGGCGCTCACCGCTGACGAGTGCCAGATCTACACCGACGTCGACGGCGTGTACACGACCGATCCGCGCATCGTTCCCGAGGCGCGGCGTCTCGACACCGTGACCGTCGAGGAGATGCTCGAGATGGCGAGCCTCGGCTCGAAGGTGCTGCAGATCCGCTCGGTCGAATTCGCGGGCAAGTACAAGGTCAAGCTGCGCGTGCTGTCGTCGTTCGACGCACCGGACTCCAATGCGCCGGGCACGCTCATCACGTTCGAGGAGGACGAGAACATGGAACAGGCCATCATTTCCGGCATCGCCTTCAGCCGCGACGAGGCGAAGATCTCCGTCATGGGCGTGCTCGACAAGCCGGGCGTCGCGCACGCGATCCTCGGGCCGATCGCCGCGGCGAACGTCGACGTCGACATGATCGTGCAGAACATCGGCGCATCGGGACAGACGGACTTCTCGTTCACCGTCCATCGCAACGAGTACCAGCGCGCGCTCGCGGTGCTCGCCTCCGAGCGCACCAAGGGCTTCACCGCGCGCGAGATCATCGGCGACGACAAGATCTGCAAGGTCTCGGTCGTCGGCATCGGCATGCGCTCGCACGTCGGTATCGCCTCCAAGATGTTCAAGGCGCTCGCCGACGAGGGCATCAACATCAAGATGATCTCGACCTCCGAGATCAAGATCTCGGTCGTGATCGACGAGAAGTACCTAGAGCTTGCCGTGCGCGTGCTGCACCAGGCGTTCGAGCTCGACAAGGACGACGTCGCGGTATAGGTCGTCGTCGGATCGCGGTCGCCCCGCGGCGCGTGGCGCGCCGGTATAATGCGAACCTCCGCGCCGCCGGGCTCCCGGCGGCCATCCGGAGACGTGGCCGAGTGGTCGAAGGCACTCCCCTGCTAAGGGAGCATGCGGGCTAAAACCTGCATCGAGGGTTCGAATCCCTCCGTCTCCGCCATCTTCTCTCGCTCCGCGGCAAATCTCGGGGTGTCTCCAGTAGTAACCCATCGCGTAACCCATCGCCCGGCGGGGTATGGTGTGACTCGCCGTAACACTGCTTGATGGTGTCGGTGGTCGACCCACCGTCGCCGCTCGGCCGCCTCGGAGTCTAGGCCGGCTAGACTGAGACACGCTGGTCGCGGTGGGGCTCGCAGCGGGCTCGCAGCCGCGCGCAATGGAAGCTCGTCGGTGTAGTTCCAAACCGCGCACAGTGGGACGCCGACGACACCGTCGAGGTCAATCTGATGGCAAAGCTGATGGGCCAGCGCGTCGATGTCGACCGTGGTCAAGGTGCCGACCAGGGGTGAGCGCGTGCTCAGACCGCCTCGCGCAACGGCCGGCCGCTTCTCCCCCAAACCCATCTTCTACAGTTTGCTACCGATCTTTCGGGATGCGATCTGATAAGTCGTTGATTCGTCGATGGTGGTGTTCGGTGATGATGTGATCGCTCAAACATGTAGTGTCACGGCGTGTTGCATCATCTCTTGACGTGCTGATGGTAGATCCGCAACATGTCGCTCATGTTCGTGCTGGCATGAAGCGATGTACCTGCGAACCCAGACCAGCGGTGGCCGTACTTACCTGCTCGTTGTCGAGAGCGAACGCGTCGACGGCAAGATCAAGCAGCGCGTACTGCATCGGCTGGGACGCCTCGATCAGCTGCAGGCATCCGGGCAACTCGACGCGCTGATTGCGGCGCTGGGCCGCCACTCGCGCAAGCTCGCGGTGCTGGGCGCGGTCGAGCGCGGGGAAGCCGTCACGACCCGCACCCGGCGCATCGGTCCGGCACTGATCTTCGAGCGCCTGTGGGCGGAGACCGGAATCGGCGCGGTGCTGCAGGCGATGCTGCGCGACCGGCGCTTCGAGTTTCCGCTGGAGCGGGCGGTGT
>JBDHRR010000094.1:0-13311 GCA_039807685.1 Burkholderiales bacterium
CCCTGGCCGCCATCGCTGGCCTGACCGCCACGCTCGCCCCCGGCCGCGCCCGAGCCGACGCCGCGCTGGCGGCGGCGGGCGACGCCGCCACCGCCGCAGCGCAAGCCGAGGCGGCCGCCAGGGAAGCGGTGCCGCCGCTGGCGACCGCGGTCGGCGACGCCGACAAGGCGCTCGCCGCGCAGCAGCAGACGATCGCGCAGGCGGAGCAGGTGCTGCGCGTGGCGGAAACCCGACGCGAGAGCGTCACCGCCGCCTTGCGCGGCTTCGCCGAGCGGCGCGCGCGGCTCGACAAGGACCTCGCGGCGATTCCCGCTCCGGCGACCGAAGTCATCCGCGAGCTCGAGGAACAGCTTGCGCAGGAAACCGCCGACCTCGGCGGCAAGCAGGACGCGCTCGCCGCACTCGCCGCACGCGTCGAGCTCCTCCAGGGCAGGCAGCGCACGACGGTCGACGCCTGGGAGCAGGCCAGCCGTATCCTCGCCGACCTCACCGCGCGCGAGAAGGCGCTGGCTGCATTGCAAGCCAAGATCGGGCGCGGCGGCGACGCCGACGGCTGGCTTGCCGAACGCAATCTCAGCGACGCGCGTCGGCTGTACCAGGCCCTCGACATCGAGGCCGGCTGGGAAGACGCGCTGGAAGCGGTGCTGCGCGAGCGGCTCTCGGCCGTCGAACTCGAGCACCTCGACGCGGTGGCCGGCTGGACGGCCGACGGCGCGACGGTCCCCCGACGGATCGCTGCGTACGCGTCGGGTTCGGATGGCGGCATGCCGCCCGCGACCCCCGATGCACTGCTCGCCAAGGTTCGCCACAAGCGCCCGGGCATCGCCCGCGTCGTCGCCGATGGCCTTGCCGGAATCCGCTGCCGCCCCGACCTGGCAGCGGCGCTCGCCGAGCGCACCATCCTCGGCGCGGGCGAGGCCTTCGTCACCCCGAGCGGTCATCTCGTCACCGCGCAGGCCGTCGCCTTCTTTGCCCCCGATCACGAACTGCACGGCGTGCTCGCCCGTGAGCGCGAGCTCGATGAGCTCGCCGGCGCGCTGAGCGGTGCTCGCGCACAGGCCGACGAGGCGCGCGCGCTGCGCGATGCCACGGCGGCGGAGCTTGCCGCAGCCCAGCACGACAATCGTGCCGAGAACCTCGCAGTGGCCTCGCAGCAGCGGCGTGTCCACGACCTCGAGCTCGAAGTCATGCAGCTGCGTCAGGCCGCCGCCGCGGCCGATCGGCGGCGTACGGAACTCACGCAGGATCTCGACGATCTCGCCCGCCGCACGAGCGAAGGCGATGCCCAGTTGCGCGGCATGGACGGCGAGATCGCCGACCTGCAATCGCGCCTGCACGACGAGCACGGTCGCCGCGAGCACGCGCGCGCCGCCCGCAACGAGGCCGAGGTCGCGCTCGTCAAGGCTCGCGAGCGGCTGCGCGAGGCCGAACGCGCGGCGCAGGAAGCGAACTTCGGGCAGCGCCGCTGCCGCGATCGGCTCGCCGACCTCGAGCGGCGCCAGATCGACCTCGCTCGCCAGCATGAGCAGCAAAGCGGCCTTCTTGCGCAACTGTCGAGCGAACGCGCGGCGATCGACTGGACTCCGGTCGAAGCGAGTCTCACCACCGAGCTCACGCGGCGTGCGGATGCCGAAGCCGCGCTGGCCGCCGCGCGCGATCGTCTGGAGTCGCTCGCTACCCAGCTGCGCAGCGCGGAGGAGGCGCGCCTCGCCGCCGACCAGCGACTCGAACCGGCCCGCACGCGCATCCAGGACATGCAGCTGAAAGAACAGGCTGCGGCGCTGGCCGAGGCGCAGTTCGGCGAGCAACTGGCCGAGGCGCACGCCGACCTCGGCGCGCTGCCCGACGCGCTGAAGGCGTGGGGAAGCCCTCGCACGCTGCCGGGCGAGATCGAACGCCTGAACGCAGCGATCGCCGAACTCGGCGCCGTCAACCTCGCTGCCCTCGACGAGCTCACCCAGGCCCGCGAGCGCAAGGAATATCTCGACCGGCAGGCAGCCGATCTCAGCGAAGCGATGGGCACGCTGGAGACCGCGATCCGCCAGATCGACCGCGAATCGCGCGAGCTCCTCGCGCAGACCTTTGCCACCGTCAACGACAACTTCAGCCGCAATTTTCCGACACTCTTCGGCGGCGGCACGGCGCGCCTCGTGCTGACCGGCGAGGAGATTCTCGACTCCGGCGTGCAGGTCGTGGCGCAACCTCCGGGCAAGCGGAATGCGTCGATCCATCTCCTGTCGGGCGGCGAGAAGGCGCTGACCGCGATCTCGCTCGTGTTCGCACTGTTCCAGCTCAATCCGGCACCGTTCTGCCTGCTCGACGAGGTCGATGCGCCGCTCGACGATCCCAACACGGATCGCTTCTGCGCAATGGTCAAGGAGATGTCGCAGACGACGCAGTTCCTCTTCATCTCGCACAACAAGATCACGATGGAGATGGCGCACCAGCTCGTCGGCATCACCATGGCCGAGCCCGGCGCGTCGCGGGTGGTCGCGGTGGACATCGCCGAAGCGCTGAGCCTCGCGGCGGCGTAGGCCGCGCGCGGCAGGTCGGCGCGGATCTTCGCGCTATACTCGCGCCCTATGCGAAGGAATGCGCCGTAAATGACGCTGCCGGTCAGCCCACTCCAACTGGCACTCATCGCGGCGGGCGTCCTGCTCGTGGCGGCGGTCATCCTGTACAACTGGTGGACGCTGCGCCAGGCGCGGCGACGTATCGCGCCGGCGCGAGCGACGACGGCGCCCGCAGCGGCGACGTCCGCCGCGACGTCGGGACAGCGCGTCGAGCCGACGCTGCGCGTGAACGAGGCGTTGGAAGGCGTGCACCAGGAGGTGTCGACCGCGGGTCGCCCGCCAGTCGCGCCCACCGGACCGGATCGCTTCGACTTGCCGCAGGACATCATCGAGCACGAGGATCGATCGCCCGCAAGCGACGTTGCGCCGGCCGCGACGGTCGCGGCGCCGGCAGGGCCGCGCGGCGCGGCTGCCGATGCCGCAGCGCTACGCAAGCCCGACCCCGAGATCGAGTGCGTCGTGACGCTCCAGCCGGCGCAGCCCCTGGGCGTCGGGGCGATGGCGGCGGGATTGCACGCGCGCGTAGGCAAGCGCCTGCGCTGGTTCGGCCGCAACACACCGAACGGGAACTGGCAGGCGCTCACCGCCGATGCGCGTGGTGAGTTCGTGGAATTCGCCGCCTGCCTGTTGCTCGCCGATCGCAATGGCGCGGCGAGCCGGGCGCAGCTCGACTCGTTCGTGCGCATCATGAGCGACCTCGCGCCGCACCTGCCGGCGGCGATGTCCGTCCCCGACGTGGGCGCGGAGGCCGAGCGCGCCGAAGCGCTCGATCGCCTGTGCGCCGACGTCGACGTGCAGGTCGGGCTCACGATCCTGAGCGCCGCCCCGGGCGGCGTGTCGGGGACGAAACTTCGTGGCGTCGCCGAAGCCGCCGGTTTTCAACTCGCGCCGGGTGGTCGCTTCGAGTGGGTCAGCGAGGATACCGGCGCCGTCGTCTGCGCCTTGCAGAACCTGCGTAACGAGCCCTTCAACGCCGATACGCTGCGTACGCTGGCCACGCAAGGGGTCGTGCTGGTCCTCGACGTGCCTCGCGTCGCCGATCCGCCGCGCGCCTTCGACCAGATGAAGCTTGCCGCCAAGCGCCTCGCGGCAACGCTTGGCGCGGAGATCGTCGACGACAACCGGCGTCCGCTCGACGACAGCGCGCTGGCGGCGATCCGCAGCCAGGTCGACGCCGCACTCGCCGCGTTGCGCGAAAGCGGCATCGAGCCCGGGAGCCCGCGCGCGCTGGCGCTGTTCGGCGCGTAGGCGCGCGCCGCGATGGTTGCCGTACCGGCTCGGGCGCAGCGTCGCGCGCTGGAGTTGCGCACACAGATCGTCGAAGCCAACGAACGCTACTACGGCGACGACGCGCCAACGCTGGCCGACGCCGAATACGACGCGCTCTTTCGCGAGCTGGAGGCGCTGGAAGCCGAATTTCCGGCGCTGCGTACGCCGGACTCGCCGACGCAGCGCGTCGGCGGGAAGCGCGCCGCGCCGTTCGCGCCGGTCGCGCACGCGGTGCCCATGCTGTCGATCCAGACCGCGACCGACACCACGGCGGACGCCGCCGCCGAGTTCGACACCCGCATTCGCCGCGAACTGCGACTCGCCGCCGACGCGGCGCCCGTCGCGTATTGCGCCGAACTCAAGTTCGACGGCCTGGCGATCAGCCTGCGCTACGAGCAGGGCGACCTCGTCGTCGCCGCCACCCGCGGCGACGGTGCGACGGGCGAGGACGTGACCGCCAACGTGCGGGCGATCCCGGCGGTCCCGCCGCGGTTGCGCGGCACGCCGCCGCGCGTGATCGAGGTTCGCGGCGAGATCTACATGGCGCGCGCCGATTTCACCGCGCTCAACGAGCGACAGGCGGCTGCCGGTGCCCGGCTCTTCGTCAATCCGCGCAATACCGCGGCCGGCGCCGTGCGCCAGCTCGACCCGGCGGTCACCGCGCAACGTCCCTTGCACTTCTTCGCCTACGCGGTCGGCGAGAGCGATGGCTTCACGCTGCCGGCGACGCAGGGCGAGCTCCTGGTGGCGTTGGCGGCACTCGGCCTGCCGGTCAACCGCGACTGGCGCATCGTCCACGGCGCGGCCGGACTCGCGCGCTACTACTCGGCGGTCGAGGCGCGTCGCCACGAGCTGCCCTTCGACATCGACGGGGTCGTCTACAAGGTCGACGCTCTCGCGAGCCAGCGCGAGCTCGGCTATCGCACGCGCGAGCCGCGCTGGGCCGTCGCGCACAAATTCCCCCCGGAGGAGATGCCGACCAGGCTTCTCGCCATCGACGTCCAGGTCGGCCGCACCGGCGCGCTGACGCCGGTCGCGCGGGTCGAGCCGGTATTCGTCGGTGGCACCACGGTCACCAACGTGACGCTGCACAACGAGGACGAGATCGCCCGCCGCGACCTGCGCATCGGCGACACCGTGATCGTGCGACGTGCCGGCGACGTGATTCCCCAGGTCGTGCGCGCGCTCCCGGAGCGGCGCCCGCCCGCTGCGCGCCGCTTCGTCATGCCGACGACGTGCCCGGAGTGCGGCTCGGCGGTGGTGCGCCTTCCCGGTGAGGTCGTCGCCCGCTGCACCGGCGGTCTCGTGTGTCCCGCGCAGCGCAAGCAGGCGCTGCTCCACTTCGCGAGTCGCCGCGCGCTCGACATCGAGGGGCTGGGTGACAAGCTCGTCGACCAGCTCGTCGACGGCGGCATCGTGCGCACGCCGGCGGACCTCTACAAGCTCGGCCTCGCGCAGCTCGCTGCCCTCGAGCGGATGGCCGACAGGAGCGCCGCCAACGTCATGGCGGCGATCGAGGCGAGCAAGGCGACCACGCTCGAGCGCTTCATCTACGCGCTCGGCATCCGTCACGTGGGCGAAGCGACGGCGCGCGATCTCGCGCGGCACTTCGGCACGCTCGATGCCCTCATGGCGGCGCGCGAAGACGAGCTCGTCGAGGTCGCCGACGTGGGGCCGGTGCTGGCGACGTCGATTGCACGCTTCTTCGCCGAACCGCACAATCGCGAAGGCGTCGAGCAACTGCGCGCCGCCGGCGTGCATTGGGCAGAGGGCGCGCCCGCGGTCGCCGCGCCAGGGCCGCTCGTCGATCTCACGTTCGTCCTGACCGGAACCTTGCCCACGCTGTCGCGCGATGCCGCGCAGGCGCTCATCGAGGCGGCGGGCGGCAGGGTGAGCGGCAGCGTATCGAAGAAGACGAGCTACGTGATCGCGGGCGCCGATCCCGGCAGCAAGCTCGCCAAGGCCGAGGCGCTCGGCGTCACCGTCCTCGACGAGGCGGGATTGCGCGAACTCGCCGCGCGCGCGCCGGCAGCGAGCGAGAATGTGTCGCCGGCCCGGGCCGGGCGCCACCGAATGCAAGGATCGTGAGCCAGCATGAAGAAGATCACCAAAGCCGTATTCCCCGTTGCCGGTCTCGGCAGCCGGTTCCTCCCCGCCACCAAGGCGAGCCCCAAGGAGATGCTCCCCGTCGTCGACAAGCCGCTCATCCAGTATGCGGTCGAGGAGGCCGCGGCCGCCGGCATCACCGACATGATCTTCATCACCGGCCGCAACAAACGGGCGATCGAGGACCACTTCGACAAGGCCTACGAGCTCGAGACCGAGCTAGCGCTGCGCAACAAGACCGCGCTGCTCGAACAGGTACGCGAGGCGACGCCGCCGGGGATCAACTGCATCTACATCCGCCAGGCGGAGGCGCTGGGACTGGGCCACGCCGTGCTCTGCGCAGCACCGGTGGTCGGTGACGAGCCTTTCGCGGTGATCCTCGCCGACGACCTGATCGACGCCGGGACGCCGGTGATGCAGCAGATGGTCGACGTGGCACGGCGCGAGAACGTCTCGACGATCGGCGTGATGGACGTATCCGCGGACGACGTCGGCAGCTTCGGCATCGTCGAGACGCGCGAGATGCGCCCCGGCGAGCGAGCGGCGACGATCACCAGGATCGTCGAGAAGCCCAAGCCGGGCAGTACCGCCTCGACGCTGGCGGTGGTCGGTCGCTACGTGCTGACGCCGGCGATCTTCGAGCACCTGCGGGCGATCGGTGCCGGCGCCGGCGGCGAGATCCAGCTCACCGATGGCATCGCCCGGCTGATGGCCAAGGAGCGCGTCGTTGCGTACCGCTTCGAAGGACGCCGGTACGACTGCGGGCGCAAGCAGGGTTATCTCGAAGCGACGGTCGAGCTTGGCTTGAAGCATCCCGAGACCGGCGAGGAGTTCGCGCGCTTCCTCGCGTCGCGTCCCAAACCGGCGTAGACGCACGTCGTCCACCCCGATGACGCTCAACGAGCTTCGCTATCTCGTCGCGGTGGCGCAGGAGCGCAACTTCGGTCGCGCTGCGCAGAAGTGCTTCGTCAGCCAGCCGGCGCTGTCGGTCGCCGTCCAGAAGCTCGAGGAGGAACTCGGCGCGCAGGTCTTCGAGCGTGGGAAGAGTGAAGTCACGGTGACGCCGGTCGGCGAGCGCATCGTCGAGCAGGCGCAGCGCGTGCTCGAGGAGTCGTCGCGGATCCGGCAGATCGCTCAGTCCGGGCGCAACCAGCTCTCCGGCGCACTGTCGCTCGGCGTGATCTATACGGTGGCACCGTACCTCTTGCCCGATCTCATCCCGGCGTTGCACGAGAGAGCGCCGCAGATGCCGCTCGACATCGAGGAGAACCTGACCGAGAACCTCGAGGTGGGATTGAAGTCCGGCCGGCTCGACGTGGCGATCGTCGCACTGCCCTTTGCGCCACCCGGTGTGGCGACCGAGTTCCTCTACGAGGAGCCGTTCCAGGTGGTGGTGCCTGCCGCGCACAAGTGGGCGAAGCGCAAGGCGGTCCAGCCCTCCGAACTCGCGGGCGAGAATACGATCCTGCTCAACGTCGGCCATTGCTTCCGCGACCAGGTCCTCGACTCCTGTCCCGAGTTGAATCGCGCCGACACCCACGTTCCGCGCACCAACTCGCTCGAGACCATTCGCAACATGGTGGCGTCGGGGCTCGGCATCTCGGTGCTTCCCCGCGATGCGCTCACGCCCAGATACCACAGCCGTCTCGTGGTGCCGGTCCCGTTCGCGCGACCGGCGCCGACGCGCCGGATTGCGCTCGCCTATCGCCGGAGCTTTCCGCGTCCGGAGGCGGTCGCCGCGCTCCGCGCCGCCGTCGCCGCGTGCCGTAGCCCGGGCGGCGAGCGCAGCACGGTTACGATACGGCGTGCCGCCCGTCGCAGCGAGTGACGTCTGGGCATCTCGGCACGTCCATCGGATTTGGAGAGGAGGGGAATCGATCATGACCAACGACATCGCCGGCAAGGTGGTGCTCATCACGGGCGCCTCCACGGGCATCGGCGCCGCCGCTGCGCGCGCCTTCGCCCGAGCGGGGGCGAAGGTGGTGGTGCACTACAACGCGAGCCGATCGGAAGCGACCCAGGTGGTCGCGGATATCGCGGCGGCGGGCGGGGAGGCGGTCGCCGTCGGCGGCGACGTGACCCGCGAGGCCGACGTCACGCGCATCGTCGCCGAGGCGCTCGCCGCCTTCGGTGGGCGCATCGACGTGCTCATCAACAACGCGGGCAGCATGCTCGGGCGGGTGGCGATCGCCGACTATACTGTGGAGCACATCAATCGCGTGCTGGCGCTCAACTGCACACAGGTGGCGCTCTTCCTGCGCGAGGTGGTGCCGGTGATGCGGCGGCAGAAGGCGGGCAACATCATCAACGTCACTTCGATCGCCGCTCGCCACGGCGGCGGCGGTGGTTCGGTGCTCTACGCCGGAGCCAAGGGCTTCATCTCGACGGCGACGCGCGGCTGGGCGAAGGAACTCGTCGGCGACAACATCCGCGTCAATGCGCTGTCGCCAGGAGTCATCACGACCCCGTTCCATGACCGCTATTCGACGCCGGCGCAGATGGCGGCGATGCAGGCGACGGTGCCGATGCAGCGACTCGGCAGCGCCGACGAGTGCGCGGGAACGCTCCTGTATCTCGCCTCGGACGCGATGTCCGGCTACGTGACCGGACAGGTCATCGAGGTCAACGGCGGTCAGTTGATGCCGTAGGACCATGCTCGCAACGGGTGCCTCGCGCAACGTCGAGGCCCGGCGGCGCGAGGTATCGCGATCGGTGCATTCAAAAAAAAGGCTGCGCTCGCACGCAGCCTTCGGTTCAGTGTGGTGGGCATTGCTGGGTTCGAACCAGCGACCCCTCCCGTGTGAGGGGAGTGCTCTACCGCTGAGCTAAACGCCCCGCGAACCCAGACAGGAGCTTGGATTTAACCACAGCGCCGGGTCCTCGGCAAATGCTCGCATGGGTCGGCGCGCGCCTTGACCTGGACAAAATGCACCAATATGGTGCGTCATAGCGCCCGTCGCGCAATGATAGGTATCCATGGCGCGCCCAGGGTCTCGGTAACCCCTTGCGCCGCAACCGAAAGCTGCTCTTTTCATGGTCTGGGTCGACGCCGGCCTCGGCTTACCGTCCACGCAACAGTGGCGGCGGTCGCCGGCGAGCGCGGGCGGGAAAGCGACATTTGCGACAATGACGACCGGTTCCCCTGTCGCCACGTCCATGATCCGCACCCGCTTCGCCCCCAGTCCCACCGGCTACCTGCATCTTGGCGGCGCCCGCACCGCACTCTTCGCCTGGGCGTTCGCGCGCCACCATCGCGGGACGTTCATCCTGCGCATCGAGGATACCGACCGCGAGCGTTCGACACCCGAGGCGGTGCAGGCGATCCTCGATGCCATGGTCTGGCTCGGACTCGATGCCGACGAGGGGCCGTTCTATCAGACGCAGCGCATGGATCGCTATCGCGCAGTGCTCGACGACATGCTGGCGCGCGGACTCGCCTACCGCGACTACATGACGAGCGCCGAACTCGACGCGCTGCGCAACGAGCAGATGGCGCGCGGCGAGAAGCCGCGGTACGACGGCCGCTGGCGTCCCGAAAACGCCGCGGGGAGGGTGCCGCCGCCGGGCGTCGCGCCGGTGATCCGCTTTCGCAACCCCGATGCTGGCAGCGTCGCCTGGGACGACGGCGTGAAGGGGCGCATCGAGTTCGCCAACGCCGAACTCGACGATCTCGTCATCGCCCGCAGCGACGGCACGCCGACGTACAACTTCTGCGTGGTCGTCGACGACGCCGACATGCGGATCACGCACGTCATCCGGGGCGACGACCACGTCAACAACACGCCGCGCCAGATCAACATCTTCCGCGCGCTTGGCCTCGCCCCGCCGGCGTATGCGCACGTTCCCACCGTGCTCGGCGAGGACGGCGCCAAGCTTTCCAAGCGTCACGGCGCGGTGGGCGTCATGGAGTACGCGGCGGCCGGGTATCTTCCCGAGGCGATGATCAATTTCCTCGCGCGCATCGGCTGGGCGCACGGCGACGCCGAGATCTTCAGCCGCGACGAACTCGTCGCCTGGTTCGACCTCGACGGCATCAGCCCCGCGCCGTCGCGCTTCAACGCCGACAAGCTTTCCTGGGTCAACCAGGAGCACATGAAGCGGATGGCGCCGGAGGAACTCGGGCAACGCCTCGTGCCCTACCTCGCCGGCGCCGGGCTCGACCCCGCGTCCGGCCCGCAGCCCGCGGCCGTGGCGGCACTGCTGCGCGATCGTGCGACCACGCTGGTGGCGATGGCCGACGCGGCTGCCTACTTCTACACCCGGCCCACTGCGCCCGTCGACAAGCTGCGTGAGATCCTCACCCCATCGGTTCGCAAGGCCGCCGCCGACGTCGCACAGCGGCTCGCTGTGGTCGACTGGACCCGGGATGCGCTCGCGGCGCTCCTGAAAGCGGTCGCCACCGAGCACCAGCTCAAGGCGGGCGAGGTGATGATGCCGGTGCGCTGGCTCGTCACCGGCAGTGGACACACGCCGGCCATCGACGCGGTGCTGGCCCTGCTCCCACGCGACGAGGTACGGGCGCGCATCGCCTCCGGACTGGCGGCAGCCTGAAGCGGCGACCGGCGGCGCGCTCGCTTCCGCGACCACGGCGGGCTGCAGCGCGACGGCAGATCACGCAACGCGCGGCGCCGATTCCGGTAAAATGCCAATTTCCACGAGAGATCGGACCATGACGAAGTTCGTCTTCGTGACCGGCGGGGTGGTCTCCTCGCTCGGCAAGGGCATCGCCGCTGCCTCGCTGGCCGCCATCCTGGCCTCTCGCGGCGTCCGCGTCACCAACCTCAAGCTCGATCCGTACATCAACGTCGATCCGGGCACGATGTCGCCGTTGCAGCACGGCGAGGTATTCGTGACCGACGACGGCGCCGAGACCGACCTCGACCTCGGTCACTACGAGCGCTTCACCGACGTCCGGATGAGCAAGCGCAACAATTTCACGACGGGCCAGATCTACGAATCGGTCATCCGCAAGGAGCGTCGCGGCGACTACCTCGGCGGCACGGTGCAGGTGATCCCGCACATCACCGACGAGATCAAGAGCTGGATCATTGCCGGCGCGGGTGATGCCGAGGTCGCGCTGGTCGAAGTCGGGGGCACCGTCGGCGACATCGAGTCGCTGCCCTTCCTCGAGGCGATCCGCCAGCTGGGCATCACGCTGGGCCGCGACAACGTCTGCTACATCCACCTGACGCTCGTGCCCTATATCCCGTCGGCAGGCGAGATGAAGACCAAGCCCACGCAGCACTCGGTCAAGGAACTGCGCGAGATCGGCATCCAGCCCGACGTCGTGCTGTGTCGCGCGGACCGGCCGATCCCGGAAGGCGACCGGCGCAAGATCGCGCTCTTCACGAACGTGACGCCGGAGGCGGTGATCCCGGCGCTCGATGCAAGCTCGATCTACCGCATTCCCGGCAACCTGCACGCCGAGGGTCTCGACGTGATCGTCTGTCGCAAGCTCGCGCTCGACCCGCCACCGGCCGACCTCGCGGTCTGGAATGCCATGGTCGATGCGCTCGACAATCCGAAGGAGACGGTGGACATCGCCATGGTCGGCAAGTACGTCGACCTGACCGAGTCGTACAAGTCGCTGTCCGAAGCGCTGATCCATGCCGGGATGCACACGCGATCCAAGGTCGTCATCCACTACGTCGACTCCGAAGAGATCGAGCGCGCCGGCATCGAATCGTTGCGCGGCATGGATGCGATCCTGGTGCCGGGCGGGTTCGGCAAGCGCGGCGTCGAAGGCAAGATCGCCGCCGTCCGCTTCGCGCGGGAGGCGGGCGTCCCGTATCTCGGCATCTGCCTTGGCATGCAGGTCGCGGTAATCGAATACGCGCGGCACAAGGCAGGGCTCGCGGGAGCGAACAGCACCGAATTCGACGTCGCCACCCCGCATCCGGTGGTGGCGCTCATCACCGAGTGGCAGAACCGTGACGGCAGCATCGAGACTCGCAGCGCGGACTCCGACCTGGGCGGCACGATGCGACTGGGCGCGCAGCCGTGCACGGTCGTACCGGGATCGCTCGCGCAGCGGATCTACGCCGCGACAACCGTCAGCGAGCGGCATCGCCATCGCTACGAGGTCAACAACCACTACCTGCCACGGCTGGAAGCGGCGGGGCTCGCCGTGGGCGGCCGGGCGCACAGCGCCACCGCGGGCGACCTCGTCGAGATGATCGAGTTGCCGGGCCATCCGTGG
Organism: Burkholderiales bacterium; assembly: GCA_039807685.1. Lineage (GTDB taxonomy): Bacteria > Pseudomonadota > Gammaproteobacteria > Burkholderiales > Casimicrobiaceae > VBCG01. The sequence goes on from JBDHRR010000094.1 coordinate 12,148, forward strand.
TTCTTCGCCTGCCAGTTCCATCCGGAATTCACGTCCAATCCGCGCCGCGGGCACCCGCTCTTCGTCGCCTTCATCGAGGCGGCGCTGGCGCAGCGGGCAAGGGCTCGCGGCGATGCGGTGACCGCCATGGCCGAACTCGTCGCATCGATCTAGGAACCACTTCGATGATGCCTACAGGCGCAGCGGGCGAGCGGCGGCAACGGAAGGCCCCGGTGGCCGCGGCGCGACGATGAAGCTCTGCGGCTACGATGTCGGCCTTGATCGCCGGCTCTTCCTGATCGCCGGCCCGTGCGTGATCGAGTCGCGGCAATTGCAGATGGACGTCGCGGGCGAGCTGAAGGCGATCTGCGCCTCGCTCGACATCCCGTTCATCTTCAAGTCGTCGTACGACAAGGCGAACCGCAGCGCGGTCGATGCATTTCGCGGTCTTGGCATGGAGGCCGGTTTGCAGATCCTGGCCGACGTGCGCAAGCACGTGGAAGTGCCGGTGCTGACCGACGTGCACGCCAGCGGCGACATCGCCGCGGTGGCGGCGGTGGTCGACGTGCTGCAGACGCCGGCGTTCCTGTGCCGGCAGACCGATTTCATCCAGGCGGTCGCCGCTGCCGGCAAGCCCGTGAACATCAAGAAAGGCCAGTTCCTGGCGCCGGAGGACATGCTGCAGGTCGTGCGCAAGGCGCGCGCGGCGAGCGGTGCGGACACCATCATGGTGTGCGAGCGCGGCGCCTCGTTCGGCTACCACAACCTCGTCTCCGACATGCGCTCGCTCGCCATCATGCGCGAGACCGGCTGCCCGGTCGTGTTCGATGCGACGCATTCGGTGCAACTGCCGGGCGGCAAGGGGACCGCTTCCGGCGGGCGGCGCGAGTTCGTGCCGGTGCTGGCCCGCGCCGCGGTCGCCGCCGGTATTGCCGGCGTCTTCATGGAAACCCACCCCGACCCCGACGAAGCGATGTCGGACGGCCCCAACAGCTGGCCGCTCGGCCGCATGCGCGAGCTCCTCGAAACGCTGAAGGAACTCGACGAGACCGTGAAGCGACGCGGCTTCGCCGAAACCGACCTCCTCCCCGTTGTCGCAGTGTCGTGACCGATTCCCGATCCCCGATCCCTGATCCCCGAAACCCATGAGCGCTATCGTCGATGTCATCGCCCGCGAGATTCTCG
>JBDHRR010000220.1:0-2605 GCA_039807685.1 Burkholderiales bacterium
GAGCGGCAGCCGCAGCGCGGTGTCGCGCAGCGCCGTCGCCGCGGCGATGCGCGCGAGCGCCGCTTCGGCCGCGACCTTGCTCGCCCCGTACGGATCGGCGGGCGCGAGTGGATCGCCCTCGCGCAGCGGACGCTCGGGCGGCGACGTCTCGCCGTGCACCTTGACCGAGCTCGCGAAGATGAAGTGCCGCACGCCGGCGGCGGCCGCCGCGTCCGCGAGCCGCGCCGGCAGGTCGGCATTGACCGCGTGCAGCGCGGCAAGCGCCGCCGGCGACCTGCCGGACGGCCGATGCGCCTGCGCCGCGAGGTGAATCACCGTCGCGGCTCCGGCGAGCGCCGCGCGCAGCGCCGCTGCGTCGACGTCCACGAGATTGCCGATCGGCCGCCAATGCAACGAGCCGGCCATCGTCGCTGCGGACCCGCTTCGGACGTCGCCGGCCGTTCCCGCCTCTGCCGCGGCAGCCGGTACCTCGCGCACCAGCGCGCGCACGTCGTAACCCGCCGCGAGCAGCGCCGGCACCACGGCCCGTCCGATGAACCCTCCCGCTCCGGTCACCGCGATCGTCGCTCGCGACGACGTCACAGCCATTTCCATCCGTGCCGCCGGTAGAAGCGAACCGCGCTGCGCGCAAAGAGCACGACGTGGCGCATGCCCTTGCGTGCCGCATGCCCGCCGTGGTGACCGATGCGCACGCTCGGCACATACGCGGTCTTCGTCACCCGATTGAGCCGCACGCTCCAGTCGTAGTCCTCGAAGTAGAGGAAGTAGCGCGGATCGAAGCCGCCGGTCTTGTCGATCGCGCTGCGCCGCACGAGCATGAAGGCGCCCGAAAGCACCGGAATGCCCACGACGTCCTGGTCGGGTGCCGCGGCCAGCACGTCGCGCAGTTCGTAGCGCGCGAGACGCTTGCGGAACAGCCGGCGCACGAAGCCGGGGGCGAAGCCGCGCAGGGCGAGATCGAGGATCGCCGGATAGCGCTTGCACAGGTAGATCGGTGCACCCTGCCCGTCGTGCGCCTGCGGCGCCAGCGCGCCGATCTCGGGATGCCGGTCGAGCCAGATGATCGCGTTGGCGAGCGCGTCGGGGGCGAGTTCGACGTCCGGGTTGAGCACCAGGTGATAGTCCGATCCGGTCCCGTGCAACACCAGGTTGTGCGCAGCGCCGTAGCCGATGTTGGCGTGACCGTGGAGATAGGTCACGTGCACGTTGGTGTCGGCGAAGCGCGCCTTGCCCAACTCGATCACCGCGTCGGCGACGGCCTTGTCCTCGCTGTTGTCGATGAGCGCGAGGTGCACGGTGCGCATCGCCCCCGCCTCGCGTCCCGCGGCGATCGCCAGCATGAGCTTGCGCAGGCAGCGCTCGAGGAGCTTGAGATCGGGGCGGTAGGTGACGACGCTGATCTGCAGCGAGGAGGGAAGCACGAATGGAGGCGAGGGTGACGAGGGGCGCGGCGCCGTCGACGATCGCCGCTGCGCTAGAATCGTGTGCGAAGCGCCGTGTGCCGTCAACCGGCGCAACCGTGGTCGCCGCCTGCGGTCGATCCCCGCCGCATCCCATCCGACGGAGCACTACCGTGAGCGTTGCCACCCCCGCCGTCCGCTATCACGCCGATGCGCTCGTCGCCTTTGCGCACGCGCTCCTCGCCCGCGCCGGCCTTCGCGACGACATGGCGCGCGACGTCGCGACCGTCCTCGTCGATGGCGATCTCCTCGGCCACACCACCCACGGCTTGGCACTCCTCTGCGCCTACCTGGGCGAGATCGAGAAGGGCACGATGACGCGCGATGGCGCGCCGACCATCGTCAACTCGCGCGCCGCCGTACAGGCGTGGGACGGCCGGCGCCTGCCGGGTCCGTGGCTCGTGCTGCGCGCCTTCGACGCGGCGGCCGACATGGCCGCCGCCTGCGGCACCGGCACGGTGGTGATCCGCCGCTCGCATCACATCGCCTGTCTCGCCGCATACCTCAAGCGCATGACCGACCGCGGATTCGTGGCACGTCTCGATTGCTCCGATCCCAACGTGTGCAGCGTGGCACCGTTCGGCGGCGTCACGCCGGTATTCACGCCGAATCCGATGGCGGCCGGCATCCCGACCTCGGGCGACCCGATCCTCCTCGACATCTCGGCGTCGTACACCACCAACGGCCTCACGCAACGGCTCTTCGACCACGGCGAGAAACTGCCGCATCCGTGGCTCCAGGACGCGCAGGGCAACGCAACCGACGATCCGGCGGTGCTCTTCCGCGAGCCCAAGGGAACGCTACTGCCCCTGGGCGGGCTCGATGCCGGTCACAAGGGGTATGCGCTGGCGCTCCTCATCGAGTCGCTCACCGCCGGACTCGCCGGGCACGGCCGCGCCGATCCGCCCGAAGGCTGGGGGGCGACGGTCTTCGTGCAGGTGCTCGACCCCGAGGCCTTCGGCGGTCGCGCCGCACTCGTGCGGCAGACCGATCACCTCGTCGCCGCGTGCCATGCGGCAACCCCGCGACCGGGTGTGGCGCGCGTGCGCGTGCCGGGCGAGAACGGCATGCGCCGCTACCGCGAGCAGATGGAGCGTGGCGTCGCCCTCGTGGCGCCGATCATGCCCGCGCTCGCGCCGTGGGCG
>JBDHRR010000095.1:0-13186 GCA_039807685.1 Burkholderiales bacterium
CACGAGGCGCATGAAGTCGAGCTTGCGCGCAATCCTGAACAGGACGCCGCCGCGGTGCGCCATGCGACCGGCCGGCGTGTGCGCGGCCCACGCGGCATAGCGCGCGGCAACGTCGAGGCGCGATGCGTGCGCGGTCTCATCCGTGCGCCAGCGGGTGACCGCTTCGGCGAAGGCCAATTCCGAAAACGGCATGCCCAGCGCCGACTCGATCTGCGCGCGCAGCGCCGGGCCGTCGAAGCTCGCCGCAACCTCGGCCTTGTACGCATTCATCGCCTTGCGCTGGACGAACTGGCGCTTGACCGCAAACAGCGGCGCCAGTTCGTGATGGCGGGCCTCCAGCGCGCGAACCTCGGCGGCGATCCCGAAGAGTTCGCCGAGGAAGTCCTCGAGATGCGGCGCCACCGCGATCAGGAGATCGGCTTCGGCCTTGCGATCGATGGTCTGCGGCGCCGCGCGCGCGGCAGCGTAGCGTTGTGCAAGCGGTGCATCGGCGGCGGCGAGCGCGGCCTGGAACGCGGCGTCGAGTCGATGCGCACCTGCCGTCGAGTACAGATCGGCAAAGGCAAGACCGTGGGCGAGCGACAGCGGGGCGGGCATGGTGGAACGTGCGAGCGGCGATGCAAGGCAGCGCGCGCGGTGAAGGCCGTCATTCTACCCGCGGCAGGCAATGCCACCCGCAGGTCCCCACAACTACCCGACCCTGCCTGCGATAGGGTCAGCCGCGCAGGCGCGCGAAGCCCTCCTCGAGGTCGGCGATGAGATCGGCGGGATCCTCGAGCCCGATCGCGATGCGCAAGGCAGGGCCCGCCGCCTGCCAGGTCGTGGCGCTGCGCGCGCGCTCGGGATGGACGGGGATGACGAGGCTTTCGTAACCGCCCCACGAAAAGCCCATGCCGAAGAGCTCGAGGCCATCGAGCATGGCCGCCACGCGCTCCGCCGCGGCCGGCCGCAGGATGACGCCGAAGAGCGCCGAGGCGCCGGTGAAATCGCGCTTCCAAAGCTCATGGCCGCGCGCGCCCGGCAACGCCGGATAGAGCACTTCGGCGACTTCCGGCCGCTCGCGCAGCCAGGTCGCGATCGTCATCGCACTCGCCTGCTGCCGTTCCAGGCGGACCGCGAGCGTGCGCAAGCCGCGCAGGCCGAGAAAGCAGTCGTCGGGCGACGCCGTGACGCCAAGATCGGTCCACAGGCGGAAGAGCCTGGGGTACGCCGCCTCGTTGGCGACGATTGCCCCCAGCAGGACGTCGGAGTGCCCGCCGATGTACTTCGTCGCGGCGTGCACCGAGACGTCGACGCCGTGGTCGAACGACCGGAAGTACAGCGGCGTGGCCCAGCTGTTGTCGATCACCACCAGCGCACCGCGCTCGTGGGCGACGCGCGCGATCGCCGGGATGTCCTGCACCTCGAAGGTGAGCGACCCGGGCGACTCGCAGAACACGAGCTTCGTCGTCGGCCGGCAGAGCGCGGCGATGCCGCTGCCGACGAGCGGGTCGTAGTAGGTGACGTCGATGCCGAGGCGCGCGAGGTGGAGGTTGCAGAAGCGCCGCGTCGGGCCGTACACCGCATCGGTGACGAGGATGTGATCGCCGGGCGCGAGGCATGCGAGGAGCGGCAGTGTGGTCGCGGTGAGGCCCGACGGCACCGCAAGCGCGGCGTGGCCACCTTCGAGTTCGGCGAGCGCCGACTGGAAGTCGGTCACCGTGGGCACGCCGTGCAACCCGTACGCGAGGCCGGGAAACTGGCCGGCTTCGGCGAGTTCGACGTCGTGCACCGATTCGAACTGGATCGTCGAGGTGCGGACGACCGGCGTGTTGACGGCGCCGAGCCAGCGTTGCGGCGAGCGCCCGAGGTGCCCCAGACGGGTGCTGGGCCGGTGCGAGGATCGACTCATCGGGTCATTTTCCGTAATGCCGGCGGATCAGTGCGATCTGCTCGTCGATCGTGAGGCGCACATCGACGGTCAAGGCGTCGGCGGGTGGCTCGAGCGTCGCGAACTGCGAGGCGAGGAGCGAAGCCGGCATGTACTCGTGCCGGCGCGCGGCCAGACGCGCCGCGATGGTATCGACGTCGCCCGCGAGGTAGACGAAGCGCACGTCGCCGGCACTGGCCAGACGCTCGCGGTACGCGTTCTTCAGCGCCGAGCAGGCGAGGACGCCGCTGCCTCCGCGGGTGAGGATGCCGCGCATCTCGGTGGCAAGACGATCGAGCCAGGGCGCGCGATCGGCGTCGGTGAGCGGCGTGCCGGCCGCCATCTTGGCGACGTTGGCCGGCGGGTGGAAGTCGTCGGCATCGAGGAAAGGCCAGCCGAGCGCCTTCGCGAGGGCGGCACCCACCGTCGACTTGCCCGAACCCGATACCCCCATCACCACCAGGAACACGCCGCCTGCCCTCGCCACGTCCACACCGCCGCCGATGATACGCTGCGCGACCGCGGCGCTCGTCACCGGACGCGACGCCGATGCCGCCATCCGGCTAGAATGCGCGGCTGCCCGCCCACATCATCCAGTCCACCAGGGAGACTCCGCGATGCCGATGCCGTACGTTGCCGACAAGGTTCTCGATGCCGTACGGCAGGCGCCCGGAACGCGGGTCAAGGTTGCGGTTGCCGACATCGACGGGATCCTGCGCGGCAAGTATCTGCACAAGGAGAAGTTCGCCGCCGCGGCGGAGGGAGGGTTCGGCTTCTGCGACGTCGTCTTCGGCTGGGATTCGCACGACGTGTGCTACGACAACACCACGTATACCGGCTGGCACAAGGGCTATCCGGATGCGGTGGCGCGCATCGACCTCGGCACCTATCGCACGGTGCCGTGGGACGGCGACGTGCCGTTCTTCCTCGGTGAATTCATCGCCAACGAAGGCGGCAAGATCGTGCCGCATCCGTTGTGTCCGCGACAGGTCCTCAAGCGCGTGCTGGCGCGCGCCGAGCGGATGGGCTACGTGCCGATGTGCGGCCTCGAGTTCGAGTGGTTCAACTTCGCGGAGACGCCGCAATCCTGGGCGGCCAAGAAGGGCGTCGGCCCGGAGCCGATCACGCCGGGGATGTTCGGCTACTCGCTCTTGCGCGCCAATGCGTCGCAGCCCTTCTTCGAGGCGCTCTTCAGCGAGCTCGGCAAATTCGGCATACCGATCGAGGGGTTGCACACCGAAACCGGTCCCGGCGTGTACGAGGCCGCCCTCCTCTTCTCCGATGCGCTCGAAGCGGGCGATCGCGCGATCCTCTTCAAGACCGGCGCCAAGGAGATCGGCGCACGTTTCGGCATCATGCCGAGCTTCATGGCCAAGTGGAGCCAGGACTACCCCGGCTGCTCGGGGCACATCCATCAATCGCTCGCGCAGGACGGCAAGAATCGCTTCCACGACCCCAACGGGCGGCACGGCATGAGCGCGCTCTTCGAGAGCTACCTCGCCGGGCAGCTCGCGGTGGCCATGCAGATGGCGCCGATGTTCTGGCCGACGATCAACAGCTACAAGCGGCTCGTCGACGGCTACTGGGCACCGGTCAAGCCGACGTGGGGCGTGGACAATCGCACCGCGAGTTTCCGGGTGATCCAGGGTTCGTCCAAATCGACCCGCCTCGAAACGCGCTGCCCCGGCGCCGACGTGAATCCGTACCTCGCGCTCGCCGCGGTGATCGCTGCCGGCCTGCACGGCGTCGAGAAGGGTCTGAAACTCACCACGCCGCCCATCTCCGGCACCAACGCCGGCGCCGAAAACATTCCCCGCGCGCCGCGCACGCTCATCGAGACGACGCGCATCTTCCAGCAATCCGACGTCGCGCGCGACTGGTTCGGCGATACCTTCGTCGATCACTTCGCCGCCACCCGCGAGTGGGAGTGGCGGCAGTGGCTCGATGGCGTGACCGACTGGGAACTGAAGCGCTATTTCGAGATCATCTGATCTGGCCCCGCTGCGGCCGCGCGTCCATCCGCGAGATGGTGACCGCGCACGGTCGGCGCCGATTCTTCGTCAACCGCCCTACCCTCCGACTTTCGCATCGCCATGACCATCGACAAGTTCGCCTTTCCCACCACCATCCACTTCGGCCCCGGCGCCCGCCGCCTCGTCGCCGAGCACCTCGCGGGCCAGGGCCTGCGCCGTCCGCTCGTCGTGACCGACCGCGGAATCGCGGCGTTGCCGCTCCTCGGCGAATTCATGGCCGACCTGAAGGGCCTCGATCCGGTCGCATTTTCGGGTATCTCCGGCAACCCGGTGGGCTCGCAGGTGATGGCCGGCGCCGCCGCATTCCGCGCGCACCGCGCCGACGCGATCGTCGGTCTTGGCGGGGGCGCCGCACTCGACGTCGCCAAGGCGGTCGCGGTCATGGCGCGGCATCCGGGCGACGTTCTCGAATACGCCTGGGACCATCCGCAGGTGCGACCGATGGACCAGGGCCTGCCGTACTTCGTGGCGCTGCCGACGACCGCCGGGACCGGCTCGGAGGTCGGTCGCTCGGCGGTGATCTCCGAGGATGCGACGCACGTGAAGAAGATCCTCTTCTCGCCGCTGCTGCTCGCCAAGGCGGTCTTTGCCGATCCCGAGCTGACGCTCGGCCTGCCGCCGGCCATCACGGCGGCCACCGGAATGGACGCGCTGACCCACAACGTCGAGTCGTATCTCTCGCCCGCATACCATCCGCTGTGCGATGGCATCGCGCTCGAAGGCACGCGCATCGCCGCCCGTGCCCTGCCGCTCGCCGTCGCCGACGGCAGCAACCTCGCCGCGCGCGGCGACATGCTGATGAGCTCGATGATGGGCGCGATCGCCTTCCAGAAGGACCTGGGCGCGGTGCACTCCTGCGCGCACGCGCTCTCCACGGTGAGCGACATGCACCACGGGCTGGCCAACGGGATCATGATCGACCATGTGCTGCGCTTCAACCTGCCCGCCGCCACCGAGAAGCTCGCCGAACTTGCGCACGTCGCGCGGGTGCCTGGCGGGGACAGCGGCAGCGCCGAAGCACGCGGCAGCGCGTTCATCGCCTGGCTCGGGTCGCTCAAGGCAACGCTCGGGATTCCGGCGAAGCTCTCCGACTACCGTGCGGCGCGGCCGATCACCCGTGCCGATTTCCCGCGTCTCGTCGAAGTGGCCACCGCCGACATTTGCCACCACACCAATCCGCGTCCGTGCACCGCCGCCGATTTCGAGCAGCTCTTCGCGAGCGCGTTCTGATGCCTCGCCCGCTTCCTGCAGCGCCGGCAGCACGCGTGGCCTCCCACCCGGCGTCGGGAGTCGACCCGTGCTGAAGGTCGGCATCTCGGCGAGCTTCATGCATCCCGACCAGCCGCGGCGGCTGTTCCAGGGCATGACGCTGCAATACATCGAGCAGAACGTCGCGCATTGGCTCATGCAGCGGCAAGTCCTCGCCTTCATGGTCCCGTCGCCCGACGGCACGACGCGCCGCGCGGGGAGCGCGGTCACCGTCGCCGACTACGCGCGCGAGCTCGATGCGCTGGTGCTGATGGGGGGCTCGGACGTGTGTCCCGAGACCTACGGCGAGGTGGCGTTGAAACCCGAGTGGAACGGCGATCGCATCCGCGACCAGTACGAGATCGCGCTGCTGCGTGCCTTCGTCGACGAAGGCAAGCCGGTGCTCGGCGTGTGTCGCGGCGCGCAGGTCATCAACGTCGCGCAGGGCGGCACGCTCTACCAGGACATCCCCACGCAGCGGCCCGATGCGCTGCGCCATCGCTCGCAGGAACTCTACGAGAAGAACTGCCACGCAACGTCGATCGTCGCGGGCAGCGGCCTCGCCGCGCTCTATCCCGACACGCCGCTCGTCAAGACGAATTCGGTCCATCATCAGGCGGTGAAGGACCTGGGCCGCGATCTCGTCGTCGAGGCGTGGTCCGAACCCGACCGCATCGTCGAGGCGATCCGCTGGACCGGACCTTCGTATCTCTTCGGCGCGCAGTGGCACCCCGAATTCCATCCGCCCGACGACCCTTCGTTCATCGACGACACGCCGCTGCTCGACGATTTCCTCACCGCGGCCCGCCGCCGCGAGACTGCTGCCGCCGTCGCCCGGGATCCCGTCGCCTGACGGAGACGAGCGCGTTTTCTTCCACTGCTTCCCCACCTCCTGCAACCATGAAGCTCACCAATCCCGCCACCGGCACCACCCTCCTCGACGTCGATACCGACACCCCGGCGACCATTCGCGCGAAGTACGCCCGCGCCCGCAAGGCGCAGCCCGGCTGGGCGGCGTTGCCGCTCGCCAAGCGGGCCGCGGCGATCCGGAAGTTCCGCGACCTCGTCGCCGATCGCCGCGACGAACTCGCCCGCACGCTCTCGCTCGAGGTCGGCAAGCCGATCCGCCAGTCGCGCAACGAGATGAACGGACTCCTGCCGCGCATCGATTTCTTCCTCGCCGAGGCGGCGAAGACGCTGCGCGACGAGAAGGTCTTCGCCGACGCCACGATGGAGGAGCGCATCGGTCACGACCCGCTCGGGGTGATCGCCAACATCTCGGCGTGGAACTATCCGTACTTCGTCGGCTGCAACGTCTTCGTGCCGGCGCTGCTCGCCGGCAATGCGGTCCTCTACAAGCCCTCCGAATTCGCGACGATGTCGGGGATGCACATCGCCGATCTCCTGCACGCAGCCGGCGTGCCGGACGACGTATTCAGCGCGGTGATCGGCGACGGCAAGGTCGGCGCCGCACTCCTGCGGCTGCCGATCGACGGCGTGTTCTTCACGGGCTCCTATGCGACCGGCGCGAAGATCGCCGCCAGCACCGGCCGCCGGATGATCAAGACGCAGCTCGAGTTGGGTGGCAAGGATCCCGTGTACGTTGCCGACGACGTCGACGTCGAGGCGGCGGCCGCCGCAGTCGCCGACGGCGCTTTCTACAACACCGGGCAGTCGTGCTGCGCGGTCGAGCGCGTGTACGTGCACGAGACGATCTACGAACCCTTCGTGAAGGCCTTCGTCGACGAGGTCAAGCGCTTCAAGGTGGGCGATCCGCTCGATGACGCCACCTACATCGGCGCCGTCACCCGCAAGCCGCAGCTCGACGTGCTGAAACGGCAGGTGGCCGATGCGAAGAAGAAAGGAGCGCGCGTGCTCACCGGCGGTGCCGCGATCAAGGGCAAGGGCAACTTCTTCGCGCCGACCGTGCTCGCCGACGCCAATCATTCGATGACGGTCATGCGTGACGAGTCGTTCGGCCCGGTGATCGGGATCATGGCGGTGTCCGACGACGAAACCGCGGTCGAGCTCATGAACGACACCGAATACGGCCTCACCGCCGGCGTCTACACGCCAGACGAGAAGCGAGCCCGCAAGATCCTCGCCCGCATGCAGTCCGGCACCGTCTACTGGAACTGCTGCGATCGCGTGAGCCCGCGCCTGCCGTGGTCGGGGCACAAGCACTCGGGAATCGGCTTGACGCTCTCCACCTACGGCATCCAGACGTTCACCCGGCCGAAAGCGTGGCATCTGCGCAGCGCGTGAAAGCACTGCGAGCGGGATTGCACTGGCGCGCACCGGCCTGACAGCCAGACCTCGCTCTTCCTCGGCGCCTCTGCGTCTCCTGTGAAACGCCTTTCGCCCGTCGTCGAGCCCAGGTGATCGCAGCGGAAGTACCGCGCGCGCGTTACCTCACGACTGCGGGATACCCGGCGCCTGCCACTTCGCGGCGGCGAGCGTATTGGCGAGGAGTGTCGCGATGGTCATCGGCCCCACCCCGCCCGGCACCGGGGTGATCCAGCTCGCCCGTTCCTGCGCGGCATCGAAATCGACGTCACCGACGAGCTTGCCTTCCGCCGTGCGATTGATGCCGACGTCGATGACGATCGCGCCGGGCCTGATCCAGTCGCCCTGGACGAACTTGGGCTTGCCGACGCCGGCGACGACGATGTCGGCCTGCCGCACGAGACCGGGCAGGTCGCGCGTGGCCGAATGGCAGATCGTTACCGTGCAGCGCGCCATCAGGAGTTCGAGCGCCATCGGCCGACCGACGATGTTCGACTGCCCGATGACCACCGCGTGCTTGCCGACGAGGTCCTCGCCCGTTTCGCGGAGCAGACGCATGCACCCCCACGGCGTGCACGGCCGCAGGATCGGCATCTTGAGCACGAGGCGACCGATGTTGTAGGGATGGAAGCCATCGACATCCTTCCTGGGATCGATGCGCTCGATGACGCGCTCGGCATCGATGTGCTTCGGCAGCGGCAACTGGACGAGGATGCCGTTGACTGCCGGATCGGCGTTGAGCCGGTCGATCACCGCCAGGAGTTCCGCCTCGCTTGCCGACGCCGGCAGGTCGTGGGCGATCGAGCGCATGCCCACGCGCTCGGTCGTCGCGCGCTTGTTGCGCACGTAGATCTGCGACGCCGCATTCTCGCCGACCAGCACGACGGCCAGCCCCGGTGCCGGGTGGCCGGCGGCGATGAATGCACCGACACCGTCGCGCACCTCGTCGGTGACGCGTTGCGCCACGGCCTTGCCATCGATGATCATCGTCGTCCCCGGGGTTACGCAGCCGTGAAGCGCGGCATTCTACCCGCGGCCGCGACCGGCCGTGCGCGATGATGACGTCGCGACAACGGTGCCGCTGCGTACAATCGACCGCCATGACCACCGACGCCGCCGGGCGCATCCGCGACCGCTTTCACCACGCCCTCACCCCTCCGCGCGAGCCGCTCGTCGCGCTGCGCATCGACGGTCGTGTCGCCGGCCGCCTGACCCCCGCGCGTGCCGCCCGCCTCGCCGCCTGCACCGACGTCTTCACGCGCGAGGCCGACGGCAGCCTGCGCTTTCTCGCCGCCCTCGCCACCTGCGAGGCACGCTCCGCGGCGCTCGCTCCGCTCGCGCGAACGCTCGCCGCGGAAGGCGCGCTCACCGCGTGGCGTGACGAACTCTACGCAGCGGCACCCGCTTTCGGCGCGCCGGCGTGGTTTCGCGTCGAGCGCGCCGCGGCGCGCTATTTCGGCATCCGCACCTACGCCGCACACGTCAACGGCCTCGTACGCGAGGCGACCGGCGTTGCGATGTGGGTGGCGCGCCGCAGCCCGACCAAGGCCATCGACCCGGGCATGCTCGACAATCTGGTGGGCGGCGGTATCGCCGCCGGCGCGGGTGTTGCGCGCACCGTCGTCAAGGAATCGTGGGAGGAGGCCGGAATTCCGGCAGCGCTTGCCACGCGGGCACAGGCGAGCGCGATCCTGCACGTCGAGCGCACGATCCCGGACGGACTCCAAAATGAGGTGGTCTTCGTGCACGACCTCTGGCTGCCGGCGGGCTTCACGCCCGCGAATCAGGACGGCGAGGCAACCGGGCAGCAGCGGCTGCCGCTGGCGAGCGTTGCCGCCACGCTCGTTCACGCGGCAGGACCGGCGGCGATGACGGTCGATGCGAGTCTCGTCGCGCTCACCGTCCTCGTTCGGAGCGCAATCTTCACCGGGCAAGGGCGCGCCACCCTTGCCGCGCTCCTGCGCGACGTCTCCGGTCCGCGCTGATCCGGCCTCCCGCCAGGACCCCCGCGAGCTTCCTACGCGATCGCCGGGGCAGCGACGGGTGTGACGCCGCGGATACCCATTTCGGCGAGCGTATCGGCGACGGCATGCACCGCGTGCCGGATCTCGGTTGCGGTGATCGCGCCGATGCAGCCGACGCGGAACGTCTCGACCTGCGTGAGCTTGCCGGGATAGAGCACGAAGCCCTTGTCGCGCACGCTCTCGTAGAACGTCTTGAACGAGTAGCGCGCATCGTCGGGCGCGTGGAAGGTGACGATGATCGGCGCCTGGATCGCCGCGGGCAGGAAGCTGCGGAAGCCCAGCGCCCGCATGCCGTCGAGAAGCGCCTTGCAGTTCGCGGTATAGCGCGCAAGGCGCGCCGGCTGGCCACCCTCGGCTCGATACTGGGTGAGCGCCGCATCGAGCGCCACCACGATGTGCGTCGGCGGCGTGAAGCGCCACTGCGTCGTCTTCTCCATGTAGACCCACTGATCGTGGAGGTCGAGGGCCAGCGACGTGGAGCGGCCCTCGCAGCGCTCCAGCACCGCGCGACGCACGAAGACGAAGCCCATTCCCGGCGGCCCCTCGATGCACTTCCCCGAGGCGGCGATGAGCGCATCGAACGGCGTGGTGCGGGCGTCGATCGGCAGCGCGCCGAAGGAACTCATGGCGTCGACGATGAGGCTCTTGCCGTGCCGCGCGACGACCGCGGCGATCGCTTGCAGCGGATTCTCGATCCCGGTCGACGTCTCGCAGTGAATGAGGCCGACGTGGGTGATCGAGGGATCGGCGGTGAGCAGCCGATCGACATCGGCGGCGGTCGTCGGCACCTCGTCGGCGGTCTCGAAGATGCTCGCGCGGCGCCCCATCATCTGCGTGAGCTTCGCCATGCGCTTGCCGTAGGCGCCGTTGACGAGCACCAGCACGTGACCCTCGCGCGGGACGAGCGTATTGATCGCCGCCTCGACCGAGAAGGTGCCGCTGCCCTGCATCGGCACGCACACGTGCGTGGCCTCGGCATGGATGATCTCGCTGAGGTGCCGCCGCACGCGTGCGGTCACGGCATTGAATGCGGCATCCCAGGAGCCCCAGTCGCGCAGCATCACCGTCTTGGTGGCAAGCGTCGTGGTGAGCGGTCCAGGAGTCAGCAGGATGGGATCGCGGTCATGATTGCTCATGGTGGTCCTCGTGAAGTCGGATGGCCAAGCGGCCGGCCGTCAAATGAGGCTGGTCGCGCGCCACTGTTGGGTGCGCGTCAGCAGGAAGCGGGTGACGAGCGCGTAGACGATGCACACCAGCGTCGACGCCACCACGATGAGCGTGGCCATCGCCGCCGCCGCACCGATCTCGCCCGCCTCGTCGAGGTTCAGGATGGCAACCGCGGCGAGTTGCGTATCGGGCGAGTAGAGGAAGACGACGGCCGAGATGGTGACCATCGCATTGACGAAAAGGTAGCGCCCGATGTCGAGGATCGCCGGCAGGCATACCGGCACGGTGACCCGGAAGAACGTCTTGTAGAACGGCACCTTGAGCGACGCCGACACCGCCTCGAACTCGTTGTCGAGCGCCTTCAGCGCGGTCACCGCCGTGAGGTGGCTCGACGTGTAGTAGTGCACCACCGTGGAGAGGACGAGGATCGTCATCGTCTGGTAGAGGATGCCGAGCGGGTTGTCCGGGTGGTTGAAGAAAAGGATGTAGCCCAGACCGAGCACCATGCCGGGCACCGCCATCGGCACGGCGGCGAGGAGCCGCACCGCCCGCTTGGTCCAGCCAGCACCGCGCGTCTTCTCGAGGAGGTACGCGGTGGCGAAGATGAAGGCGGTGCCGAAGACCGCGGTGAAGAGCGCCATCTTCAGGCTGTTGAAGAACGACGAGATGACGCCGCCGTCGATCAGTCCGAACTGGTAGTGGCGCAGGCTGAACGACAGGTCGTACGGCCACAGCTTGATGAACGAGGTGTACACCGCCATGCCGAGCACGAGGAGCATGAGCGTGGCAACCAGCGCGCAGTAGAGGAGCATCGCGCCGTCGAACCAGGGCTTGCGCTTCGGCACGTACGGTACCGCGCGGGAGCTGAACTGCGAGTGCATGCGGCCCTGCATCCACCAGTCGACGAGGAAGGCGACGAGCACCGGGAGGAGCAGGACGAGGCTCACCACCGCGCCGCGATTGAAGTTCTGCTGGCCGATGACCTGCTTGAAGATGTCGATGGCGAGGATGTTGAAGTTGCCGCCGATCACCTTCGGGATGCCGAAGTCGCTCACCGTGTACGAGAAGACGACCATCGCCGCACTCACCAGCCCGTACTTGGCGCCGGGCAGCGTGATGGTGAAGAACTTGCGCCACACCGGCGTGCGCAGCGACTCGGCGGCCTCGTAGAGCCGGCCGTCGGAGAGCAGCAGCGCGGTGAGCACGATCATCAGCGCGTGCGGGAAGGTCGCGTAGATCGAGCTCAGGATGATGCCGATCGGCCCGTAGACCGAGGCGCCGCCGAGCAGGTGCTTCAGCACGCCCTGCGTGCCGAACCACTGGATGAACGAGATCGACGACAGCAGCGAAGGGGCGAGGATCGGCGTCAGCGCGACCATGCGGAAGACGAGCTTCCCCGGCATGCGCGAGCGGGTGAGTGCGTAGGCGTACAGGAAGGCGGCCGGGACCGTGATCGCGGTTACGGTGGTCGCCACCCACAGCGTGTTCCAGATCGACTGGCGCAGCGCCGGCGTCGCAAAGTAGTCACGGAAATGCAGCAGCCCGACGAAGGCGCCGTCCTTGTCCTGCACGCTCTTGACGAGGATCGCAGCGAGCGGCCCCAGGAGGAAGAGCGCGAGCGCGACGCAGCACAGGAGGAGCAAGCCCTGGGCGAGCCGCTCCTGCCAGTGCACCTGCGGCACGACCCGAGGCAGCATCGGGAGAGTGGCAGCGGGGGCGGCCGTACTCATCGGGATCGGTGCGGCGCGCTCAGCCCAGCACCCGGATCGCCGGGGCAGGCAAGGTCACGCCGACGACGTGCCCGGGAGCGTGTTGCGCCCCGTCGGCAAACTGCCGCGAGACGTTGGCCACGAGCGGTGCCGCCTCGCTGCCCTCGAGCACCATGCCGACCATGCAGAACGAGCCCAGGAATTCGATCTTCGCCACCCGTGCCGGGAGCGCGTGCGCGGGCGCCGTCCCGTTGACGTGCACACCGACCTCCTCCGGCCGCAGGTACAGCCGGGCCGTCGTCCCGGCCGGAAGGTCGGTCGCGGCACCGAGCGTGAGCCCGCCGACGCGGAAGCGCCCGCCGCCTTCGGACACCGCGGTGAGGACGTTGATCTTGCCGACGAAGTCGGCGACGAACGGCGTCGCCGGCAGGCTGTAGACCTCGCGTGGGGTGCCCACCTGTTCGATGCGGCCGGCATTCATCACCACGATGCGGTCGGCCATCGACAGCGCCTCTTCCTGATCGTGCGTGACCATGATCGTGGTCACCCCGAGCCGTTGCTGCAACGCCCTGATCTCGCCGCGCAAGCGCACCCGCTCGATCGCGTCGAGTGCGGAGAGCGGCTCGTCGAGAAGGAGGAGCCCGGGGGAGGTGGCGAGCGCGCGGGCGAGTGCGATGCGCTGCTGCTGGCCGCCGGAGAGCTGGCCGGGATACTTGGCGCCCGCGTCCGGCAAGCCGACGAGCTTCAAGAGTTCCTGCACGCGGCCGGCGATCGCCTTGCGCGGCTGGCGGCGATTGACGAGCCCGTAGG
>JBDHRR010000221.1:0-2593 GCA_039807685.1 Burkholderiales bacterium
GTGCCGTTGCCGCTGCCCAAGGTGCAGCCGCAGCGCATCGTGGTGCTGGGCGACACGGGGTGCGCCGTTCGCAGCGATCCGGAGCGATCGCAGGCCTGCAACGATCCGGCGCAGTGGCCGTACACCCGCATCGCGGCGGCGGCAGCGGCGATGCACCCCGATCTCGTGATCCACGTCGGCGACTATCACTATCGCGAGTGGCCATGCGCCGACGGCGACCACGGCTGCGCGGGCGGCCCCTGGGGCTACGGCTTCGATGCGTGGCAGGCGGACTTCTTCGCGCCGTCGCGCCCGCTCCTGGCGGCAGCGCCGTGGATCGTGGTGCGCGGCAATCATGAATCCTGCGCGCGCGCCGGGCAGGGCTGGTGGCGCTTCCTCGATCCGCGACCCATCGATGCGAAGCGCAGCTGCAACGATCCTGCCGACGACGACGTCGGCAATTTCAGCGCTCCGTACGCGGTGCCCTTGGGCGAAGACGGCGACACGCAGTTCCTCGTCTTCGACTCATCGGCAACCGTCACCCACGCCTTCGCGCCGACGGATCTCGCCTATCGCGAGTACCGTGCACAGTTCGACCTGCTCTTCGCGATGGGCACGCGCCGGCCGCGCGCATTCTTCCTCGCGCATCACCCGGTGCTGGGCTTCGCCGCCAATCCGCGCGATCCGCAACACCCGTATCCTGGCAACGCCGGGCTGCAGTCGGTGCTCGCATCGATGTATCCGGCGACGCTCTTTCCGCCCAACGTGGCGGCCGTGATCGCCGGGCACAACCACCTGCTCGAGGTCGTCGACTTCGCCTCCCCGCATCCCGCGCAGATCGTCGCCGGCAACAGCGGGACGCGGCTCGATACGCCGCTGCCGGTGCCCTTCCCGGCCGCTGCGACGCCGGCGCCCGGCGCGGTGGTTGCGCAGATGCTGGCGAGCCCGCGCTTCGGATTCCTGGTGCTCGAACGCAACGGCGAGAACTGGGCGCTGCGCGCCGTCGACGCCGACGGCAAGGCGTTCGCCGCTTGCACGCTGCGAGGGCGTGCGGTGAGCTGCAGTCCGGTGGTGGAGTTGCCGCCGCGTCAGTGACGAGCGGCGCCGATCGGCAGTGCGTCCCAGGTTGCGGCGGCCCACTGCAACCGGTCCTGGCGACGCGCGCGCTCCTGCTCGTCGGTCGTTGCGAGCGGGCCGGCGGCAAGCTCGGCCAGCGTGATGGCGGCGATGGCGGATTCGTCGGGGAACTGCGCCGGATCGATCTCATCCAAGTCGACCACGACGGACGTGTCGACGCCGCCGCGCGTAGGCTCGGCCATCGACGGTTTGATCCACGACCGCGTCGAGGTCCGCGCGAAATCGCCGCGCATCGATCGGCGGCGCATGGCGTGCGGCGTCGGCGATCGCGGCACGCGGCACGAACCGGCGCGGCGCAATAGGCCGCAGCTCGGCGACGGGCACGCCGTTGCGGGTGACGACGATCGTTTGCCGGGCCTGCACGTCGCGCAGGACGGCGGCCGAGTCGTTGCACAGCTCGCGCTGGTTGATGATCCTGCTCACGTACGCGTTGTAGCAGATGTGGCACGGTGTAGCGATTGGGGAGTCATTTCCAACATGGTATGAGCCTGAACGGGCGGTGAAGGTTTCGGAATCACGTCGTCTGCGATATCATCGACGATATGAACCGTGCGGTGCTCGACACCGACGTGCTGGTGGCCGCCCTGCGCAGCCCAGGCGGGGCATCGGCCGAGTTGCTGCGGCGGGTTTACGCCGGCCGTCTGGTCATGCTGGCCAGCGTGGCGCTGTTCACCGAATACGAGGCGGTGCTGATGCGTCCGGAACAACTGCGCGCCGCGGGTCGGAGTGCCGCTGCGATGCGCCGGGCGCTGGACGAACTGGCCGAGCGCGCGGTGTGCGTGCACTGCTGGTTCCAGTGGCGCCCGCAACTGCGCGACCCGGCCGATGAGATGGTGCTGGAAGCCGCCGTCAATGGCGGTGCCGAGGCCCTGGTGTCATTCAACCGGCGTGACTTTGGCGCCGCGCCCACGCGTTTCGGCCTGGTGCTGGCTGCCCCTGGCCCGTTCCTGAGGAGCCTGCCACCGTGAGTACCCTGACGACCTACGCGCTGCGCCTGCCGAAGTCCATCAAGGCTGCGGCGGAGCGGCTCAGCAAGGCCGACGGCACGAGCCTGAACCAGTTCGTGGCCACGGCCGTCGCCGAGAAGATTGCCGTGCTGGAGGCGAGCGCCTTCTTCGAGTTGCGTGCCGAGCGCGCCCGCGCGGCGGCCGCACGTGGCGAACCCAGTGCGCTGCTGGCGATCCTGAATCGAACGGGCGGCGAGCCGCCCCGCGAAGGCGACGAACTACCCGAAGGCCATGCGCCCAGCGGCAGGTCGGCCGCGCCGGCAGCCAAGGCCACGACCCCAGCCGACAAGAGCCGCACGGCGGCGCGCAAGGTCGCGAAGAAACGTGCCTGAACCTGCCGGGCGCCGGATCCCGCGGCGTGACGACGTCGTCACGCTACTCGCCCGCACTCGGCGTGCCGGAAAGGGCAGCCACGGCGCGCCGCCGCAGCCCCCGACGCTCGCGCGTCAGCGCGCCGCCGGAGCGGCCGG
>JBDHRR010000096.1:0-13079 GCA_039807685.1 Burkholderiales bacterium
GGGTGCAAAACGTCGCGGTCGCGTGATACGTGGGAAACCTCCCCGTACTGAAACCTGCTGAGGTCGTCGCCATCTTGCGCAAGTTGGGATTCGTCGAGGTGCGGCAGCGTGGGTCCCACAAGCAATTTCGCGATAGTTCCGGATGATGTACCACTGTCCCATTTCATTCAGGCCGCGATATCGCGCCGACCCTTCTGCGCCAGATCGCGAAGGACGTTGGCCTTACCATCTCAGAGTTTCTTGAACAGCGGTAGGCCCAACCCAGCGTTCGAGCGGATGCGCCGGTACGCGGCTTCTTGCTCGGCGAGTGTCGGCGCGGCGCACCGCTCAACTTGAACGTTGGGGCTCACAAGTGCACGTCCATGGCCATTCCTGACTACCAATCCGTGATGCTGCCTCTGCTCCGTCTATCGGCTGACAGAGCCGATCACTCCTTGCGAGAAGCATTCGAGAAGCTTGCGGACGAATTGCAACTTACGGATGCCGTGCGCGCCCTGGAGAAGGCGGGCTTTGTAGTCGTGCGTCAAGGCAAGCATATCGTCATGTCCAGTGGCGGACGCATCTTGACCATCCCGCGTCACAACCCGGTGAATGCCTTCACCCTTGGCGGTATCGTTCGTGATGCCGGTCTTTCGGTTGCGCAGCTCCGCGAGTTGCTCTGATCGGGCAGTGACGCCCAACCCAGCGGTCAACCAGACCGCCCTCGGCGCGGCCTCGACGGCCGGTGACGTAGCACATTGGAGCGCAAGCGAGAGCAGGACGAACAGCACCGCCGCGCTCGCCGCGGTCCTCAGCGGGCGATCCGCGCGAGGCAGGTCGCGATCAGGGCCGGGTCGTCGGCACGCGCGACCGCTGCGACGTAGCCGTCGGGACGCACGAGCCACAGGCCGGCCGGGTCGGGCGGCGTACGTGGCGAGGGCTCCAAGAGATCGGGGTACTTGGCGAGCATGGCGCGTACGGCGGGACTGTCGTTTGCCATGAGCGCGAAGCGCGGCGTGTCGCCGGCACCGAAGGGGCGCGCGTCGACGATGCGCTGGCCGGGTGTCGGTCCGACGAGGCCGTCCGCGAGGCCGGTATTGAGCGGGCTTCCCGGGTAGCCGATGGTGATTTCCGCGAGTCGGCTCGCGGCCTCGTGCTGGACGAAGGGAAGGCCGAGCAGTCGCTGCAAGACGAACGTGCGTGCGTATTGCGCGGCGGAGCTGCGCAACGTCGCCATGCGGATCATCTTGCCGGAGTCGGCGAGGATGCGCTGCGCGACCGCGCTGCGCTCGTCGCTGTAGCTGTCGAGCAGGCTCGCCCGTGCGAGACCACGCTCGACCAGCGCAAGCTTCCAGGCGAGGTTGAACGCGTCCTGCATGCCGGTGTTCATGCCCTGGCCGCCGGCCGGGCTGTGGACGTGCGCGGCGTCACCCGCAACGAACACGCGCCCGGCGCGAAACGCCGCCACCTTGCGCTCGCTGACGCCGAAGCCGGAGAGCCAGAGTGGGTTCGACACCACAGCGTCGCCGGGTCCGCGCTGGTCGACGAGCGTCTGGATCTCCCCGAGGGTCGGATCGTGGCGTGGTTCGGCGCCCACGTCCGCAATGATCCGGAAGCGCCCCGGCGCGATCGGAAAACAAGCGAGCACGCCGTCCTGGTGCAGGAAGATCGCCACCTCGTCTTCCGGCACGCGTCCTCCCGCGACCTGCACGTCAGCGAGCACGAATTGCGCCGGCAGCGTGACGCCTTCGAAGGGCATGGCGAGCGTTTGTCGCACCAGCGAGTGCGCGCCATCGCAGCCGACGAGGTAGCTCGCCTCGAGCGCCTCATCGGTGCCGTCGGCGTGCCGCAGCGTGCATGCGATGCGATCGTTCCCCGGCGCGAATGCGGTGAGCTCGACGCTGCGCTCGACCGTGCCGCCCAGGGCGACGAGTTGCACTTCCAGCAATCGCTCGGTTTCCGATTGCGGGATGAGGAGCACGTAGCGGAACCGCGACGCCAGGGTGTCGAAGCTGACGTGCGCGATCGGCTCTCGACCTGCATAGGCGCGGGCGCCACGACCGTGGAGTCCGGCCGCCGCGAATGCATCCGCGCATCTGGCGCGCTCGAGAAGTTCGAGCGTGCGCGGCCACACGGCGAGGGCCTTCGATTTGTCCGTGCGGGCGGGGGCCTTGTCGACGATACGTACCGGCAGGCGATAGCGAACGAGCTCGCAGGCCATGGCGAGACCAACGGGTCCGGCGCCGACGATGAGGATGGGGTTGGTCATGGGGGCGCGCCTTGGACGGTTCCATCGTACCGCGGAGCGGCTTGCTATGATCGCTGCCATGGAGTCCTCACGCACGATTCCGGGCGCGCTGGCGCCGGGCTCCGGTGCCCACCCGCCGGCGGACGTCGACGCCACGCTCGCGCTGCTGGCGGCGCAGGATTACGTCGCGGACCGGCGTCTCGCGACGTCGGTCTTCCTGGCGCTCAAGCTCGGCCGGCCGCTCTTCCTCGAAGGCGAGGCGGGCGTCGGCAAGACCGAGATCGCCAAGGTGCTGGCGGCGGGGCTTGGTCGCTCGCTCATCCGCCTGCAGTGCTACGAGGGGCTCGACGCCGCCGCTGCCGTCTACGAGTGGAACTATCCGCGGCAGATGATCGAGATCCGGCTCGCCGAGGCGGCCGGCGAGGCGAGTCGCGAGGGCCTCGCGCAGGACATCTTCACCGAGCGCTTCCTGCACAAGCGCCCGCTCCTGCAGGCGATCGAGCCGCCGGACGGCGTGGCGCCGGTGCTGCTCATCGACGAGCTCGATCGCGCCGACGAGCCGTTCGAGGCGTACCTCCTCGAAGTCCTCTCCGATTTCCAGGTGTCGATCCCCGAACTCGGCGTCGTGCGCGCCGCGACGCCGCCGATCGTGGTGATCACGTCGAACCGGACCCGCGAGATCCACGATGCGATCAAGCGGCGCTGCCTCTACCACTGGGTCGACTATCCCGACGCCGAGCGCGAGCTCGCGATCGTGCGCCGCAAGTGCCCGCAGGCGCCGGAGCGGCTCGCGCGCGAGGTCGTCGCGTTCACCCAGCGGCTGCGCGCGCTCGACCTCTTCAAGGCTCCCGGGGTCGCCGAAGCGCTCGACGGCGCCGAGGCGCTGGTGGCGCTCGATCGCGTCGCGCTCGATCCGGCGGTGGTCAACGACACGCTGGGCGTGCTCCTCAAGTACCAGGACGATATCGGCGCGCTCGCGCCCGAGGTCGCGGCGCGCATCGTTGCCGAGGCGCAGGCCGCGGCGGCGTAGCGCAGTGGCCGCGCGCACGCGGCCGCGCCGGCCAACGTGTATATGCTCGTAGCCAGCGCGCCGACGCTCCTGCCGCGCGGTCACCTCGCCGAGAACGTCCTGCATTTCGTGCGCCTGCTGCGGGCGGCGGGACTGCCCCTTGGCCCGGCCAAGGTGATCGATGCGCTCGCCGCGGTGAGCGCCGTCGGGGTCGCGCAGCGCACCGACTTTCGCGCTGCGCTCGCGACGGTGCTGGTGTCGCGACAAGAGCATCTCGCACTCTTCGATCAGGCATTCGACCTCTTCTGGAAGAATCCGCACCTCCTCGAGCGCATGGTCGCGAGTGCATTGCCGCCGGTGCGGGGTCCGCTCGCGCAGCGCGATGAGACCCCACCGCTGCCGGCGCGGCTGGCGCAGGCGGTAGCACCGCGCGCGCCACCGCCGGACGACGCGGACGACATCGATCTCGACGCCGCGCACACGTTCTCGGCGCGCGAGGTGCTGCAGAAGAAGGACTTCGCGACGATGACCACCGACGAGCTCGCGCAGGTGAAGGCGATGCTCGGCAAGTTGCGGCTGCCGCTGCCCGAGTTGCCGCGGCGGCGCACGCGCCCGGCGCGCAACGGGCATCGCATCGACCTGCGCCAGACGCTGCGGCGGATGACCGGGGCTGCCCGCGACCTCGCGCCGCTCGCCTATCGGACCCGCGTGCGCCAGCCACCGCCGCTCGTCGTGCTCTGCGACATTTCGGGCTCGATGGACCGCTATGCGCGGATGTTGCTGCACTTCCTGCACGCGATCACCAACGATCGCCATCGCGTGCACACGCTGGTCTTCGGCACGCGGCTCACCAACATCACGCGCTACCTGAAGCATCGCGACGTCGACGTGGCGTTGGCGCAGGTCGCGGCGGCGGTCGACGATTGGGCGGGCGGGACACGCATCGGCGCCTGCCTCGCCGAATTCAATCGCCGCTGGTCGCGCCGCCTTCTTGCCCAGAACGCGGTCGTGCTGCTC
This sequence comes from Burkholderiales bacterium, assembly GCA_039807685.1. Lineage (GTDB taxonomy): Bacteria > Pseudomonadota > Gammaproteobacteria > Burkholderiales > Casimicrobiaceae > VBCG01. The sequence continues at coordinate 4,254 of JBDHRR010000096.1, forward strand.
ATCAGCGATGGCCTCGACGCCGATGCGGGCGAGGGACTCGCCTTCGAGGTGGAGCGTCTTGCGAAATCCTGCGCCCGCCTCGTCTGGCTCAATCCGCTCCTGCGTTACGCCGGTTTCGAGGCGCGGCCCGCCGGCATCCGAGCGATCCTGCCGCACGTCGACGACTTCCTACCCGTCCACAACGTCGCCTCACTCACCGAACTCGCGGCGGCGCTGGATGCACGCCGCGTCCGGCGCGCGCCGCGCGCTAACGCGCACCCGCATCGATCGTCACGCTGAGCGCGCGGCGAGCCGCCAGGCGGCGTGGCGGCGGGCGACACACCCGCGTCTTACTTGCCGGCGTCGTCGTCGTCGCGCGGCGGCGCCTTGGTGACCACCCCGGTCCAGGAGACCGTCAGCGCACCACCGGCGTCGTCCGTCGTATGGCTCACCGGTGCGATGTTGAACGCCGAATCGAGCCGGAATACGAGACCCGGCATCTCGAAGATCTGCGGGTTCTCGGTCTGGTCGTTCAGAACGCTCGTCGGTCCGTCGAGGAGGCCGAAGGTGGCGGCGATCGGCGTGGACAGCGACGGGCAATCGGTGCCGCTGATGGTGAGCGTATGCGGTGGCGCCATGGCGCCGAGCGCGAGGCCCAGCGCACCGTCCCTCGTGTCGGCCGTGACGCGGAACGCACTCGCCAGCAGCGTCGAGGCGCCGCCGGTCGGACTCACGTAGTTCGCGGTGCCGCTCAAGGTTTCCGTGCAGCCTCCCGACGTGTTCGAACCCGATGCGGTGATGCGAATGGCGCTGTCGCGGGTCGGGGGGCCGCCGCGGGACTTGTACTTCGGCGTTTCCGCCGGGAGCAGGCGATAGCCGGCGACGTCAGCTCGCAACCGGACGTTGCCCGACCCTTCGAAGCGCAAACCGGACATGCCGAAGGCGTCGAGCCATCGGTACTGGAGCGGAATCGCCCACTCGGTGAGCTGGCGCGCATTGCTGCGGACGCGGTCGACCTCGACCACGACGTCTCCGGACGATCCGGATCCGGTGAGCGGCAGCGTCGCGTCGATCCTGGTGGCTGACCAACTGCGGATGGCCAGTTCGGTACCGCCCACCGTGACCTTGCCGCGCCGCGTGCCGAACTCTCCGGTGAGCGTCAGCTGGTCGGCGTATTCATCCACCGTGGCGTAGCGGATCGACGGCGCGAAGATCGGGGGTGCGATACCGGACTGCAGCGTCGCCTGCAGCCTGGCGCCGGTCGCCTTGTCGGTGTCGAGACCCTTCTTCGTCATGTCCTGCAGTACGAGGTCGTAGGCGAACGGACGCTGCGGCGGCGATTCCTTGATCGGGTGCTGGTTGGCGCCGACCATGCGATCGACGAAGTACGGAGGCGACTCGTACGCCGTCGCTGCCGTCACCTTTTCCGACCAGCCGAGATAGACGCCGGCGCCCTTCGCCAGGAACGCATCGATGAACGGCGCATTGCGGCTGCTGTAGCAGGCGTTGATCAACGCAACGCTCCCTGGCGCGAAGTTCATGTACTTGAGGACGAAACGGTAGGTGATCGCGTACCGGGTATCCCAGTCGTCGATCAACCCGGCGATCTTCTCGCCATTGCGGGCGGTGAAGTGGATGAGGTTCAACGCCTTGAGGTCGGTGTCGTAGGCCGCCTCGAGATCGCCGCTGACGAGCGCCGACGTCTGGATCGCGTACATCTTCCCTTCGGGCTCGCTCGCGTCGCCGACCTGGCCGCGACCGCCGTGCGTGTTGATGTAGAAGAAGCCGTCGCCGCTCGTCGCCTTGAGTGCCTCGATGCCGGCGAGCCCCTCGGGGCCACTGCGCACGTTCCAGCCGCGGCTGCGCAGGGCGCCGCGCATCTCGTCGATCGGTGTCTGTCCCTCGAAGTTGGTGCCGAAGGTGTGCAGCAGGCGGGCGCTGGTGGCGCTCGGCACTTCGGGGTCGCTGCGTGGTTCGACGCTGCGGACGAGCGAGGCGGCAGGGGCCGGTTGGCGGTTGGCGACGACGAAATGCGCGCGACCGTCGGTGAAGCGACCCCACGCGGTCAGCATTTCGGCATCGACGCCGGTGCTGGCGTACTCGGAGCGGCCCGCCATGTACGCGCTGATCGCCTGCACGAATGCGGCTGGCGACAGGCCATTGCCGCTCAACTCGCGCGCGCGCTGCTCGACGTCGGCGATCACGCGCAGCCGCGTGGCGGTGGAGCTGCCGGCGGCGACCACACCGACCACCAGCGCTGCCGTCGCACCGGTACCGCCGGCGCCGGTGGCGCTGACGGTCGCCGGTGCCACGCTGCCGGTGGGCGCCGCATTGCCGTCCGCCGCGATCCGTACGGGTACCGACGCCGGTCCCGGGCCCACGCTCACGGTGGCATTGACAGGCTCGGCATGCGTTCCCGCGGGTAGCCCGGCGACGGCGAGCGTCACCGGCCCCGCGAAGCCAGCGCTGGGGGTGACGGTCACCTGCACTTCGCGCGTCTCGCCGGGCGTGAGCGTGACCACGGCGGGGGCGGTGGCCACGGTGAACGCGCTTGCGGCGGTGGGCGAGCACATCGCCACGCCTTCCGGTCCGTAACCTTCGGCGATGTAACCGCGCGCGAGCATCTCGGCGCGCACGTTGGCATCGGTCGTGTAGCGATGGTTGGAGTCCGGGCGGTTGTTCCACAGGCGATAGACGGGGCGCGTTCCTGCCGGGCAGGCGCCGCTTGTCGCGTCGGGCAGGCCGACGTACATGACGCTCGGCGACTCGTAGGTGAAGGTGGGGAACTTCGCGGCGACTTCGGCGCACTCTGCGGGCGAAGCCGAATAGAAGTGCGAATCGCCCAACGCCGGCGGGATGTAGAAGCGGCAGACCGGACTCATGCCCGGCGCTGGCGTATCGAATGCCTTGAAGCTGCGGCCGGTACGGGCCCACCCTTTGAGAGTCCCGCTGTCGAGCGCTGCGATGTCGGCGGCGAGCGAGCTCACGAAGTAGTGGTCGAAGCGCTGATGGTAGAACTCGACGACGTCGACCGACGCGCCTCGCGCGGGGCTGCCGACCACGCAGGAGAAACTGGCGATGGCAGCGAGGAGGAGATGGCGAATCGTCATGGATCGATCCCGTAAAAAAGGCGATGCGGAGCCGGGCGCAACGCCCGCTGTGTTGTCCGGTCCCGGCCGGCCGTGGGTTGCGTCGCAGCGGTACGCGAGTGTTGTTGTGGGGTTTCCCCTGGGTCGATGATAGGCCGAAGACGCGGGTGCCGTCGATCCCGAGCCTCGCTGGGGTGAGCGGATGCGCACACCGCGATCCCCAATCGGTCGTACGCCGACTTCAGCCAGGCGCCTGGCGGATTGGCCGCGATGCAATGATCGCGCTGGGCCCTCGCACGCAGACTGGATCCGCGGTGCGGACCTGCGCGGCGCGGAGCGGAGCCGAGTGGGCTGGCTCGCGTTTGCTACGATGCGCCCGGCGGTGTGGGTACGCCGCGCGAGGAGGGTCGATGGAGATGACGAACAGCCGGGTGATTCCGGCACCGCCGGCCGCGGTGTGGAGCGCGCTCAACGATCCCGAGGCGCTGAAGGCGTCGATCCCGGGCTGCGAGTCCTTCGAGTCGCTCGGCGACGGGCGCTGGCGGGCCGTCGTCGCGACGAAGATCGGACCCGTGTCGGCGCGCTTCACCGGGACGATGACGATGTCCGACGTGGTGGTGCCGACGGGCTACACGCTGAAGTTCGAAGGGCAGGGCGGTGCCGCGGGCTTCGCCAACGGCGAGGCGAAAGTGACGCTGGCGCCCGCCGACGCTGCGAGTACCACGCTGACCTACGTCGTTGCGGCGAACGTGGGCGGCAAGATCGCGCAGATCGGCTCGCGCCTCATCGACGGCGCCGCGGCGAAGATTGCCGACGACTTCTTCGCCCGCTTCAGCGCGCGCCTCGCGCCGCCGGCAGCGGTTGCGGAAGGCGGTGCAACCATTGCCGAGACCGGCGAGGTGGTCGAAGTCGGGTCCGGCCGCGCGCCCGGCAGCAACCCGTGGATCCGCTGGGTGTCGCTTGCCATCATCGCGGCGATCGTCGCCTGGCTTGCGGTGCGCGGGCTGCGCTGATCCGCAAGCGCATTGCTCGCGGTACGGGGCGGCGGTGAACGCGTCGCCATCTTCGTCTCGCCGCGCCGCGGGGACCCTGACCGCCTCGGCCTCCGGATTGTCGGATCAGCGCGTCGGGGCCTTGCAACTCGCGTAGTCGGCCAGCACGATCGTGTAGATCGTGCGCCCTGCGGCATTCGTGAGGCCTTCCTCGCTGGTGCCGCACGGATGCGTCGCGGCGAGGAGCGCCGCGAGCCGGGCGTGCGCACCGGCAACCGTCGTGGCACCTTCGCCGTGCAGCACGAAGGCGACGCGCCTGCCGGTGACGTCGCGGGCGACGGCGCGCTGCAGATCGTCACGGTCGAGATGGTCCTTGGCGTCGAGGAGGCGCCACGTCCACTCGCGGTAGCGCGGCGCGCGTTCGCGCCCGGCCAGCGTGACGAGCGGCTGGTGCAGGCCCCAATCGACCGCGATCACCCGCTCGGGTGCGAGTTCGTCGAGTCGCTTGCCGAGGCGCGCAATGGCCGGATCGAAGAGCGGCTGGAAGTCGCGGTCGTTGCGCCAGGCGTCGGCATAGCGCAGGTCCATCGCGACGTTCCACGCGAGCAAGGCGCCGCCGGCGACGATTCCGGCAATGGCGATCGTGCTGCGCAGCGCCATCCCGCGCCCGCGCTCGGTGCCCAGATGCTGCGCGGCGACCGCGACCAGCGTCACCAGGTGCAAGGTCGGCATCGGCCAGAGCGTGAAGAGGTGGTGCGTGCCCCCGACCTGCCGCGTGAACCCGATCGCGAGGAGGAGGTAGGCGGTGGCTGCGGTGAGGAGCGCGAGCAGGCGGCGCGCCGGCGTCCACGGCCGGCACCAGGCGAGGAGCGCGACGGCGGCAACGAGTTGCGCGAGCAGCAGCACGTTGAAGGCTGCGGTGACGGGAACTGCGGCGCCGAAGACCCAGCCGATCACCGACAGTCCGCTGAACGTCGCGGCGTAGAGGTTCCACACCTTGGCGAGTTGCCCGCTCCAGGTCAGCGTCTGTGCGTCGCCAAGGATGTCGAGGCCGGCGGCGCGGCGCACGAACGTTGCCATCGCCCAGACGAGGATCGCCAGCGTCATTGCGGCCACCAGCGGCTGCCACGGCGCCCCGGCGCGCAGCCGACCCCACGCCACCGGGCCCATCAGGGTTGCCACTGCGGCGACCCAGGCGCCGATGACCCAGACGAAGCTGACCTTGTCGACGATGCCGACCACGAAGCACGCGCAGGCGAGCATGATCCAGTGCATGCGGCCGGTCTGCAGCCAGCGCACGAGCGCGACCAGCGACGTCACGCGCAGCAGCAGCGCGATCATCTGCGGCCCCCAATCGAGGCGCGCGTGATTGAGGAGTACCGGATCGCCTGCGAGGAGCAGGAGGAGGAGGGCGGCCCACGTCGAGCCGAGTTCGCGGCGGACGAAGGACCACAGGATGGCGAGGGTCAGCGCGGCGATGAGGATCGACGGCAGCCGCACCGACCACAGGTTCACCCCGAAGGCGGCAATGATCGGCGCGGCGAGCCACGCCTTGACCGCACCCACGTAGCCCAGCGTCTGCATGAGCGGAAAGCAGCCGATCTCCTTGGTGACCGCAGCGTCGACCTCGCAGTCGCCGAGTGCGCGCATGGCCACCGGGATGTGGATCACTTCGTCGTAGTAGTACCCCGGCTTGTCGAGCGCGATCGTCGCGAGCAGGACGAATGCCGCGATGAACGACAGCGGGACCGAGTAGCGGAGGATGGTGTGCACGTTGCCGCGGAGCATCGAGACGACACGGTGCGCAACGATACCGCATCGCCGCGGCTGGCGTCGCCCCGCGCCAGCGTAGAATGATGCGAGCGGTGCAGTGGGATGGAGGCGTCGGCCATGGACAGTGTCGATCTCGAGGTATTGAAGCGCAGTGCCGATTGGCTCGATGCCGGTCGCCGTGTGCTGCTCGTCACGGTGGTGAAGACCTGGGGCAGTTCGCCGCGGCCGGAAGGGGCAATGCTCGCGGTGCGCGACGACGGCCTCGTCGTTGGATCGGTCTCCGGCGGCTGCATCGAGGACGATCTCATCGAGCGCGTGCGCCGGCTCGGCATCACGCAGGCTGCGGCCGAGGCCGTGACCTACGGCGTGTCCGCGGACGAGGCGCGCCGCTTCGGCTTGCCTTGCGGCGGCACCATCCAGCTCGTGACCGAACCGCTCACCAGGGCGTCGGGGATGCGCGCGCTGCTGCGCGAGATCGAGGCCGGGCACCTCGTGGCGCGCCGGCTCGACCTCGTCACCGGCGAGGCGACGCTGCATCCGGCGCGGGCGACGGACGGTGTCGCTTTCGACGGCGCCACGCTCACGACGATTCACGGCCCGCGCTACCGGATGCTGGTGATCGGCGCCTCGCAGCTCTCGAAGTACCTGGCGAGCATCGCGGTCGGCCTCGACTACCAGGTGACGATCTGCGATCCGCGCGAGGAATACACCGAGACCTGGGACATTCCTGGTGTGACCGTGGTGCGCACGATGCCCGACGACACCGCCCGTGCGATGCAACTCGACGAGCGCTGCGCGGTGGTCGCTCTGACCCACGATCCGAAGCTCGACGACCTGGCGCTCATGGAAGCGCTGAAATCGCCGGCGTTCTACGTGGGCGCGCTGGGTTCGCGTGCGAACAATGCGAAGCGCCGCCAGCGCCTCCTGGAATTCGACGTGACGGCCGACGAGATCGCCCGCCTGCACGGCCCGATCGGCATCTACATCGGTAGCCGCACGCCGCCCGAGATCGCGATCTCGATCCTGGCCGAGATCACCGCCGTCAAGAACGGCGTTGCACTGCCGGATGCCGCGCGCATCGCCGCCGCCAAGGAGCAGCTCGCGAGCGTCGCCTGCGCGACTGTCTAGCGGCACGGCTTCCGCCGTAGCGGCGCGAGCCGGCGCTGCGGCGGGTGGCGTGGTAAGGTTACGCGCCAAAAAAAAACACACCGCCGCTCGCTCATGCCCTTCCACTGCCGCAGCACCGCCTCGTCCGCGACGTTTGTCCCCGGTTCCTCCACTCTCCCTGCCCGCATTGCCACCGCGAGCCACGCGCGCGTGCGGATGTGGGCGGTTGCCACGGTGGCGGCGGGCATGCTCGGCGTCGCACCGGCGGCGCTGGGGCAGGGCGGGACTGCGGCAACCGTCTCCCCCGCGGTGACGTCTGCGGGGGATGATGCCGCCGCACCCCTGCTGTTCGCGCAGGCCGCAACCCCCGCGGCGGCACCGGAAGCCTCGAAGGAGCCGACGCTCGGTTCGCTGTGGTCGACGCGCCCCGGCTGGGACGCGCCCGAACCGTGGCGCACCGACCGCTGGTATTTCCAGTTCGCCTACTACACGCTGCACTTCCACTACGACCCCGACCACCAGCAGTCGTACCTCTTCGACATGGAGTATCGGCTCGACAAGCAATGGCTCGACGGGCAGTGGATCGTTGGCCTCTCGCTCTTCCAGAATTCGTTCGGCCAGTTCTCGCAGTACCTCTACGGCGCGCTGCAATGGCGTCCGTGGAAGGAGCATCCACCGTTCTACGTGAAGCTGTCCGCGGGCCTGCTGCGCGGCTACAGTGGCGAGTACCGCGACAAGATTCCGTTCAATCACTACGAGATCGCGCCGGCGATCATCCCATCGGCCGGCTATTGCTGGACGCGCTACTGTGCCGAGGTCGTGCTGCTCGGTGCCAACGCGGCGCTGTTCACGGTCGGCATGACCGTACCCTGAGGCCCGGCCTCCGCGGTGACGAGCTCGGCAATCGAGTAGGCGCGATCGAGATCGCCCAGGAGCGCCGCACAGCGCTCACGGCGCAGCAATCGGCGCACGCGATAGTGCGCGTTGGCGAGGCGTATCGCCACGCCGTCGGTGGCGGCGCGACGCGCGAAAGCCATCAGCATGCGCACCGTGGCGAGATCGATCTCGGTCGTGAAGGCGAGATCGACGATGATCTGCTGCGGCACGGGGTCCGAATGTTCGAGCAGCGCCATGAGGCGGGTGCCGACGCCGTCGACGTTGAAGTAGAGCAACGCTGCATTGCAGCGGAAGACGACCGTGCCGGGGACCGGCACCGCATTGGGGTGGCGCACCAGCGAGGCGAACTGGTCGGTGCCGGGGATGCGACCCAGCACCACGCACTCGGGCAGCGCGAGGCGGCGGATCAACATCGCCAGCGAGAAGACGCAGGCGACGAGCACGCCCTTCAGGATACCGAGGCCCAGCACGGCGAGGATCGTCACCACGGCGATCAGGAACTCCGCCTTGCTCACCCGCAGCAACTGGCGCAGCTCGTCGATCCGGAACATGCCCTGGATCGAGGCGAGGACGAGGGCGGCCAGCAGCGGCTGCGGCAGGCGCTCGAAGAGCCCGGTGAGAAAGAGGAGTGCCAACGCCATCCACGCCGAGCAGACGACGAGCGAGAGCGGCGTGCGCGCACCGGCCTCGTCGTTCACGAGCGATTGCGACAGCCCGCCGGCCGACGGGAAGCCGTGGCCGACGGCGATCGCCACATTGGCGGCAGACAGGCCGAGGAGTTCGCGATTGGGGTCGATCGCGTAGTCGTGCTTGCGCGCGAGCAGCCGTGCCGCCGCGATGCCTTCGTTGTAGGCAAGGAGGAAGCAGGCGAGCGCAAGCGGCATCAGCACGTCGAATTCACGCCAGTCGAGGGCCGGAATCGCCGGCCACGGAATGCCGCCCGGAATCCGGCCGAGCGTGGCGATGTCCAGCGCCTGCATCCCCGGCAG
>JBDHRR010000097.1:0-12973 GCA_039807685.1 Burkholderiales bacterium
CGGACGCCTTCATCGCCGCGAGGTTCTTCTTCTCCTCCGCCGATTTGAGCCGCTCGTCAAGCGCCTTTACCGCGGCGCCCTGATCCGCGGCGCCCTGCGCGGCACCGCGCGCGACCTGAGCAAAGTAATCGGCTTCCCGCTCTCCGAAGAGTACGGGCTGGGCGAGTTCGCCCGTGTCCTTTGCACCGCCGCCGATCACGCGCTTGGCGAGTGTTTGGACTAGCGCGTCGGTGATCGCTTCACTCAGACCCAGTTCGATGAGCCTCGGCTTTACCGCGCGCGTGAAGAACGAGCGGGTGCGTAGGGAGTCGGGGACGTCGGGCAGCAAGCGCTGCAGTTCATCGCGCCAGTGACGCTTCAGGCACTGTGACGACACGCGCAGGCGCGGCGCGTTGCCGAACGGAATACGCTTGGCCAAACCAGCGTCGTCGCGGTTGAGCAGGCTGGCCGGATAGCTCGTGAGCGTGTGGATCTGCAGGAACATGGGTAGATTACTCCTGATCGTTGCGCGGTTGATGGCGGAAGTAGGCCTGCGCGATGCGGCGGTGAATGACTTCACGCTTGTCGGCGTCTTGGGACAGCAGAAGCCGCGCGGCATCGAGCCAATCGATCGTTTCGGCTTTGGACGCGAGAAAGCGGATTGCGGAAGCGAGCAGATCGGGAAGGATTTCAGGGTCGGAGCCGAGCAGGCGCTCGAGTCGGGCCTCGGCCAGACCAGCCTCCGCCAACGCTTGTCCGAGCGGACGATCGCGTCGATGCGCGACGCCCAACGCCAGCCCCCAGGCGATCAGCATCCATGTCCGCGTCTGCGCCGGTGGCGGCAAGTCGGTGCCGAGGTCGCGCAGCCACAGCCGGTAAAACGCGAACGGAGGCGGCTGACCGGGACCCCACCGCTTGAGTGCGGCACGGTCGGCAGCGGAACAGCGCTCACTACCAATGACGTTGGCGAGACGGCCGATCCGCGTAGGCAGTGCATCGTCAGCCGAAGGCTCCGTCCCTTGTGTGGCGCCCAGTGTAGTGGTGGTCGTCATGCAGTTTCCTCTTCGTCAAACGCAGCCTCGTTACCGATTTCTCGATCCGGGAGCAGCGCTGCCTTGCGCAGCGAGGCGTCCAGCACCCAGCGCGCGCGGATCGATGCGCGCCAGCGACGTGCGCTCGGCGTCGGAAGGCGTTGTACGGCTTGTCTCAAGGTGCTTCGTGCGTTGGCTACAAGGTCGGCCTTCCATTGGGACTTGATCGCGTCGCGCACCGTTGGATCGACGGCACGCCACAGCGTGGGGAAGTAGCGGTCGCGCCAAGACCGAGTCGTCTCGGCACGAACCTGCTCAGCCCACGCCGCGATCACCTTCTTGTCTTTCTTGTCCTTCTTGTCGATAACGTCGGCTTCAGGCCCACCTTCGGCTAGCGCCATGAGTCCCGCATGAAGGGACCAGCCTGCGTCAGCGGCGTGCTTCAGCAGTTCGCGTGCGTACGTCGCCAGGGACTGCGCGGCCTCGGGTACAAAGAGTGCCGCTCGCACCTTCGCGGGCACTGGAACCATGAATTCGTGAAAGCCGTTCGTGGTGCCCTGGCCACGCACGATGGTACTGCCGATGAACCACAGATCGCCCGCGCCGGGGCGGGCCTTCTGCAGCGACGTCAGCCGGAACCCCTGCTCGAAAAGCAGATCGGTCAAGCGCTCTGGAGTCCAGCCTGCAGCTGATAATGTCAGCGCGGATCGGCCTTTTTTCTTGTCCGTCTCATTGACCGGAATCCACAGGTCGCCGACGACTCCGTTGTCGAGCTCCTTTGGGCCGATCAGTCGGGCCTTACTTAAAGCGCCCATCGCGATCCACTTGTCCGTCGACTGCACCAGGCGAACAGGTTGCACCGCTTCCACGAACCAGGGTTCGAGGCGCGAGACGGTGTACTGGTGGTCGTCGCGCGTCCAGCTCTGCAGCCAGGTAAGGACAACGCCGCGCTCCGCGTACTGATGTTGGGCGATGATGTCGGCGCGTGCTTGGCACATGATACTCAGTTCTTCAGTGAATCTCGCATCGGGCCTGACTGAGCGCACGAGAGAGACGATGGGGCGGCTCCCAGCGCCGCTGTTCATGCGCACGGTGCCGTAGTGCCCGCTACCGAGGTATCCGCTGGTTGTCTGGGAACTCACCAGCGCGAACAGCCAAGCCTCGATTGCAGTCGTTTGCATCCGAGCGATCTTCAGGTCGTGGTTCTTGGCGGTGACCAGGACGTCCAGTTCATCTGGGCTGTGCGCCTTGGGCTTGAAGGCTTTGCGCAATTCGACGCTTCCGCCCTTCAGCGGGTGCTGCATGAAGGCTGGACGATCCACGCGCTCGACCAGTAGATGCCAGGCAGATGTCTGTCCCTCAGCCAGTTCAAGAAGCCCGTCTCGCCAGAAACCCGCATCGGTGGGTGGCCGGTTGGGGTCTATCTGCAAGCGCCGTGCGAGCACGCTGGCAGCAATCTGCACCAGGAACACGTGCCACGGATCAGCCTGGTGCGGGCGTAGTCCTGTATAGCCTTCGACCCCACCGACGGACAGCCGTGCGAGCAGCTGGGGCACCGAGACCTCATCCCGACCGACAGCAGTTCGGATACCGATCAAGGGATCGTTCAGCAGGTCATGCATCGTCGTCCTTCTCCAGTCCGAAGCGGGTGTAGCGGTAGTGCCTCTGACCCAGCGCGAAACGAAAGCCGCCATCGATCGGTTCCGGATCAACACTCTCAGGCCAGGGTCCCCTTTCCCCCAACAGCCAGTGCGGCACCGTCAGGCTGTCGATCAGCGTACCGAAGCAGTGGCTCACCGGCTGAGCCAGTGTGACGGTCCAACCGTCATCCCCGAGCCGGGTCGTGATCCGCTCATCGGTACCATGGTAGTGAAGCTCGCCGAAGGGCTTGAGAGGCAGCACAACGCTCTTTGCAAGGAGGCCGTGCTGCAATGCCCGGCCATAGACCTCCTCCGCGAGTCGCCGCCAACGGGGGTCGGGCAGGCGTTCGAGCGCGTCCTCGTGCGTGCACTGCTCGACCAGCCACCGGTTGTCGTCCGGCAGGACGAGCGTCGAGCGCTCACGCAGGACGTCGAAGGTGCGTTGAACGATACGCGGATCAGCGTATACGCGTCCGATTCCGGCAGGCCCGCGGAATTGGCTGCCATTGACGTTGAGATTGCAGGTCAGATCGCTGCCCGGTGGCATCCGCAGCAGCACGTTCGGGCGCTCGAAGCCTTCCGGGCGGATGCGGCGGTGGCGGTGCAGACGCCCGATGCGTTGCAGCAGTACGTCCATCGGGCAGGGATCGGTGACCAGCCAGTCGGCGTCGATGTCCAGACTCTGTTCGAGTGTCTGGGTGCCGATCAGCAGCAGGGGGCTCCCATCGGAATGCTTGCCGAAATGCGAGCTCACGGCGACGTCGAGGACCTCCCGGTCTGCGCAAGCGAATCGGCCATGGTGGGGGCAGGCGACGCCATTGACTGCGAAGAACCATGCAGGGTCGAAACGGCCGTCGGCTTCCACTGCCCGTAGGAGGGAATTGGCACGAGCAACCGTGTTGCACACCGTGAGTACACGTGCCCCTGCGGCCAACGCATCATGCAGCGGATCGAGAAGCGTCGCGTCCGTCAGGTCTTCGTGGCATTCGACGTGCACGGTCTTGCGCATACTGGTCCGCCGCACGGTCCGAGTCCCACTGCGGTCGGTCAGCGCCGGGTATGGCAGGGCAGTGGATTCGACGAGCGGCAACGGTGGCTTCCCAAAGAAAGCGCTGCGTGCGGCTTCGCCGAGTGTTGCCGACAAGAGGAGCGCATGGCCGCCGCGGGAACAATGACCTTGCAACAACTCCCTCAGCACCGCGCGCATGTAGGTATCCGACGCGTGAACTTCGTCCACCACCAGCAGGTGGCGGTCGAGGCACACCGAGCGCAAGAGCGAGTGCTTGACCTGCAGCACTGAGAGCAGCGCCTGGTCGACTGTACCCACGGCAATGGGCGCGGCGAGAAAGCGCTTCGGGCGCTCGCCCGACCACGCCCGTTCGCGTCGGCGTGCGCCGTCGTCGTCTTCCCAGATTCGCCCATCTGGATTCGGCAGTTGCGGCTCCTCGCCATCGACGCGTACATAGCCGGGTACGGCAAGAAGCACTGGACCCGGACGCTGGACGAGATCGGGAAACGCCCGCTCGATCGCGCGCCGCACACGTGCGTATAGTTCGCGCGCGGCAACACGCGTGGGCAATGCGAAGTACAACCCGTCTACCCTTCCTTCGGCGTAGAGGCGCAGGAACCAGGCCAGAGCCGCCTCGGTCTTTCCGGAGCCGGTTTCCGATTCCACCAGCATGAGCCGAGCGTCATGCGCAGTGGGGTGTCCGCTTGCCAACAGCACCTGCAGCGGAGTCGGCGATTGCAGTCCGAAAGTCGCTTCGAATCCTGCGGGTGCCGATCGTGAGGGCGGGACGAGCCCAATCGCTGCAACAGCGCGCGCGGCGGACGCGCGGGCTCGTGTAAGACGGTCTTCTTCTAGTGTTTGGCGGTAAGGAAAGAACTGCGTGTCGGAGGCGATCCAGTCGGCGAGCATCACGAGACCCGCGAATCGTTGCTGAAACTCTGCGGTGGCAACGATGTGCGCACTATCGGTGACGAAAGCTTCTGCGAAGGTTCGGCGAACGCCGAGAGCCAATTCAGTTAACCCCTGCATTGGATCGAGTCCGCCATGCGGACGCCACCACTTGACGATGCTGTCAGTGCTGCGACTTTCGACGTCGTGATCAGAGGCGGGGCGGCCGTGGTGCGATATGGATGCCAGCAACAGCGCACGTAGCCCGACCTCTCCATCGTCGAACCACTGGGTCATTTCAACAAGCAGCTTCTTCCACTCCGGTGGCCAAGCCTGCTGAAGTTCCGCCAGCGACAGGAGTGCAGCACCCTCGATGACGTGCCCTGTGGTCTGCCAGGCGTTGTCGTCACGCTTGGCCTGGAAGCCCCAGTTGCACTTGCCGATATCGTGGAGGTACGCGATCGCCGCAAGGCGCTCGCGCTCCACCCTATGTAATCGGATATTTGTGCACGCTTGCAGCGCGGCGGACAAGCGTGGTGATGCCGCGACGTGTAAGAACGTTACGCCGACATCAAGGCAGTGGTCGGTCAACGGATGGATCGTTACCGGCGTGGTGTTTCGATCACATTTTCCCCAGAAAGGCATTGCATGCGATGCTCTCACGTCTTGGGCGATGGCTGTGCTTTGGCGAATTCCGGAGTGGATCGGTGGAGCAGGGGTCGTATCTCCAGTGGGTGATCTGTGAATGAGGACCGGCCAGGGACTGGGTGTCGCGCGTAAATGTGCAAGGCACGCGGGTGAGGTGGCACATTGAATCGGAGGCACGAATGCGCAAGCAGGGTCTGATTCAACACCTGGAGTCGCGGATCAATGCCCCTCCGGCCTTGATCGTCACGACCCAATCGATTACTTCGTCTGTGGTACGCGAGGGCGTCACAAAACGACCCCGGACGTATGTGTGATCGTCCGCGGAGCGGGTTTCGCAACGGGTGTGGACCGAAGCGACGCGACCGCTGGAGTCAAGCCGACGATGGGGTGGCGTGCGCATGCGAGGACTTTCCGGTCCCATGCGTACGCTCTATGCAAGTGTCGTGCCTGCCACGTACTTGCGGCATTGGTTATCCGCGTAACGTCCAATCATCCGGTCGCCGGCGATGTCTTTTCGTGTGCCACGACGCGGCACCGAGGGTTGCCGATTCATTGCACGGTTGTATAGAGCGGTGTTAAGCGAATGGCGAGGTGCCCCGGAGCACGACCATAGCTGCTCTTGACCCAAGCACCGACGCCTGCGGCCCGATCGGCGTAGCTGCGGCGTCACCTGCCGTCACCGACGACGGGCGGCAGGTGAAGCAGTTACTCGAAGCCGTACCACCGGAGACGCTGAGGCGCCGATAAGCGGCGACTCCTCGGCGTCCCCTGGTGAACACCTTTCAGCGCGAGAGCGGCGCGGGATCGAAGCGCTGGTTCATCCCTTGTTCGAGGCATACCGACACGGTGACCTTGCCGGCGAGCGGCCGCATGACCTGGGCGGCGGAATCGAAGTACTGGAGCTTCAGGAAATCCGCGGAACCGAAGTCGGTCGTCACCACCAGCTGCCTGCCGTAGTAGAGCGGTCCGTAGGTGTTCTGCGCCGCATCGACGAAGCCGCTCATGATCGACGGATACGCGCTCTGGGCGGCGACGGTGTAGCCCGCCGGCATGCCGGCAATCCGCGAATTCGACACGCAGGCGATCGGCAGCATGCCGTTGCCGAACACCGGGTTGATCGGCGGACCGTCGCCGTTGGGAACCGTTACGCTTGGATCCATGGAGCGGACACACAGGCCGTTCGACGCATTGATGCCGCTGCGATTGGGAACGCGCGGATCGTAGAAGCCGCCACTCATCGTCACCTTGGACACGAATTCGCCCGCCCGCGTCGACACGTTGACCGGTTGCGTCTGCGTGCGATTCCACGGATTGGGCGTGAAGTCCGTCGCCGCGAACGTGCCGAGGGTGATCGAGCGTCCGAAGCCGCACTCCAGCACGGGCGTGGTCGTCCACTTCCCATCGGGGTACGGCAACAATCCACGCCAGGTGCCGCCCTCGGTCTGGACGCGCGTGTCGCCGGTGGTCACGTTGTGGCACTGGTCGGTGCCAGGGATGTACTCGAATCCGGCACCGTAGAGCGAGCAGACCCTGACGTACTCGACCGCGCTGGCGGCAGGTCCGGCGAGCAGCGCGAGGCTGATGGCGAGGAGTGCAGGCAATGGCTTCAAGTGACCTCCGTGCGTTCGGTGGAAACACGCCGTTGCGTGCCCGCGCATCCCGATGCATGCTGCGGTCTCGCCGCCGGCCGATGTCCGCATCGCAACCCTGCGCCGGTGATGCGGGGGCGCCATTGTCGCGCAGAAATTCCCGCGCCTCTGCTTGCTTCCGACGCGCGGCAGGGTCGCGGGCCGGCGCACATCCGAGAGACGAATGCACCGACCTTTGTCACGCCGCTTCGCCGTTGCCCCGATGCTCGATTGGACCGATCGGCATTGCCGCTACTTCCTGCGCCAGATCTCGCGCCACGCGTTGCTGTACACGGAGATGGTGACGGCACCCGCCCTCGTTCACGGCGACGTGGCGCGCCACCTCGACTTCGATGACGCCGAGCACCCGATTGCGCTGCAACTCGGCGGCAGTGACCCCGCGCAGCTTGCGCATGCAGCGCGACTGGGCGAGCGCTGGGGCTACGACGAGATCAATCTCAATTGCGGCTGCCCGTCCGAGCGCGTGCAGACGGGCAGCTTCGGCGCCTGCCTCATGGCCGAGCCCGCGCTCGTCGCCGATTGCGTGCGCGCGATGGGCGATGCGGTGTCGCTGCCGGTCACCGTCAAGCATCGTCTCGGGCTCGATGCCAACGAGGACTACGGCTTCGTTCGCGACTTCGTCGGGACCGTCGCCGCGGCCGGCTGCACGGTGTTCGTCGTCCATGCCCGCAATGCGGTGCTGAAAGGGCTGTCGCCGAAGGAGAATCGGGAGGTGCCGCGGTTGCGCTACGAAGTCGTCCATCGCCTCAAGCGCGAGTTCCCGGAGCTCACGATCGTTCTGAACGGAGGACTCGCGGCATGGCCGGCGATCGAGCGCGAGCTCGCAGCGGTCGACGGCGTCATGCTCGGGCGTGCCGCGTATCACGATCCGATGCTCCTCGCGCCGGTCGACTGGCGGCTCTTCGGCGACGAATCGCCGCCGCCGACCCGCGCCCGCGTGCTGCAGGCGATGCTGCCGTACGTGGCGGCACAGCGTGCACGAGGTGTGGCCTTGCGTTCGATCGCGCGGCACCTGCTGGGGCTCTATCACGGTTGCCCGGGAGGGCGTCGTTTTCGCCAGTTGCTGTCGGATGCGCGGCGTCTCGACGGTGCCGGCCCCGAACTCTTGCTGGAGGCGCTGGCGGCGGTCGAGCCGGGCATCGACGAGTCGGCGCTGTCGGCCGTGACCGTCCCCGGCGCAGCGGGTGCTATGGCCGGGGATTAGTGCGCGGCGTCGCCGCCCGCGTGGCCGGCGGCACGCGGCCGCTTCGCGAACCAGACGAGAGGCGTCAGCGCGAGGAAGATGAGCGCCGAGAGATAGAAGACATCGTTGAAGGCGAGCGAGTAGGCCTGCTGCGTGACGACGCGGTCCACACTGGCGAGCGCCTGCGTCGTGCTCATGCCGGCCGCCGCGAGCTGGTCGAGGATCGGTCCCGTGGCGCTGTTGGCGTGGGTCACCGACTCGACCAGTTGCGCATGGTGCAGACTCGCCCGGTTGTCCCAGAGGGTGGTGAAGATCGACGTGCCGAAGGCGCCCGCCGTGATCCGCGCGAAATTCGACAGCCCCGAGGCGCTCGGGATCATCTGCGGCGGCAACCCCGCCAGCGTGATCGCCACCAGCGGCACGAAGAAGCAGGCGACGGCTGCCCCCTGGATGACCGTGGGGACCATCAGCGTGTAGAGGTCGACCTCGGTATTGAATTGCGCGCGCATGTAACACACGATCGCGAAGATGACGAAGGAGACCGTGACGATGAGCCTTGGGTCGACCTTGGGAATCGAGCGGCCGACGAAGGGCGACAGGAGGAGGGCGAGGATGCCGACGGGCGCCAGCACGAACCCGGCGTCGGTCGCCGTGTAGCCGAGCTGCGTTTGCACCCACAGCGGCAGCAGCACGATAGTGCCGAAGAAGATCCCGTAGGCGACGGCGGTGACGAGCGTGCCGATCGTGAAGCTGCGACCCGCGAAGAGGCGCAGGTCGACCACCGGATGTTCCTCGTTCAGCTCCCAGATGAGGAAGAACACGAAGCCGACGACGGCGACCACGGCGAGCGTCACGATCTGCCCGCTCGCGAACCAGTCGAGCTCCTTCCCCTTGTCGAGCATGATCTGCAGCGCGGCGACCCACACCACGAGCAGGCCGAGTCCCACGCCGTCGATCGGCGGCTTGCGCGTCGGCGATTCACGCTCGCGGTAGATCGTCCAGGTGAGCCACGAGGCGGCGATGCCGACGGGAATGTTGATGAAGAAGATCCACGGCCACGCGTAGTTGTCGGTGATCCAGCCGCCCAGGAGTGGACCCGCCACCGGGGCGATGAGCGTGGTCATCGACCACATGGCGAGCGCGGTACCGGCCCTGGCCGCGGGATAGCTCGACAGCAGCAGTGCCTGCGACAACGGGATGAGCGGGCCGGCGACGGCGCCTTGCAGGACGCGGAACAGGATCAGCGTCTCGAAGGTCGGCGCCATGCCGCACAGCCACGACGCCATCACGAACAGCACCGTCGAGAGGCAGAAGAGACGGACCTGGCCGATGCGTTGCGTGAGCCAACCGGTGAGCGGCACCGCGACCGCATTGGCGACGGCAAATGAAGTGATGACCCAGGTTCCCTGGCTGGGACTCACCCCCATCTGGCCGGAGATGGCCGGCAGCGACACGTTGGCGATCGACGTGTCGAGCACGATCATGAAGGTCGCCGCCGCGAGCGCCAGCGTGCCGATGGCGAGGGTGCCGCCGGTGAGCGGTGGTGGGGGATACGGCTGCGCGGCGGGCGCCGCTGGCGCGGCGCGCCGGCCCGCCGGCGCGATCGCTTGTGCAGGGGCTTCGCTCATGCCGATGCGCCGCCGCTACAGCGCGGTCCGCGCAGTCCGGCCGGCGATGGGGGGCGAGTTCCGTGGCGTGGCCGGACTCGCACCCGCGGGCGCCGGCGGCCGCGCCGCCGCTGGCTTGCCTGCCGCCGCCGCGAGATTGGCGGCGATCGTTTCGCGTACCAGCGCATCGGCGCCGCGCGCAGCGTCGGCGTAGACGTCGGTGAGGTACCTCGTGTTGGGTTGCGCCGTCGTGGCGAGCGTCTTGCCGGACTTGTCCGCGGTATCGACCGCGACTTCCATCGACAGCCCGACGCGCAGCGGATTCGCGGCGAGTTCCTTGGGGTCGAGGGCGATGCGCACCGGGATCCGCTGCACGACCTTGATCCAGTTGCCGGTCGCGTTCTGCGTGGGCAGCAGGGCGAAGGCGCTGCCGGTGCCGGCACCGAGCCCGACGATCGTGCCGTGATATTTGACGCCGGTGCCGTAGGCATCCGCCGTCAACTCGGCGGGCTGGCCGAGCCGCATGTCGCGCAGCTGGACTTCCTTGAAATTGGCGTCGACCCAGACATCGTCGAGCGGCACGATCGCCATGAGTCGCAGCCCGGGCGCCACGCGCTGGCCCACCTGCACCGAACGCCTCGCGACATAGCCCGCGACGGGGGCGGGAATCGTGGTGCGCGCGAGCGCGAGATACGCCTCGCGCACCTTGGCGGCGGCGCGCTCGACGTCCGGATGATCCTCGATCGTCGTGCCCGAGGTCAGCGCGCGGCTCGTCGCGAGTTGCTGCTCGGCCGCGACGAGTGCCGCCTGCGCCGCCGCCAGTGCCGCATTGGCATTGGCTACCGCCGCGCGCGCGTGTTCGAGCTCTTCGCCGCTTACCGCGCCCGACGCCTCCAGCGCCTGCCGCCGCTTGAGGTCGTCCCGCGCCTTGGCGAGGTCGGCGCGCACGCGCCCGACTTCGGCCTCGCGGACGCTGACATTGGCCGAGCCGGTGGCGTCGGTGGTGTAGAGCGATCGTACCTGGCGCACCGTCTGCGCGAGCCCGGCACGCGCTTGCGCGAGGGCGACCTCGGCGTCGGCGCGGTCGAGCTGCACGACGGGTGAACCCGCCGGCACGAAGTCGGTATCGTCGGCGTTGACCGCGATCACGGTACCGGCGACTTGCGGAGTGACCTCGACGAGGTTTCCCTGCACGTAGGCGTTGTCGGTGCGCTCGAAGTGGCGCAGCTCGACGTACCAGTAGGCGAAGTAAGCGAGCCCGAGCGTCGCGAAGATCCCGGCGGCGAGGGCGAGAAGCTTCCAGCGCGGATTCTTCCGCGGTGGTACCGCGGGTTCGGGTGTCGTGGAGGGGGCAGTGGCCATGGTGCTAGTCGCGGGTGGCGGCGATGCGCGCCGGCGACGTATCGGCATAGCCGCCGCCCAGCGCTCGCACGAGATCGACGTCGAGCGCGTAGGCGCGCGCCTTGAGATCGACGTCGAGCCGATCCTGCACGAGCTGCTGCGTCTGCGCGGTGAGGACGGTGAGGTAGTTGCCGAGCCCCGCCCGGTAGCGGATCACCGCGAGCTCGTAGGCCTGGTTGGTGGCGGTGCGCGCGCGTGCCTGCTCGGTGCTGGTGCGGGCGAGCCCGTGGATCGAGGTCACCGCATCGGCGAGGTCGTGCACGGCGTCGACGAGCGTCTGGTTGTAGCTCGCGACGGCGAGATTGGCTTCGGCGTCGCGGCCCGCGAGATTGGCATTGAGGCGGCCGCCTTCGAAGATCGGCAGGTGCAGCGCGGGGCCGACGCCGGCGATCGAGCTCGATCCCAGCAGGAAGTTCGACAGGCCGAGCGAGGTGAGACCTGCGAACGCCACGATATTCACGTTCGGATAGAACTGCGCCCGGGCGACGTTGATGTCCTCGTGTGCCGCTTCCACCCGCCACCGCGCGGCGACGATCTCCGGGCGGCGCCCCATGAGATCGAGCGGGATCGCCGTCGGAATCGCGGTGGCGACTCCGCCGGGCGGCGGCACCGGCACGATGCCCTCGCCGCGCTCCGGCCCGGCGCCGACCAGCGCGGCCAGACGATGGCGCGCGAGAGCGATCGCGTCGTCGTACTGCGCAAGCTCGGTGCGCACGGTGCCGAGCGCCGCTTCGGCCTGGCGCACCTCGACTTTGGTGTCGAGGCCCGCCGTGAAGCGCTCGCTGGTGATGCGCACGATGTCCTCGCGCTGGACGATCGCGGCGCGCGAGACCTCGCGCTGCGCGAACAGACGCTGCAGCTCGAAGTACGCACGGGCGATGTCGGTTGCCAGCACGAGACGCGCCGTTTGCGCATCGGCGGCCGCCGCTTCGCTCTGCGAGAGCGCAGCGCGCAACGCGGCGCCGTTCTTGTCCCAGAAATCGAACTCGAAGACGAGGTCGATCGTCGCGCGCCCGTCCGCCTTCCAGGCCCCGGCGAGTGGTGGCGGATAGATGAAGTTCGCCGAGTATTTCTGCTCGTTGAACGCGGCATTGCCGGTGATCTGCGGCAGCAGCGCGGAGCGCGCGACCCCGGCGGCGGCTTCGGCGCGCACGATGCGTGCGCGCGCTGCCGCGAGCGTCGGGCTGCCGGCGAGACCGTCGGTGACGAGAGCGTCGAGCTGGGCATCGCGATAGCGTCGCCACCAGTCGTCGGCCGGCCATTGCACGACCGTCTCGCGCGCACCGAGCGTCGCTGGATCGACCTTGGCCTGCGGCGGCGGCAGCGCATCGAAGCTCGCGCAACCGGCGATGCCGAGGACGAGGAGCGCCGGCAGCGACCGGGCGAGCGCGGCGCGGCGCGTGCGCATGTTCACTTTCCCGGGGCCTGCAGATTCGCGAGCATGCGCGCGAGATACCCCTTGAGCGTCTCGAACTCGGCCGGCGTGAAGCCGCGCAGGAGTCCGTTCGAGACGCGGGCGAGCCCGAACGGGATGTGCGCGCACAACCGCTCGCCGGCGCGCGTGAGGGTCAGGCGCACCACGCGTCGATCCTGCGCCGAAGGGAGTCGCCGGATGAGTCCCTTCGCCTCCAGGCGGTCGAGCATGCGGGTCACCGCGCCGGTGTCGACGCCGGCGACGCGCGCGATCTCGGCAGCCGTGTTGCCGAGGCCGTGACTGATCATCAGCAACGGCCCCCACTGCACGCCGGTAAGGTCGTGCTCGGCCATCTCGGCGTCGACCGCGCGGTCGAGATGATTGCGGATCTGTTTGACGAGGTAGCCGACGCTCTCGCAGATCGGGTACTCGTCGCCGCGATAGAAATCGGCGTCCCCGGGACGCACCGAGCGCGCGCGGGGCGCCCGCCCCGACGCCGTCGGCCCGGTCGCGGCGCGTGTCGC
>JBDHRR010000098.1:0-12889 GCA_039807685.1 Burkholderiales bacterium
GCGCGGCGATGGATGCGTACGCCGCACGCAGTCACGCGCGCACCCTCGCGGCGCAGAAGGCAGGCCATTACGCCGACGAGGTCCTGCCGATCTACGACGAGCGCGGCACGCTGTACGCGGCGGACGACGGCGTGCGCGAGGACTCCACACCCGAGAACCTCGCCAAGCTGAAGCCGTTCTTCGACCGCCCGTACGGCAACGTCACTGCGGGCAACAGTTCGCAGGTCACCGATGGCGGCGCCTGGGTCGTGCTCGCGTCGCAAACGGCGGTCGACCGCCACGGGCTCACCCCGCTCGGTCGCATCGTCGACTCGCAGTGGGCGGGACTCGATCCTGCGCAGATGGGATTGGGTCCGGTCTACGCGTCGACGCCGATCCTCACGCGCCAGGGTCTCGGCCTGAACGACCTCGACGTCTGGGAGATCAACGAGGCCTTCGCCGCGCAGGTCATCGGCTGCACGCGGGCCTGGGCCGATGCTGACTTCTGTCGCGACGAACTGGGCCTGCCCGCGGCGCTCGGCACGCTCGACGAGGACAAGCTCAACGTCGACGGCGGTGCCATCGCCCTGGGGCATCCGGTGGGTGCGTCGGGGACGCGCATCGTGCTGCATGTGCTCAACGTGCTCCGACGCACGGGCGGCCGGCGCGGCATGGCGGCGATCTGCATCGGCGGCGGCCTGGGCGGCGCCATGCTCGTCGAGCGGCTGGATTAGGAGACGACCGCATGCGCCACTTCACGCTCGAGCGCGAGGCCGACGGCCTCGCCCAGCTCGTCTTTTCCAAGGCCGACGCGACGGTCAATACGCTCTCGCAGGACGTGCTCGCCGAATTCAACGACGCGCTCGACCTTCTCGAGCGCGAGCCGCCGAAGGGGCTGGTCATCCGCTCGGGCAAGGCGACGGGTTTCATCGCCGGCGCCGACGTCGACGAGTTCGGCGCGGTGCGCGGCGAGGCCGGCGCGCTTGCCATCGTGCGCCGCGGCTGGGAGACCTTCGAGCGCCTGGCGCGGGTCCGCTATCCGACGCTGGCACTCATCCGCGGCTTCTGCCTCGGCGGTGGGCTCGAGCTGGCGCTCGCTTGTCGCTATCGCGTGGCGATCGACGAGCCTTCGACCCGGCTCGGTCTGCCCGAGGTGATGCTGGGCATCGTCCCCGGCTGGGGTGGCATCAAGCGCCTGCCGCAGCTCGTCGGCGGGCCGGCGGCACTCGACCTCCTGCTCACCGGCAAGACCATCGATGCGCGTCGCGCGAAAAAACTGGGGGTGGTCGACTTGGCCGTGCCCGCGCGCGTCATGGAGAACACGGCGCGCGGCCTGCTGAAGACGGCACCGGCGGCGCGCTCGCTGCCATTGCCGCTGTCGCTCACGCTCAATCCGGTGGCGCGCAAGGTCATCGCGAGCCAGGCCGAAAAGGAAGTCGCCAAGCGTGCCAGGCGCGAGCACTACCCCGCCCCGTACGCGATCCTCGAGCTCTTTCGCAAGTACGACGGCAACGCGCTCGCGGTCCCCGCATCGGACCCGGCATCGGTGCCCTCGCTCCTGCGCAGTCCGACCGCCGCCAACCTCTTGCGCGTCTTCAAGCTGCAGGAGCGCCTGAAGAGCCTCGGCAAGGAGGACGGCTTCAAGGCGAAGCATGTGCACGTCGTCGGCGCCGGCACCATGGGCGGCGACATCGCGGCCTGGTGCGCGCTGCGCGGCCTTACCGTCACGCTGCAGGACCAGAGTGCCGAGCGCATCGCGCCGGCGATGCAGCGTGCGGGCAAGCTCTTTGCCGATCGTCTGCGCGATCCGCGCCGGGCGCGTGACGCGCACGACCGCCTGATTCCGGACGTCGCGGGCGACGGCATCGCGCGTGCCGACGTCATCGTCGAGGCCATCTTCGAGAATCTCGACGCCAAGCGCAGCCTCTTCGCCACCGTCGAGAAGAAGGCGCGGCCAGGTGCGGTGCTCGCCACCAATACCTCGAGCATTCCGCTGGAGGATATCGCGCAGGCACTCGCCGATCCGGCGCGCCTCGTCGGCATCCACTTCTTCAATCCGGTCGCGCGGATGATGTTGGTCGAGGTCGTCGTGGGGCAGCAGACCCGCGCGGACCTCGCGGCGCAGGCGGCTGCCTTCGTGCGCCAGATCGACAAGCTCCCGCTTCCGGTGAAGAGCGCACCCGGGTTCCTCGTCAATCGTCTCCTCGCACCCTATCTCATGGCGGCGATGCGCGCGGTCGAGGACGGCATCGCGCCGGCGACGGTCGATGCCGCCGCGGTCGCCTTCGGCATGCCGATGGGACCGATCGAGCTCGCCGATACCGTGGGCCTCGACATCTGCATGGACGTCGGCAAGCTCCTGGGCGGCGCCGCCACCGCGCCGGCGCGCCTCACGGCGCTCGTCGACGCCCGCAACCTCGGCAAGAAAACGGGCCGCGGCTATTACGAGTGGGTCGACGGCAAGCCGAAAAAGCCGCCGGCCGGGATCGTGCCGCCCGGGCTCACCGGGCGCCTGGTCGATCCCTTCGTGGCCGAGGCGCGCTCGGCACTGGCCGACGGGATCGTCGCCGATGCGGATCTCGTCGATGCCGGCGCGATCTTCGCCACGGGGTTCGCACCGTTTCGCGGCGGTCCGCTGCACTTCGCCGCAGACGCCTGACGCGCCGCACCCGGCCAACCATCGGCACCGCAATTTTCCGTGCCGTTCTGGTGTACATTTTGGCCGGCCGCATGATCTGCGCGAGCGTGCGCGCCGCCCGCAGCGAATACGCACACCAGCCCGATCCCGGCGCGGCCGGCCGACGGGAACGCCCGGACGAAAACCGGGTGCGAATGGAGGATCGTCGTGGAAAAGATCTGGATCAAGAGCTACCCCAAGGGCGTCCCGGCGGAAATCGACGTCAACGAGTACGCCTCGGTGCGCGATCTCTTCGAGGAGAGTGCCGCCAAGTACGCGGCGCGGCCGGCGTTCACCTGCATGGGCAAGTCGATCACTTTCGGCGAGCTCGACACGCTCTCCGCGACATTCGGCGCGTGGCTGCAAGGATTGGGCTGCAAGAAGGGTGCCCGCATCGCGCTCATGATGCCCAACGTCCTGCAGTACCCGGTCTGCCTCTTCGGCACCTTGCGCGCGGGATGTACGGTGGTGAACGTGAATCCGCTGTACACCGCGCGCGAGCTCGAGCACCAGCTCAAGGATTCGGGCGCCGAGGTGCTGGTCTGCGTCGAGAACTTCGCGCACATCGTCGCCGAGGTCATCGGGCGCACCAAGGTGCGCCAGGTCGTGGTCACCTCGATCGGCGAACTGCTTGGCTTGAAGGGCGTTCTCGTCGACTTCGTGCTGCGGCACGTGAAGAAGATGGTGCCCAAGTTCTCGCTGCCGGGCTCGATCCGCCTGTCCGACGCGCTCGCCGACGGCCGCCGCCGCTCGCTCGAGCGGGTGACGCTCGGCCACGAGGACATCGCCTTCCTGCAGTACACGGGCGGCACCACGGGGGTGGCCAAGGGGGCGATGCTCGTCAATCGCAACATCGTGGCGAACATGCTCCAGGCGCGCTCCTGGGTGGCGCCGATGCTCGACGCCAATCGGCGGGAGGTGATCATCACCCCGTTGCCGCTCTATCACATCTTCTCGCTGACCGCGAACTGCCTGGTCTTCATGTCGGTGGGCGGCGAGAACGTCCTCATCCCCAATCCGCGCGACATCCCCGGCTTCGTCAAGGAAATGGCGAAGTTCCGCTTCACCGCGCTCACCGGCGTCAACACGCTGTTCAACGCACTCGTCAACAATGCCGATTTCGCGAAGCTCGATTTCTCGTCGCTGCGCATCACGCTGGGTGGTGGCATGGCGGTGCAGGAGGCGGTTGCGCTCAAGTGGAAGGAGGTGACCGGCCACCCGCTCATCGAGGCCTACGGGCTCACCGAGACGTCGCCGGCCGTCACCATCAATCCTCTCGACCTGCCCGCGTACAACGGCAGCATCGGTCTGCCGATCCCCTCGACCGACCTCACCTTGCGCGACGACGCCGGCAACGACGTGCCGCTCGGGCAGGCCGGCGAGATCTGCGTGCGCGGTCCGCAGGTGATGGCGGGCTACTGGCAGCGGCCCGACGAGACCGCCAAGGTGATGGACAAGGACGGCTGGTTCGCCACCGGCGATATCGGCGTCATGGATGAGCGCGGATTCGTGCGGATCGTCGATCGCAAGAAGGACATGATCCTGGTCTCCGGCTTCAACGTGTATCCGAACGAGATCGAGGGCGTACTCGCCGGGCATCCGGGCGTGCTCGAATGCGCCGCGATCGGCGTGCCCGACAAGAAATCCGGCGAGGCGGTGAAGCTCTTCGTCGTGAAGAAGGATCCGGCGCTCACCGCCGACATGCTCATGCAGTTCTGCCGCGAGAATCTGACCGGCTACAAGATCCCTCGCGAGATCGAGTTCCGCGCCGACCTGCCGAAATCCAACGTCGGCAAGATCCTGCGTCGCGAGTTGCGCGACGAAGCGAAGAAGGCCGCGGCGTGAGGCCGATCTCGCGCCGGCTGCCGGACGCGGCCGCGCGGCCGGACCGATGCGAGCTGCCCGGCAGCCGATGAACGCCACGCTGCCCGACAAGGAGCCGGTGCTGCGCGTGGTGCCGATGCCCGGCGACACCAACCAGCACGGCGACATCTTCGGCGGCTGGATCATGGCGCAGGTCGACATCGCCGGCGGCGTCATCGCCGCGCGCCGGGCGCGTGGCCGGGTCGCCACGGTGGCGGTCAATTCGTTCACGTTCAAGGAACCGGTACACGTCGGCGACCTCGTCACTTTCTACGCGGAGATCTCCCGGGTCGGGCGCACCTCGGTGAGCGTCGAGGTCGAGGTCTACGCGCAGCGCGATCCGCGCGATCAGGTGACCGTCAAGGTGACCGAGGCGAGCCTCACCTACGTTGCCACCGACAGCGAGCGCCGTCCCCGCGAGATACCGCATCCGTGAACGCTGCCGGCCGCTGGGATCGCGCCAGGGTCGCAGTGTATAGTGCGGCCGAAGGCCGGCCGCCAATGTTCGGGCGGGCGGCGCCGGTCGCTGCCGGCCACCCATAACCCGCGAGGAGGAGGTCCCCCATGCAGTCCACTTGGATGCCCCGGAAGAAGGTTGCGCAGGCGGTCGCTGCGTTGGTGCTCGCCCTCGGCGCGCAGCAGGCGTTCGGCTCGGCGTTTGCGCTGCAGGAGCAAAGCGTGAGTGGTCTCGGTAATGCGTACGCCGGCGGTGCCGCCGCTGCCGAGGACGCCTCGACGATCTGGTCGAACCCGGCCGGAATGGCGAACTTCTCGACGATCCAGATCGTGGCGGCAGTCAACGGCATCTTCCCGTCGGCCAAGTTCAGCAACAGCGGTTCGATCCCGGCGTTGGGGCAGCCGCTCGGCAACGAGGGCGGGGAGGCCGGCAAGGGTGCGGCGGTGCCGGCCATGTACCTCCTGGTGCCGATCAACAAGCAATTCGCATTCGGCCTCGGCGTGGGCGTGCCGTTCGGTCTCGAAACGAATTGGGACGATGGCTGGATCGGGCGCTACCATGCGCTGCGCTCCAAGGTCGAGACGCTCAACGTCAATCCCGCCTTGTCGTGGCGCATCAACGACCAGTTCAGCGTCGGGGTGGGCGTCGACTACCAGCGGATCAAGGCAACGTTCACGAGCAACGCCAACTATTCCGCGGCACTCGCCCAGGCCGCGCAGACCGCGGCCGCCGGCGGGCTCATTCCGCCCGCCGCCGTGCCGCCGTTCATGGCGGCTACCAAGGGGCTCGACTCGAACGTGAGCGTCACCGGCGACGACTGGGCGTGGGGCTGGAATCTGGGCTTCCTGTGGAACGTCACGCCGGCCACGCGCATCGGCGGCCACTATCGCTCGTCGATCAAGTACAACGTCGACGGCAACGTGAACTTCGACAATCCGGCGATGCCGGCGCTGCCACCCTCGCTGGCGCCGATCGGCGCGGCGCTGGCCCCGGCCGTGAACAACGTGCTCGCCAGTGGCGGCGTCACCTCGAACATCGAGATGCCATCGATCAGCAACCTTTCGGTGTATTCGCGCCTCAATCCGAACTGGGAGGTGATGGCCGACATCCAGTTCACCGACTGGTCGAAGATCGAGTATCTGACGTTCACGCGCACCACCGGGTCCGTGCTGTCGTCGACCTACGAGAATTTCCGCGATACCTGGCGCGCCTCGGTGGGTGCGAGCTACTTCATGGGCGACAAGTGGAAGTTCCGCGGCGGCTTCGCCTTCGACCAGTCGCCGGTACGTGACGAACAGCGTACGCCGCGCCTGCCCGATTCGGATCGCTACTGGCTCTCTGGAGGGGTGCAGTACGCGTGGTCGAAGCAGCTGAAGCTCGACTTGGGACTCACCTACATCTGGACGTCGAGCGCGCCTGCGAACGACAACGCCGGCAGCACGTTGCAGAACGGGCTCATCAAGGGCAGTTACGACACCAGCGTGTTCATCGTTGGTGGGCAGATGACGTATTCGTTCTGACGCGAGCGGCCCGGGCCGCGCACGGCGCGCGGCCCGCCGCTGTCGGGGGTGTCCCGGCAGGGGTGCCGTACCCGCCGTCCCCTGCATGCGCCTTCCGACTCGCGGGTTGGCCGGCGCCCGATGCGGCTTTGCAGTAGCCGCGAAAATCAGCTCCATCGGCTTCTCATGACCTCCTCTCCGCTTCCTGTACGCAAGGCCGCTGTCCTCGGCGCCGGCGTGATGGGTGCGCAGATCGCTGCGCACCTCGCCAACGCCGGCATCGAGGCGCTGCTCTTCGACCTGCCCGGCCCTGAAGGCGATCCCAACGCGCTCGCGACGAAGGCGATCGCGCAGCTCGCCCGGCTCGATCCCGCGCCCCTCGCCGCCAAGGACCGTGCCGGCGCGATCACGGCCGCCAACTACGGCAGCGACCTGCCACGCCTCGGCGAGTGTGACCTCGTGATCGAGGCGATCGCCGAGCGGCTCGACTGGAAGCAGGAGCTCTACACGAAGGTCGCGCCGCACCTCGCCCCGAACGCGGTGCTCGCCTCGAATACCTCGGGGCTCTCGCTCGCGGCGTTGGCGGCCATGTTGCCGGAGGCCGTGCAGACGCGCTTCTGCGGCGTGCACTTCTTCAATCCGCCGCGCTACATGCATCTGGTCGAGCTCATCCCCGGGCCGCGGATCGCAGCTACGCTCCTCGATGCCCTGGAGACGTTCCTCACCACCGCACTCGGCAAGGGCGTGATCCGCGCTCGCGATACCCCCAATTTCATTGCCAACCGCATCGGCATCTTCTCGGTGCTGGCGACGATGCGGCACACGCAGGCGTATGGCCTCTCGTTCGACGTCGTCGACGCGCTCACCGGGCCGGCGATCGGTCGCGCCAAGAGCGCCACGTATCGCACGGCAGATGTCGTCGGCCTCGACACGATGGCGCACGTCGTGAAGACGATGCGCGACACACTGCCCGACGATCCCTGGCAACCGCTCTTTGCCACCCCGCCGGTGCTCGCCGCGCTGGTCGCGCAAGGCGCGCTCGGCGCCAAGACGAAGGCGGGCTACTTCCGCAAGCCCGGCAAGGAGATCGAAGTCCTCGACCCGGTGACGCAGGCGTACCGCAAGGCGGAGGGCAGCGTTGCGCCGGAAGTGAAGGCCATTCTCGAGCTGCGCGCACCGGCGGAGAAATTCGCGCAGCTTCGCGCCTGTGCGCATCCGCAGGCCCAGTTCCTGTGGGCGATCTTTCGCGATCTCTTCCACTACAGCGCGTACCAGTTGGCGGACATCGCCGACAATGCGCGCGATCTCGACCTCGCGATCCGCTGGGGTTTCGGCTGGCAGCAAGGGCCGTTCGAGACCTGGCAGAGCGCCGGGTGGCAGCAAGTGGCAGCTTGGGTTGCCGAAGACATCGCGGCCGGCCGTACCCTCGCCAGCGTCGCGCTGCCGGCGTGGGTCACCGGCGCCAAGGTCGCCGCGGCTTCGGGCGTGCATGCGCAGGACGGTGCGTATTCCCCGGCGCGCGACGCCTTCGTGCCGCGCCGCGACCTGCCCGTCTATCGCCGGCAGGATTTTCCCGATCCGGTCATGGGCGAAGCGCGGCCGAAGGGGACCACCATTTTCGAGACCGATGCCGTCCGCTTCTGGCACCTGGGCGACGACGTCGGCATCGTCTCGTTCAAGACCAAGGCGAACACGATCAGCGAGGGCGTGCTCGACGGCGTGCTGCGCGCGATCGATCACGCCGAGCGCGAACTCGCCGGCGTCGTGATCTGGCAGACGCGCGAGCCATTCTCGCTCGGCGCGAATCTCGCGGGGATCGAGTCGGCGGTCAAGGCGGGCGACTTCGCGGCCGTCGAAGCGATCGTCGCCAAGTTCCAGCAGACGTCGCTGCGCCTGCGCTCCTCTCTCGTGCCGACGGTCTGCGCCGTGCGCGGGATGGCACTCGGCGGCTCCTGCGAGTTCATCCTGCACGCCACGCGCACGGTGGCCGCGCTGGAGTCGTACATCGGTCTCGTCGAGGCAGGCGTCGGATTGCTTCCGGCGGGAGGCGGCTGCAAGGAGCTGGCCGTGCGCGCCGCCGAGGAAGTGCGGCGTGGCGCCGCGGGCAGCCAGATCGATGCGCTGCCGTTCATCCGCACGTATTTCCAGACGGTGGCGATGGCCACCGTCGCGAGGAGCGCGCTGGAAGCGAAGGAACTGGGGTATCTGCGCGCATCGGACGTCGTCGTGCCGAATGCCCACGAGGTGCTGCACGTCGCGCGTTCGCAGGCGCGCGCCCTGGCCGACGCCGGCTACCGGCCGCCGCTGCCGGCGCGAGCGATCCCCGTCGTCGGCAAGACCGGCATCGCGACCCTCATGATGCTGCTCGTCAACATGCGCGACGGCGGCTACATCAGCGCGTACGACTTCGAGATCGGGCAGCGCATCGCCCGCGTGCTGTGCGGCGGCGAGATCGAATCGGGTACCGTGGTCGACGAGCAGTGGCTCATCGATCTCGAGCGGCACGAATTCATGGCGCTTCTGCGCGATGCGCGCACCCAGGCGCGCATCGTGCACACGCTCGCCACCGGCAAGCCGCTGCGCAATTGAAGCGGCGCGTTCGCACCCTTCGTTTCCGGGTCACTCCATGACGAGACAACTCCAGGACGCCTACATCGTCGCCGCCACCCGCACCGCGGTGGGCAAGGCGCCGCGCGGCATGTTCAAGCACACGCGCCCCGACACGCTGCTCGCGCACGTGCTGAAGAGCGTGCTGGCGCAGGTTCCCGCAATCGACGCCGCACGCGTGGACGACGTGATCGTCGGCTGCGCGATGCCCGAGTACGAGCAGGGCATGAACGTCGCCCGCATCGGCGTGCTGCTGGCCGGGCTGCCGGCGAGCGTGCCCGGCGTGACGGTCAACCGCTTCTGCTCGTCGGGCCTCAATGCGGTGTCGATCGCCGCCGACCGTATCCGCACCGGCGAGGCCGACATCGTGATCGCCGCCGGTACGGAGAGCATGAGCATGGTCCCGATGGCGGGACGCCTCGCGTTGAACGAGGCGATCTTCGCGAGCGACGAGAACATCGGCATCGCCTACGGCATGGGACTTACCGCCGAGCGCGTCGCGACCCAATGGAAGGTGACTCGCGAGGCGCAGGATGCCTTTGCTGCCGAGTCGCACCGGCGGGCGCTGGCCGCGCAGGCGACCGGCGAGTTCACGCAGGAGATCACGCCGTTCACGGTGCACGAGGATTTGCCGGACCTCGCCGCGCGGCGTGCGGTAACGCGCGAGAAGGTGATCGCACAGGACGAGGGACCGCGCGCCGACACCAGCGTCGAGGGTCTGGCGAAGCTCCGTCCGGTGTTCGCGGCGAGGGGGAGCGTCACCGCCGGCAACAGTTCGCAAATGTCCGATGGGGCCGGAGCCGCGATACTCGTCTCCGAGCGCGTGCTGCGCGAACTCGCGCTGGCACCGCTCGCGCGTTGGCTGGGCTTCGCGGTCGCCGGCGTGCCGCCCGAGGTCATGGGCATCGGCCCGATCGCGGCGATTCCCAAGGCCCTAGCCCGGACCGGAATCCGCCAGGACCAGCTCGACTGGATCGAGTTGAACGAGGCGTTTGCTGCGCAGACGCTCGCGGTGATGCGTGAACTCGAACTCGATCCTGCCAAGATCAATCCGCTCGGTGGCGCCATTGCGCTGGGGCATCCGCTGGGCGCGACGGGGGCCATTCGCACCGCGACCCTCACCCACGGCCTGCGCCGGCGCAAGGGAAAGTACGGCATGGTGACGATGTGCATCGGCACCGGCATGGGCGCCGCGGGCATCTTCGAAGCGGTCTGAGCGTCGTCAGAAAGGACGAGCATGCGCAAGCTGATCACGTTGTTGGGAGCGCTCGCGATGGCGGCGGCCGCGCAGGCAGTCGAGATCGGTGGCGTGACCCTGCCCGATAAGGCAAGCGTCGGCGGCAGCGACCTCGTGCTGAATGGCGCCGGCGTGCGCACGCGGGTGATCTTCAAGGTATATGTCGGCAGCCTCTACCTCCCGGCGAAGGCGACCACCGTCGCGGCGGTCCTCGAGAAGGGGCCGCGACGCATCCAGATGAATCTCCTGCGCGACCTCACCGCCGACCAACTGGTCGGCGCGCTGGTGGACGGACTCAAGGACAACAACACGCCCGCGGAACTGGCGGCCGTACAGACACAGGCCGACCAGCTGGTGTCGATCATGAAGACCTTCGGCGAGGTCAAGGAGAAGGACGTGGTGACGCTCGATTTCGTCGACGACGCAACGAGGATCGCGCTCAACGGCACTGCCAAGGGCTCGATCCCTGGCGCGGCCTTCAATCGCGCGTTGACCAAGGTCTGGATCGGCGACAAGCCGGCGCAGGCCGACCTCAAGGCGGCGATGCTCGGCGGGTCATGACGGTGCGGACGGTCACGATACGACGTTCCTTTCTCGGCGCGTCGGCGGCACTGGCCGCGGCCGCGCTCGTCGGCTGCCAGACTCCCGCTGCCCCCACCTCGACACCGAACGCCGGATCCGCGCCGCCGGCAGCGGTGCCATCGGCGGCGGCGTTGCCCATCGCGCCGGGGGCGCAACCGGTATCCACCGACGTCAGTGACGTGCTCTCGCTCGCCTGGCTCGAAGGCTGCTGGGCCGGCAACGTCAACCAGCGCAACTTTCGCGAGCAGTGGACTGCGGTACGCGGAAACATGCTGTTGGGGGTCGGCTCGACGGTGTATCAGGGCAAGGTGCAGGATTACCAATACCTGCGCATCGAGGCGCAAGCGGACGGTGTCTTCTACGTTGCGCTGCCGTCGGGACAAAGCGAGGTCAGGTTCAAGCTCGTCGCGATCACGCCCGACCAGCAGGCCACGCTGTACACGTTCAGCAATCCGGCCAACGATTTCCCGCAGGAGATCGTGTATCGGCGCGGCGGCGAGGGCTGGCTCTACGCCACGATCCAGGGCAAGCTCAAGGGCGAGCCGCGCAAGGCCGTTTTTCCGATGCGCCGGGTCGATTGCGAGACCGGCGACTTCATCCGCCAGTAGGCGAGGGGCCGGCTGGTGATCGGCGCATCGATTCGGCGACGTCGCTCGATTCCATGACGGGGCCCTCGACCGCACTCGCGAATTTCGAGCGGATGCTCGCGTCCGGCAAGGATGGTGCGCTGCTGCGCTACGCGCTCGGCAACGAGCACCTCAAGGCCGGGCAGGCCACCCACGCGATCGACCATTTACGCGAGGCCGTGAAGTTCGATCCTGGCTACACCGCTGCGTGGAAGCTCCTCGGTCGCGCCCTGGCCGATGTCGGCGCCATCGACGACGCGCTTGCCGCCTATCGCGAAGGCATCATCATCGCCGAGCGCAAGGGCGACAAGCAGGCCGGCAAGGAGATGCAGGTATTCGTGCGGCGCCTCGAGAAGCAGCGGGCGCCCTGAAAATCGACCATCGGCACGGCGCCGAACGGGCGTGAGCCGGCGCCCTTCGGCTTCGCCGCACCAGACGCGCTGCCTCGCCTTCCGGCTGGGCACGCAAGTCGCGGATGATCTCCGGTTCGTGGGGTGCCGGCGGCGGCTGTGCGGCGGTCAGCGTTGCGCGCGGGCGCTCGCCACGCCGCGGTTGGCAAGCGCGTCGGCGCGCTCGTTGCCGACGTCGGCGGCATGCCCGCGCACCCAGTGCCAGCGCACCGCGTGGCGCGCCGTGGCCGCTTCGAGTTCGCGCCAGAGGTCGGCATTCTTCACCGGCTTGCGATCGGCGGTCTTCCAGCCGTTCCGGCGCCAGGCGTGGATCCACGTCTCGATGCCGTTCTTGACGTACTGCGAATCGGTGTAGAGCGCGATCGACGCCGGCTGCTCGAGTGCCTCGAGTGCGCGGATCACCGCGAGGAGTTCCATGCGATTGTTGGTGGTGTGCGCCTCGCCGCCGAAGAGTTCTTCCTCGTGCGTCCCGAGTCGCAGCAGCGCGCCCCAGCCGCCGACGCCCGGGTTGCCCTTGCACGCGCCGTCCGTGTAGATGGTCACTTCGGGAGCCGCGCCATCCGGTGTCGTGTGCATGTCCATCGTCAGCGGCGCCGGGCCGCCCCAAGCCGCTGACAACGCCCCCTTTGGGGGCAGCGAGCGTGGGGGTGGTTCATCGTAGGCTCCAAGTGCGCTTCACAGGAGACGCAGAGGCACAGAGAAAGCATGCCCGTTCTCCGCGTCTCGGCGTCTCTTTGTGAAGCTCTTCGTCAGCGGCGCCGGGCCGCCCCAAGCCGCTGACAACGCCCCCTTCGGGGGCAGCGAGCGAAGCGAGCGTGGGGGTCCGATCACGTCAGTGCAGCCGGTCGGAGGTGGTCAGGCCCTCGCGTACCGGGGCCAGAGCCTTCTCGCGGCGCTCGCGCCGCTGCCACGCCGGCGCCAGCACGCGCATGCCGAGCACCCGTTTGGTCGC
>JBDHRR010000099.1:0-12861 GCA_039807685.1 Burkholderiales bacterium
ATCTGAGCCAGGATCAAACTCTTCAGTTCGATCTGTCAAAGCTAAACTCATACTGACGTAGACCTCGTCTCCACCCAACAGACCTTCCAGCCCATCAAGCAGAAAACAAGACCTTGTGCAGCGTGAGCACTTCTTTTGGCTTGGAAATCCCCGCAGCAACAGACCAAAGCCCGTCACCACAGAGCGCCCCAGCCACCAAGCACCCACACCTATCGGTTGCAAATTGTTAAAGAGCGGCGTCTCGATTTCGATCGTCATGGCGGGGATACGTTCCCACCGGAGCTCGCCCCGCCTGCGCACCTTGCTGCCGTGCCGCTGGCGATCGCCTCCCCTTGTCGTGCGCCTGCTGAGGGAGAGGGGCGTTCGAAACCGCGAAGAAGGAGAATTATAGCCGAACCCAGGAATCGATGCAATGGGAATCAACTGTCCTGGGAATCGAGCGTCCATGCGGGTAGCGCGCCCTCAGGGATGCGCCGACTTGCGGTATTTCCACTTCCGATTGAGCCACAACCAGTCGGCGGGGCTGCGACGGATCTCGTCCTCGAGCTTGCGCACGTAGCGCTCGACGATCGCGGAATCCGCATCCGGCGCGTACGGCGGTTCGGCAAGGAGCGAGAGTTCGACGGCGTAGCGTCCCGGCCCGTCGCGGCGCATCGCGACGTAGACGACCGGAGCCTCGGCGATCCGGGCGACCCGGCCCGGCCCCAGGTAGAACGCCGTGTCCTGGTGGAGGAAGGTCGTCCAATACTTCTCCTCGCTGTGCTTCGGCGTCTGGTCGGCGACCAGCGCGTAGGCGCGCGCCTCCGCGCGCCGCCGCATGACGGCGAACAGGAAGCGGCGATGCGGGATGGGGTTGCCGCCAAAGCGCGAGCGCTGGCGCTTCAGGAAGGCATCGATGCTGCGCACCCGCTGTGGCTTGTACACGGCATCGACCGGAACGTCGAGTTCGATCCCGGCGGTGAGCAGCAACCACTCCCAGTTGCAAAAGTGCGCGGCAAGGAGGACCACGGAGCGCCCCTGCCTGGTGAAGCGCGTGACGAGCTCCGGATTGACGACGCGCACACGTCCGGCAAGGGAGGCGGCACTCGCATTCCAGCCCCACAGCGCCTCGCCCAGGAAGCGGCCGAGATTGCGATACGATTGCCGGACGATCGCGCGGTGTTCGGTCGGTGATTTCTCCGGAAACGCATTGGCGACATTGGTGAGCGACAGCCGGCGCCGCCAGCGCAGCAGGTGATAGGTGACGAAGTATGCGCAATAGCCAAAATCATCGAGCACGCGCCGCGGCCATCGCGTCATCTGCGTGAGCACGAAACCAAGGACGTCGGGAAAACGCCACTTGCCCGGCGCGGTCATGGCCTCGTCGCCCGTCGATATCGATCACGGATCGCCTTGCCGGCGCGACGCTCGACCGCAGGTATCGGCGGACCACCACCATGCGTGAGACGACACTTGCCCGCCCGTCGCGCCTCGCCGATCCGGCGCCCGGCGTGCAGGCGTGGCGTTGCGAGTTGCGCCGTGACGAGGCGGATGCGGCGGCGCTCACCACGCTGCTCGCACCGGCAGAACTCGCGCGCGCCGCCCGCTACGGTCGCGCCGACCTGCGGCTGCGCTACATCATCGGCCGCGCGACGCTGCGCACCATTCTCGGAGGCTGTCTCGACGTCGCTCCGCAGGAGGTGGCGATCGTCCGCGGCCGCCGCGGGCGTCCCGAACTCGCCGCCCACCACGCCACCGACCTCGACTTCAACGTCTCGCACACGCGGGCGACGGCGCTCTTCGCGATCACGCACGCGCAACGCATCGGCGTGGACATCGAACATGCCGAGCGCGCGCTCAACGTCGCCGGCGTCGCGCGGAAGTTCATGACGCCGCAGGAGCAGGCGACACTGCACGCGCTCGACGACGACACGCGTCGACGCCATTTGCTGCTCCTGTGGACGTGCAAGGAAGCGATGAGCAAGGCCACCGGCGACGCGCTCGCCGCGCCGTTCCGCGATCTCGATGTGCGGGCAACCGGGCAGCGCGAACTCGTCGCGGGGCCACCGCCGTACGAGCCGGCGCACTGGCAACTCCACGCCGTCGACGTGGGCGATGGCTTCCTCGCCACCGTCGCCTTGTGGGCGCCGCCGCCGGGCGCGCCGTCGCTGCGGCAGGCGAGTCCCGGCACGGCAGGGTCGACGACCGTCTCCTGATGCGAACCGCTCCGGCGCCACGCTACGGCCGCGCGCGCACCGGTGCCGCAGCGCGCCGGGACGCTGCTGCGTCCTCCGGCGCGGGCTTCGGGTACTTCCACTTCTTCTGCAGCCACAGCCAATCGCTCGGGCTGCCGATGATCGTGCGCTCGAGGCTGCGCGCGTAGCGCTCGACGACGAGCGCGTCGCCCAGGTCCTCGTACGGCGGCTCGGCCAGCACGTCGAGATGCACCGTGTAGTGGCCGCGCCGCTCGCGCTGCATCGAGACGAAGTAGACGGGCGACTCGAGAAAATGGGCGAGCTTGCCGGCACCCGTGAAGAACGCGGTGTCCTGGTTCAGGAATCGCGTCCAGTACTTGGGGTCGCCCTTGCGCGGCGTCTGGTCGGCGATGATGGCGTAGGCGCGCGGCGTGCCGCCGCGGGTCATCACCTCGTAGATGAATTCCTTGCGCGGAATGAGGCGGCCGCCGAAGCGGCAGCGCACCTCGCGCAGGAACTCGTCGAGCGCGGCCAGGCGCTGCGGCTGGTAGACGACGTCGATCGGGATCGGGAAGGACACCACCGCGCCCAGCAGCAGCCACTCCCAGTTGCCCTGGTGTGCGGCGAGGAGCAGGATCGTCTGGTTGCGGGCGATGGCGCGTTCGATCAACTCGCGATCGGCGAAATGGACGCGCGCGCGGATCGCCTCGCGACTGGCGCCGAAGGACCAGCACGCCTCGACGACGACGTCGGCGAGGTTGCGGTAGCAGCCGCGCACGATGGCGGCGCGCTCCTTCGGCGATTTCTCGGGAAAGGCACGCGCGACGTCGGCGTCGGCGTAGTCACGGCGCCAGCGGGCGATGTGATAGACGACGAAGTACAGCAGCGTCCCGAGCGCATACAGGATCGGCAGCGGAATGTGCGTCAGGATTTTGAGGAGGACGCGCATGGATTCGACAGCGACTCGACGACGGCAGGCGGCGCCTGGACCAGCTCGATGAGGACCCCCTCGCCGCCGATGGGGAACGCATCGTTGCCCTTGGGATGGATGAAGGCGATGTCGTGCCCCGCCGCGCCTTTGCGGATGCCGCCAGGCGCGAAGCGCACGCCGTGCGCGCTGAGCCACGCCACCGCCCCCGGCAAGTCGTCGACCCACAATCCGACGTGATTGAGCGGCGGCTCGTGCACCGCCGGTTTGCGCGCCGGATCGATGGGCTCCATGAGATCGACCTCGACGCGCGCCACCCCGTGGCCGACGGCTGCGATGTCCTCGTCGACGTTCTCGCGCTCGCTGCGGAAGCTGCCCTCGACGGCAAGACCGAGGCAGTCGACCCACAGCGCGCGCAGCCTCGCCTTGCTCGGACCGCCGACCGCGATCTGCTGCAGGCCGAGGATGCGAAACGGACGCGGGCCGGTCATGGCTTGCCCGCCGGCGTCTCGAAGCGCAGCACCGGCTGATCGACGGTGAGGCTCTCGCCTTCCTTGGCGAGAAGCTCGGCGACGACGACGTCGCGCTCGGCGTTGATCACGTTCTGCATCTTCATCGCCTCGATCACCACGAGGCGCTCGCCGGCCTTCACCTCCTGGCCGGCCTTCACCGCGACCTCGGCCAGCAGGCCCGGCATCGGCGAGAGCAGCAGGCGCGAGGTGTCCGGCGCCGCCTTGTGCGGCATGAGCCGCAGGAGCTCGGCCGCCCGCCGCGGCAGCACGCGCAAGTCGACCTGCGCGCCGCGGTGCGCGAGGCGGTAGCGCAGGCCCTGGCGCTCGACCTGGACGACGAACGGTGCGCCGTTGCACGTTCCGGACAGCAGGATCTCGCCGATGCGCCAGTCGTGGCGGATGGCGTACTCGGCGTGGCCGACACGCACGTCGTAGCCGCCCGACGCGCGGGCGACGCGCACCGGCGTCTCGCCCTGCGCGCCGATCACCAGGTAGTCGTCGTCGATGCGCACGCCACGGCCCGGAACCTGGCCTTCGATGCCCGACGCCCGATCGCGATAGGCGCGGTGCACGGCGGCGGCGATCGCGGCGAGGAAATCGGCGTCGCCCGCCGGCACGTCCTCGCTACGAAAGCCGTGCGGGTACTCCTCGGCGATGAAGGCGGTGGTGAGGCGGCCGGCACGGAAGCGCGGATGGCGCACGAGCGCCGACTGGAAGAGGAGATTGCTCGTCACGCCGCGGATCACGAAGGCGTCGAGGGCGTCGGCCATGCGTTCGATCGCCTCGTCGCGCGTGGCGCCGTGGACGATCAGCTTGGCGATCATCGAGTCGTAGTACAGCGGAATCTCGCCGCCCTCGCCCACCCCGGTGTCCACGCGCACGCAACCGGGGATCTCGGCGGGCGCGCGGTAGCGCACGAGACGACCGACCGACGGCAGGAAGCCGCGCAACGGATCCTCGGCATTGATGCGGCATTCGATCGCCCAGCCGCTGCGCCGGATGTCGGCCTGCGTGAACGGCAGCTTCTCGCCGGCGGCGACGCGGATCATGAGTTCGACGAGGTCGAGCCCCGTGGTCATCTCGGTCACCGGGTGCTCGACCTGCAGCCGCGTGTTCATCTCGAGAAAGTAGAACTTGCGGTCGGCGCCGACCACGAACTCGACGGTTCCGGCCGACTGGTAGTTCACCGCGCGGGCGAGCGCCACCGCCTCTTCGCCCATCGCGCGGCGGGTGGCGTCGTCGAGAAACGGTGACGGCGCCTCCTCGATCACCTTCTGGTGGCGGCGCTGGATCGAGCACTCGCGCTCCCCCAGATAGACGAGGTTGCCGTGCGCGTCGCCCAGCACCTGGATCTCGATGTGGCGCGGCTCCTCGATGAATTTCTCGATGAAGACGCGATCGTCGCCAAAGCTTGCCGCCGCCTCGGCGCGGCAGGCGGCGAATCCCTCGCGCGCCTCGTGGTCGTCGCGGGCCACGCGCAGCCCCTTGCCGCCGCCACCCGCCGAAGCCTTGATCATCACCGGATAGCCGACGTCGCGGGCAATCTTCACCGCCTGCGCGGCGTCGGCGATGACGTCCGTGTAGCCGGGAATCGTGCTGACCTTGGCGTGGGCCGCGAGCTTCTTGGAGGCGATCTTGTCGCCCATCGCCGCGATCGAGGCGTGCTTGGGGCCGATGAAGACGAAGCCCGCCGCCTCGAGATCGCGGGAGAACGCCTCGTTCTCGGAGAGGAATCCGTAGCCCGGATGCACCGCTTGCGCGCCCGTCGCGCGGCAGGCCTCGATGATGCGATCGGCGCGCAGGTACGACTCGCGCGACGGGGCGGGGCCGATGTGCACTGCCTCGTCGGCCAGCGCGACGTGCCGCGCGCTGCGGTCCGCATCCGAATACACGGCAACGGTCTTGATGCCCATCCGGCGCGCGGTCTTGATCACCCGGCACGCAATCTCGCCGCGGTTGGCAATGAGGATCTTGGTGAACATTCGAGGGGGGCCTCGTCAGGGGGCGTGGCGGCGCTTGCACGGCGCGGCGGCGGCGCTCACAGGGGGATGTTGCCGTGCTTGCGCCACGGATTGTCGACCTGCTTGTCGCGCAGCATGGCGAGGCTGCGGCAGATCCGCTTGCGCGTCTCGTGCGGCATGATGACATCGTCGATGTAGCCGCGACGGCCGGCGATGAACGGATTGGCGAATTTCTCGCGATACTCCGCCTCGCGCGCGCTGATCTTCGCGGGATCGTTCTTCTCGTCGCGGAAGATGATCTCCACCGCGCCCTTGGGACCCATGACGGCGATTTCCGCCGAGGGCCAGGCGAAGTTGACGTCGCCGCGCAGGTGCTTGCTGCTCATCACGTCGTAGGCGCCGCCGTAGGCCTTGCGGGTGATGACGGTGACCTTGGGCACCGTGCACTCGGCGTAGGCGAAGAGGAGCTTGGCACCGTGCCTGATGATGCCGCCGTATTCCTGCGCGGTGCCGGGCATGAAGCCGGGGACGTCGACGAAGGTCACGATGGGAATGCCGAAGGCGTCGCAGAAACGCACGAAGCGCGCCGCCTTGATCGAGCTCCTGATGTCGAGGCAGCCGGCGAGCACCAGCGGCTGGTTGGCGACGATCCCCACCGGTGCGCCTTCCATGCGGGCAAAGCCGATCACGACGTTCTTGGCGCTCTCCGGCGCGAGCTCGTAGAACTCGCCGTCGTCGACCGTCTTGGTGATGAGTTCCTTCATGTCGTACGGCTGGTTCGGGTTGGCCGGCACCAGCGTGTCGAGCGAGCGCTCGATGCGGTCCGCCGGGTCGTTGCTGGGGCGCAGCGGCGGCCGCTCGCGATTGGACAGCGGCAGGTAGTTGAAGAGCCGGCGCGCCATGAGGATTGCCTCGACGTCGCTGTCGAACGCCAGGTCCGCCACCCCCGAGCGCGTGGTGTGGGTGATCGCACCGCCCAGTTCCTCCGCGGTCACTTCCTCGTGCGTGACGGTCTTCACCACTTCCGGCCCGGTGACGAACATGTACGACGAATCCTTGACCATGAAGATGAAGTCGGTCATCGCCGGCGAGTACACGGCGCCGCCGGCGCACGGACCCATGATGAGCGAGATCTGCGGGATGACGCCGGAGGCGAGCACGTTGCGCTGGAAGACCTCGGCGTAGCCGCCGAGCGAGGCGACCCCCTCCTGGATGCGCGCGCCGCCGGAGTCGTTCAAGCCGATGACCGGGGCGCCGACCTTCATCGCCTGATCCATGATCTTGCAGATCTTCTCGGCGTGCGCCTCGGACAGCGACCCGCCGAACACCGTGAAGTCCTGCGAGAAGACGAAGACGAGGCGGCCGTTGATCATCCCGTAGCCGGTGACCACGCCATCGCCCGGGATGCGATCGCGATCCATCCCGAAGTCGTGGCTGCGGTGCTCGACGAACATGTCCCATTCCTCGAACGAGCCTTCGTCGAGCAAGAGCTCGAGGCGCTCGCGCGCGGTGAGCTTGCCCTTGGCGTGCTGCGCGGCGATGCGCTTGTCGCCGCCTCCAAGCCGCGCCTGCGCGCGCATCGTGTCGAGCTGGCGGATGATGTCGTGCACGGTGATCTACCCCTTGGCTTGCCGGTCGTTGAGCGCGCCGTCGTCCGGCGCATGGTCGCGCAGCAGGCGGGCGGCCGCTGCGGTAGGTGTGAGCGCGCCGGCGCCGACCTGCGCGAGCACGTCGGGCAGCATCGCCGCGATCCGCGCATCGGCACGAAAGCGCGCGCGCAGGCCGCTGTCGATGAGATGCCAGGTCCAGGCGAGCGCCTGCCGGCGGCGCTTGGCGGCAAGCTCGCCACTCGCGGCAAGCGCATCGCGACAGGCGACGATCGTCGTCCACAGCGCGTCGATGCCCTCACCAGTGGCCGCGCTGCTGCGCAGGACCACCGGCTGCCAGTGCGGCGACGCCGGCCGCAGCAGCGAGAGCACGCCCTTCATCTGCATCATGGCCCGGCGCGCGGCGTCGGCATCGAGGTCGGCCTTGTTGTAGACGATGATGTCGGCGAGCTCGACCACGCCCTTCTTCATCGCCTGCAGGTCGTCGCCCGCCTGCGGCAGTTGCAGGAGCACGAAGACGTCGGTGAGGTTGGCGACGTCGGTCTCGCTTTGCCCTACCCCTACGGTCTCGACGATGACCACGTCGAAGCCCGCGGCCTCGACGAAGAGCATCGCTTCGCGGGTGTGCGCGGCCACCCCGCCGAGCGCGCCGGCCGACGGCGACGGGCGGATGAAGGCGGCGGGATGGCGCGCCAGCGCCTCCATGCGCGTCTTGTCGCCCAGCACCGAGCCGCCGGACACGCTGCTCGACGGATCGACCGCGAGCACGGCCACGCGATGGCCCTGCGCGACGAGGTGCATGCCGAGCGCCTCGATCAGCGTCGACTTGCCGACCCCGGGCGTGCCGGTGAGCCCCAACCGCAGCGCCTGACCGGTGCGCGGCAGGAGTTCCGCCATCACCGCGCCAGCGAGCGCCTGGTGGTCGCTGCGCGTCGACTCGGCGAGGGTGATCGTCTTGGCGAGGAGTCGCCGATCGCCGGCGACGATTCCCGCGGCGAGGCGCGCGCCCTCCCCGGCGATGTCCGCCACGGCGTGCGGCTCGTTGCTCAACCGGGCTGGTGCGCAGCCGGCTGCGCGGCGCGGATCTTGGCGAGCACGTCCGCGGCGCAGGTCGCGATGGCGGTGCCCGGGCCGTAGATGCCCGCGACGCCCGCTGCCGTCAGCATCGCGTAGTCCTGCGGTGGC
Organism: Burkholderiales bacterium; assembly: GCA_039807685.1. Lineage (GTDB taxonomy): Bacteria > Pseudomonadota > Gammaproteobacteria > Burkholderiales > Casimicrobiaceae > VBCG01. The sequence goes on from JBDHRR010000099.1 coordinate 8,368, forward strand.
ACCACGCCGCCGACGAACACGACGATGTCGTCGGCACCCTGCGCACGCAGCGCGGCCACGAGTGCGGGCACCAGCGTCTTGTGCCCCGCGGCGAGCGTCGACACGCCGACGGCGTGGACGTCGTTCTCGATCGCCTGGCGCGCCGCCTCCTCCGGCGTCTGGAAGAGCGGGCCGATGTCGACGTCGAATCCCAAGTCGGCAAATGCGCTCGCCACGACCTTGGCGCCCCGGTCGTGCCCGTCCTGGCCGAGCTTCGCCACCATGATGCGCGGACGCCGCCCTTCGCGGCGCGCGAAGGCCGCGATGTCCGCACCGAGCTCCTCCCACATGCCGTCCTCCGCGAACTGCGCGCCGTACACGCCGGAGACGCGCTGGGTGTCGGCGCGATGCCGCCCCCAGACCTTCTCCAGTGCCGCCGAGATCTCGCCGACGGTGGCACGCGCGCGCGTTGCGATCACCGCGAGGTCGAGGAGGTTGCCCGAGCCGCTGCGCGCAGCCGCCTCGAGGTCGGCCAGCGCTCGCGCGACCGCAGCACCATCGCGCGCGGCGCGGACCGCGGCCAGCCGGCGCACCTGCGCCTCGCGCACGGCGCTATTGTCGATCTCGCGCACCGGGATCGCCTCTTCCTTGGCGAGCTTGAACTTGTTGACACCCACGATCACGTCGCGGCCGCTGTCGATGCGCGCCTGCTTCTCCGCCGCGGCCGCCTCGATCCTGAGCTTCGCCCACCCCGACTCGACGGCGCGCGTCATGCCGCCCATTCCTTCGATCTCCTCGAGGATCGCCCACGCCTGATCGGCCATCTCCTGCGTCAGCCGCTCCATCATGTACGAGCCGCCCCACGGATCGACCACGCTCGCGATGTGCGTCTCCTCCTGGAGCAGCACCTGCGTGTTGCGGGCGATGCGCGCGGAGAAATCGGTGGGCAGCGCCACCGCCTCGTCGAAGCTGTTGGTGTGCAGCGACTGCGTACCGCCGAAGACCGCCGCCATCGCTTCGATCGTGGTGCGCACGATGTTGTTGTACGGATCCTGCTCGGTGAGCGACCAGCCCGAGGTCTGGCAGTGCGTGCGCAGCATCGACGATTTGGGATGCTTCGGCGCGAAGGCCTGCATGAGGCGGTACCAGAGCAGGCGTGCCGCGCGCAGCTTGGCGATCTCGAGATAGAAATTCATCCCGATGCCGAAGAAGAACGACAGCCGCCCGGCGAAATCGTCGACGTCCATGCCGCGGGCGATGGCGAGCCGCACGTACTCGCGGCCGTCGGCGAGCGTGAAGGCCAGTTCGAGCGCCTGGTTGGCACCCGCCTCCTGGATGTGATACCCCGAGATCGAGATCGAGTTGAACTTCGGCATCCGCTGCGCGGTGTACTCGATGATGTCGGCGACGATGCGCATCGACGGCGTCGGCGGATAGATGTAGGTGTTGCGCACCATGAACTCTTTCAGGATGTCGTTCTGGATCGTTCCTGAAAGCCTGTCGGGCGCGACGCCCTGTTCCTCGCCGGCGACGATGTAGCCCGCGAGCACCGGCAGCACCGCGCCGTTCATCGTCATCGACACCGAGACGCGATCGAGCGGGATGCCGTCGAAGAGGATCTTCATGTCCTCGACTGAATCGATGGCGACCCCCGCCTTGCCGACGTCGCCGACCACCCGCGGGTGATCGGAGTCGTAGCCGCGGTGCGTGGCGAGATCGAACGCCACCGACACACCCTGGCCGCCGCCGGCCAGCGCCTGCCGATAGAAGGCGTTCGATTCCTCGGCGGTGGAAAAGCCCGCGTACTGGCGGATCGTCCACGGCCGCCCGGCGTACATCGTCGCCTGCGGCCCGCGAAGGTAGGGCGCGAAGCCCGGCAACGTGTCGGCGTTGGGTAGTCCGGCCAGGTCCTGCGCCGTATACAGCGGCTTCACCACGATGCCGTCGGGCGTGTGCCAGGCCAGCGCGTCGAGATTGCCGCCGGGCGCGGCTTTCGCGGCGGCACGCTGCCAGTCGGCAAGCGACGGGGCGAGCGCTGCGGCGCCGGGTGGCGGCGCGGTCGGCGACGACGAGGACTGCGGATCGGATGCGGCCACGGCGCGGGCGGGAGGAGCGCGCCGCAGGTGGCGGCGCAACACCGTATTCTAGCCGCCCCGGGAGCGGGCTGCCGCGCGGGCGTCGCGGTCTGCCTACCCTTCGGCCGGGACGTTGGCGTCGAGCTCCGCCAGCCACGCACTGGCGTTGCCGTCGGCAGGCGCCCGCCAGTCGCCGCGCGGCGAGAGGCTGCCGCCGGCAACCACCTTCGGGCCATTGGGCAGCGCCGAGCGCTTGAACTGGCTCTCGGCGAAGAAGCGCCGCAGGAAGACCGCAAGCCAGTGGCGAATGGTCGCGAGGTCGTAGGCGCGACGGGCCGCCGCCGGGAACGCGGGCGGCCAGGGCTCGCGCGCGGCATCGCGCCACGCGTGCCAGGCGAGGAAGGCCACCTTCGACGGCCGCAGGCCGTAGCGCGTGAGATAGAAGAGGTGGAAGTCCTGCAGCTCGTAGGGGCCCACCACCTGCTGCGTGCTCTGGATCGCGCCACCCGCGCTGGCGGGAACGAGTTCCGGCGAGATCTCGGTGTCGACGATGGCGAGGATCACGTCGTGCGCGGCGGCATCGACCTCACCGCTCGTGGCAACCCAGCGCATGAGGTGCTGGATGAGCGTCTTGGCGAGCGAGCCGTTGACGTTGTAATGGCTCATGTGGTCGCCGACCCCGTACGTGCACCAGCCGAGGGCGAGTTCGGAGAGATCGCCGGTGCCGAGCACGAGGCCGCGGCGCTGGTTGGCGAGACGGAAGAGGTAGTCGGTGCGTAGTCCCGCCTGCACGTTCTCGAAGGTCACGTCGTACTGGGCTTCGCCGCGTGCGAACGGGTGTTCCAGGTCGGCGAGCATCTGCCGCGCCGCGGGGCGGATGTCGAGCTCCTCCGCGGTGACGCCGAGCGCGTGCATGAGCGCCCACGCATTGGCCTTCGTCGCCTCCGACGTCGCGAAGCCGGGCATGGTGAAGCCCAGGATGTTGGCGCGCGGCAGGCCGAGGCCATCGAAGGTGCGCGCCGCGACGAGCAGCGCGTGGCTCGAGTCGAGGCCACCCGAAACACCGATCACCACGTGCTGCAAGCCGGTCGCCAGCAGGCGTTGGCGCAGCCCCTGCACCTGGATATTGAAGGCCTCGTAGCAGTCGCGGTCGAGGCGCGAGGGATCGTCGGGGACGAAGGGGAAGCGATCGAGCGCGCGTTCGAGGCCGACGTCGGCATCGCTTGCCGCATGGTCGAGCACGACGCGACGGAAGGCGCGCTCGGGGTGCCCGGCGGCGCGTGCGGCGGCATCGAAGGTCGGCGTGCGCAGGCGCTCGGCGCGGATGCGCTCGACGTCGACGTCGGTCACCGTCATCTGACTCGCCGTGGGGAAGCGCTCGGTGCGCGCGAGGGCCGCGCCGAGTTCGTGGATCGTCGCCTGCCCGTCCCAGGCGAGATCGGTGGTGCTCTCGCCCGGCCCCGCCGCCGCGTAGACATACGCGGCCTGGCAGCGCAGCGACTGCGACGCGCACAGCAGCTCGCGCTCGGCGGCCTTGCCGATCACCGCATTCGACGCCGAGAGGTTGCACAGGATGGCTGCACCGGCGAGTGCACCCTGCGTGGACGGCGGCGTCGCCGCCCACAGGTCCTCGCAGATCTCGACGTGGAAGCTGAAGTCGGGGAGCGCCGCCGAGGCGAAGACGAGATCGGTGCCGAACGGCGCTTGCTGGCCGGCGACGGCGATGTCGAGTCCCGCGAGGCCGGCGCCGGGGGCGAACCAGCGCGCTTCGTAGTACTCGCGATAGTTGGGAAGGAACGACTTCGGCACCACGCCGGCGATCCGCCCACGGCAGATGACGACCGCGCAGTTGTAAAGCCGCTGCTGGCGGCGCAACGGTGCGCCGACGACGAACACGGGAGCGAGGTCACACGAGGCGGCCACGAGGCTGGCGAGGCCGGTCTCGACCGCGTCGAGGAGCGCGTCCTGCAGGAGGAGATCGTCGATGGCGTACGCCGACAGCCCCAGCTCGGGAAAGACCACGAGGTCGGCATGACGGCTCGCGGCCGAACGCATGAGCTCACGCGTCTCCTGCGCATTGCGCGCCGGATCGGCGATGGCGATGCGCGGCGTGCAGGCGGCGACGCGGACGAATCCCTGGCGGTGCAGCGCGAAGAACGGATGGGTCATGGCCGCGAGGTGGCGCGTGGCGCGAAGCGGACATGGTAGCCGGTACGCGCCGTGGGTGCTCGCAACCCTTGACGCCGCGAGCGGGTGACGCGGTAGGACAACGGCCGATGCCGGTCGGTGGCACGCGTAGGGTAGATTGCGCCCTGGTGCTCGCCTTGCCCACGACTCCCTGCCCCGCGACCCGATGACGGCGTTCTCCGATTTCGACGGCTACCTCTTTCGCCAGGGGACGCATCGGCGCCTGTACGAGAACCTGGGCGCGCACCGCGAA
>JBDHRR010000100.1:0-12816 GCA_039807685.1 Burkholderiales bacterium
CCCGGTCGCGGTACTGCGCGAGGGCCTCGGGATTGGCGAGCGCCTCGACGTTCTTCACGTCGCGGCCGTGGACCACGTTGCGCACCGCGAGCTCGACGATCTTGCCGCTCTTGGTGCGCGGTATGTCGTCGACCTGCACGACCTTGGCCGGCACGTGGCGCGGGGTGGTGTTGGCGCGGATGTGCTGCCTGATCCGATCGGCGAGTGCGGCGTCGAGGACGAGGCCGTCGCGGAGCTTGACGAAGAGCACGACGCGCACGTCGCCGACCTCGCCCGGCGGCCAGTCCTGCCCGATGACGAGGCTCTCGACCACCTCCGGCAACTGCTCGACCTGCCGGTAGATCTCGGCGGTGCCGATGCGCACGCCACCCGGATTGAGCGTCGCATCGGAGCGGCCACTGATGACGACGCCATCGTGCTCGGTGAGCTCGACCCAGTCACCGTGGCACCACACGTTCGGAAAGCGGTCGAAATACGCAGCCCGATACTTGCTGCCGTCCGGATCGTTCCAGAAGCGTACCGGCATCGACGGGAACGGCGACTTGCACACGAGCTCGCCTTGCCCATGCGCGAGCGCGTGCCCATCGTCGTCGAAGACGTCGACATCCATGCCGAGACCGCGGCACTGCAGCTCGCCGCGATAGACCGGCCGCGTCGGTACGCCGAGCGCGAAGCAGGAGACGATGTCGGTGCCGCCGGAAATCGACGACAGCAGCACGTCCTCCTTCACGCACTGGTAGACGTAGTCGAAGCTCTCCGGTGCGAGCGGACTGCCGGTCGACAGGATGGTGCGCACCGTCCCGAGATCGAAGTCCTTGCGCGGCACCAGCGCGATCTTCTTCTGCGCATCGATGTACTTGGCCGAGGTCCCGAAGTGCGTCATCTTCTCGGCGTCGGCGAACTCCCACAGCACGCGGCCGCGATCGACGAACGGCGAGCCGTCGTACAGGAGAAGCGTCGCCCGCGCGGCGAGTCCGGAGACGAGCCAGTTCCACATCATCCAGCCGCAGGTCGTGAAGTAGAACACGCGGTCGCCCGGCTTCACGTCGCCGTGCAGCAGGTGTTCCTTCAGGTGCTGGACCAGCGTTCCGCCGGCACCGTGCACGATGCACTTCGGCACGCCGGTGGTACCCGACGAATAGAGGATGTACAGCGGATGGTCGAACGGCAACTCGACGTAGTCGATCGGCCCGGGCAGGAACGGCGCGAGCCACGTCGGCCAGGCCACCGCGCCGCGCACGCGCGCGAGATCGTCGCCCGCGCCGTCGCCGGCCTGCAGGTACGGCACGACCACGACCTTTTCGATCGACGGCACCCGCGCCACGATCTCGGCCACCTTGTCCAGGATCGGCACGACCTTGCCGTTGTAGTAATAGCCGTCGGCGGTGAAGAGGATGCGCGGCTCGATCTGCCCGAAGCGATCGACCACCCCCTGCACGCCGAAATCGGGCGAGCACGACGAGAAGGTCGCGCCGCGCGCCGCTGCACCGAGCATGGCGACGATCGCTTCCGGAAGGTTCGGCAGGTACGCAGCGACCCGGTCGCCGGCGACGATCCCCTGCGCGGCCAGCGCCGCCGCGACGCGCGCGGCGCTGGCGTGCAACTCGGCGTGCGACACGCGGCGCCTGACCTTGTCCTCGCCCCAGAAGACGAGCGCATCACCGACGTCGTCGGGACGTCGCCGTTCGAGGAGATTGCGTGCGAAGTTGAGCCGCGCGGCCGGGAACCAGGTGGCGCCGGGCATGCGACCGGCGTCCTGCAGAATGACGTCGCCCGGGGTGCCGAGAACGCCCGCGTAGTCCCACAACTCGCGCCAGAACAACTCCTTGTGCTCGATCGACCAGCGCCACAGCGTGGCGTAGTCGGGGCACGCCACCCCATGCCGCTCGGCGATGCGCCGTGCGAAGGCGGTCACGTTGGCCTGCGCGATCCGCTCGGCAGAGGGCTCCCACAGCTTGGTCGTCACGGCGCCTCCCGGGTGAGCGCACGCAGCGGCTCGACGATCGCCGCGGGCAGCGGACACGGACGACCCGTTGCGAGATCGATCCACACGATGCGCGATTCGCCGTCGGCGAAGGTCTCGCCGGCGGCGACGATGTCGTAGTAGCTCGTCACGCTCGTCGTGCCCGGCGCGCCGAGATACATGTGGATCTCGAGGTTGGCGGGATAGACGAGCGGGCGGCGGAAATTGCAGATCGCGTTGGCGATGACGGGGCCCTGCCCCGCGGCGTAGCCGTCGACCAGCGTGTACACCCACTCCAGTCGCGCCTGCTCCATGTAGCGAAAGTACAGCGTGTTGTTGACATGACCGAGCGCGTCCATGTCGCCCCAGCGGACGGCCTGGTGCGAGGTGTGGACGAGGAGGCGCTGGGGCATGGTGGCACCGCAAGGATGGCGCGGCCGGAAATGGACGCGTAACCCCGAATTATAATGACCGCAGCGGGCGGCAAGGCGCCGGCGACAACGGGGGGAACCGTGACGCGCGAAGCGATGGAGTACGACGTGGTGATCGTCGGCGGGGGTCCCGCCGGGCTCGCTGCGGCGATTCGCCTGAAACAGCTCGCGAGCCGCGACCAGCGCGAGGTGTCGGTATGCGTTCTCGAAAAGGGCTCGGAGATCGGTGCGCACATCCTGTCCGGTGCGGTCGTCGACCCCAAGGCGCTCGACGAACTCTTGCCCGACTGGAAGGCGCAAGGCGCCCCGCTCGAAACGCCGGTGAGCGACGACCAGTTCCTGATCCTCACCGCCGAGCGCGCGCACCACATCCCGCACTGGCTGCTGCCGCCGTTGATGAGCAATGCCGGCAACTATGTGGTGAGCCTCGGCAACGTCTGCCGCTGGCTCGCGCAGCAAGCCGAGGCGCTGGGCGTCGAGATCTACCCGGGCTTCGCGGCGGCCGAGGTCCTCTACGACGACCACGGTGCCGTGCGCGGCGTCGCTACCGGCGACATGGGGGTGGCGCGCAACGGCTCGCACAAACCCGACTACCAGCCGGGCATGGAGTTGCACGCCAAATACACGCTCTTCGCCGAAGGCTGCCGCGGTTCGCTGTCGCAGGATCTCATGCAGCGGTACAACCTGCGCGACGGCGTCGATCCGCAGAAATACGGCATCGGCATCAAGGAGCTGTGGGAAGTCGCCCCGGACCGTCACCACCCCGGTCGCGTCGTGCACAGCCAGGGCTGGCCGCTCGATTCGCGCACCGGTGGCGGCAGCTTCGTCTATCACTTCGGCGAGCGGCTCGTCGCCGTGGGCTTTGTCGTCCACCTCAACTACGAGAATCCGTACCTGTCGCCCTACGACGAATTCCAGCGCTTCAAGATGCATCCGGCGATCCGCCCGACCTTCGAGGGCGGCAAGCGCGTCGCCTATGGCGCGCGCGCGATCAACGAGGGCGGCCTGCAATCGGTGCCGAGGCTCGCCTTCCCGGGTGGCGCGCTCATCGGCTGCGCGGCGGGTTTCGTCAACCTGCCCCGCATCAAGGGCAGCCACAATGCGATGAAGACCGGCATGCTCGCCGCCGAATCGGCGTTCGCGGCGCTGGCTGCCGATCGCTCCCACGACCAGCTCGCCGACCTCGATGCGGCGTGGCGCAAGTCCTGGGTCTACGCCGACCTCTACAAGGTCCGCAACGTGAAGCCCGGCCTCAAGTGGGGCATGTGGGCGGGCACCGCGCACGGCGGCGTGCACATGTGGCTCAACGACCTCGGCCTCGGCGCGTTGGTGCCGTGGACGCTGCGTCACGACAAGCCTGACCACGCGTCGCTGCGGCTTGCCCGCGATTCGACGCCGATCGCCTATCCCAAGTACGACGGCGTGGTGAGCTTCGACAAGCTCTCGTCGGTATTCCTCTCGAACACGAATCACGAGGAAGACCAGCCGATCCACCTCCGGCTGCGCGATCCGGCGGTTCCGGTGACGGTGAACCTCGCGGAGTACGCGGGCCCCGAGGCGCGCTATTGCCCTGCCGGCGTGTACGAGTTCGTCGACGCCGACGGCGGCGGCAAGCGATTGCAGATCAATGCGCAGAATTGCGTGCACTGCAAGACCTGCGACATCAAGGACCCGCGACAGAACATCAAGTGGGTCACCCCCGAGGGTGGCGGCGGTCCGAACTACACGTCGATGTGACGACGCGCTACGCGGGCCACAGGCGCGCGGCGCCGAGCACGCCGCTCGAGTCGCCGTGCGCATTGCGCACGAGGCGGGTTGCCACGCGATCGGCGAAGATCCACGGCCCCCACCCTTCGGGCACGCGCCGGTACAGCGAATCCGCATTGGACATCCCGCCCCCCAGCACGATCACGTCCGGGTCGAGGATGTTGATCACATGGGCGAGCGCGCGGGCGAGCCGCTCCTCGTAGCGCGCGAGCGCCGCCTGGGCAGTGGCGTCACCGGCGGCGGCCAACGCGACGATCGCGGCGGCATCCAGCGGCCGTCGCGCCGTCTGCCCGTAGTCGAATTCGAGCGCGGGACCGGAGAGCCAGGTCTCGATGCACCCAGCGCGGCCGCAGTAGCACGCACGCCCGGGTCGCTCGTCGTCGCGCGGCCACGGCAGCGGATTGTGGCCCCACTCGCCGGCGATGCCGTTGCAACCGGCGAGCACCGATCCTTGCACGACGATCCCCGCCCCCACGCCAGTGCCGAGGATGACGCCGAAGACGACGGCGCCGCTCGCGCCCGCGCCGTCGGCGGCCTCGGACATCGCGAAGCAGTTGGCGTCGTTGGCGATGCGCACCTCGCGAGCGAGGAGCGTCTGCAGGTCGTCGAGGAGCGGTTCGCCGTTGAGGCACACCGAATTCGAGTTGCGCAGGCGCCGGCTCTGCGGCGAGAGCGAGCCCGGGGTCCCGATGCCGACGGTGCATGCGCCCGGGGGCACGCCGAGCGCCGTCTCGGTATCGGTGACCAGTGTCGCGATCGCCCGCAGCGTGCCGCGGTAATCGCCGCGCGGCGTGGCGACGCGACGGCGCAGCGCGCAACGACCGTCGGCGGCGAGCGCCACGATCTCGATCTTGCTGCCGCCCAAGTCGATCCCCAGTCGATAGCGCTGCATGTCCCGTATCCTCGATCGATCCCTTGCTGGCGAGACCGCGATGGTACAAAGTCCGCGGCGACGCGCGCCGCGATCTCGACACGTGGCGGCGCACCGGCGCCCAGGGCGGCGCGGTGAGCGGTACTGCCAGCGATCACGAGATACCAGTCAACGGCGTGTCCGCGCGCGCGGATCGTGCCCGGCGTACCCGGCGACGCTTCGTCATCGCCTGGCTCGCGGTGGGCGCGGCGGGCCTCGTGCTCGCGAGCGGCGCCGATGCGCGCCTGGGCTTGGGCGCCGGCCTCGCCGCAGCGAGTGTTGCCGCGCTCTTGGCAGCCGCGCTCGCCGCCCGCGGCGCGTTCCAGGGCGACCTCTTCGTCACCGGCAGCATCGTCGCGATCGCGGGGCTCGTCGCCTTGTTCACGCTCTTTCCCCTTACCAGGGTATTGCTCGCAGCCTTTGCCGACGACACCGGCGCCTTCGCGCCGGCGAGCTTCGTCGAGCGCACGGCACTCGCCCGCGTATGGGGTCTCGGCTGTCTCGGCGGCGGCGCGCGCTGCGGTGTTGCCTGGAACACGCTCGCCCTCGCCACCCTCGCCGCCACCACCTGCACCGCGCTGGGGCTCGCGTTCGCACTCGTCGTGACCCGCTCGTCGCTCCGGCACCCGCGCGCGCTGCGCGCGCTCGCCACGCTCCCACTCGTCGCGCCACCGTTCGTCGTCGGCCTCGCGCTCATCCTGGTCTTCGGACGCTCGGGCCTCGTCAGCCAGTTCCTCGATTGGTCGCTCGGCATCGAACCGGCGCGCTGGATCTACGGAATGCCGGGAATCCTCGTCGCGCAGACCTTCGCCTTCACGCCGATCGCCTTCCTCATCCTCGTCGGCGTCGTCGACGGCGTGTCGCCGACGCTCGAAGAAGCCGCGCAGACGCTGCGTGCCGATCGCTGGCGCACCTTCCGCGACGTATCGCTGCCGCTCATGGCGCCGGGCCTCGCCAACGCCTTCCTCGTGAGCTTCATCGAATCGCTTGCCGACTTCGGCAATCCGATCCTGCTGGGCGGTGACTTCGGCGTGCTCGCGACCGAGATCTACTTTTCGATGGTCGGCGCACAACTCGATGCCGGTCGTGCCGCCGCACTGGGCCTCGTCCTCGCAGCCTTTGCCTTGGCCGCCTTCATCGGGCAGCGTGCGGTGCTGGCCGGCAAAGCGTACGTGTCGTTCGCCGGGCGCGGCGAGGCGGGCTTGCCGGCGCTGCTTCCAACGCCCGTGCGTCGCGCCTGTCACACGCTCGTTTGGCCGTGGGCACTCGTCACCATCCTCCTCTACGTCATGGTGCTCGCCGGCGGCTTCGCCGAGACCTGGGGCCGCGACTACACGCCGACGCTGCGCCACTACGCGCGTGCCTTCGCGGTCGAGTGGGGTCCGCACGGCATCCACTGGGCTGGCGCCGCGTGGAGTTCGCTCGCGACGACGCTGTCGCTGTCGGCGATCGGCGCCCCGCTCACCGCCATGCTGGGCATCCTGACCGCCTATCTCCTGACCCGACAGCGCTTCGTGGGCCACGCCGCCTTCGAGTTCGCGACGTTGCTGACCTTCGCCATTCCCGGTACGGTGATCGGCGTGGCGTACCTCCTCGCCTTCAACACACCGCCCGTCGAAATCACCGGCACGGCGTTCATCCTCGTGGCGTGCAACGTCTTTCGCAGCATGCCGGTGGGCGTGCGCGCCGGCATGGCGGCGATGAGCCAGATCGACCCCGGCCTCGACGAAGCCTCGGCCACCCTTGGCGCAGGCACCGGCACGACCGTGCGCCGCGTGCTCGTGCCGCTGCTGCGGCCGGCGGTGGTCGCCGCGCTCGTCTACGCGTTCGTGCGCTCGATGACGACACTCTCCGCAGTCGTCTTCCTCGTCTCCGCGCAGCACCAGTGGGCGACGACCTACATCGTCGATCGCGTCGCCAACGGCGACTACGGCATCGCCATCGCCTACAGCTCGGTGCTCATCGTCGTCACGCTGGTGGTGATCGCCGCGATACGCGCGCTGGTCGGCGAACGGCGTTGGCTCGCCCGAAGCGTGTCCCAGCGATGAACCGCATCGTCCTCGCGATCGTCGCCGTCTCGCTATGGGGTGCGTGGAACTGGTGGCACAACGAGCGTGCGGAACATCTGCCCCCCGGAATCGTCGCGCCCGCGGATCCCGCGCAGACGAATCTCGTCGATGCACCGCCGCGCTTCGAGGTCAAGGGATACACGCTGCTGGGCCGCGCGCGCTACGATCTCGAGGCGCGCATCCTGCGCAAGGAGATCTACCGGGTGGACGGCGGCGCCACCCTCGCGCCGGTCGACCTCGGTGTGGGCTGGGGCCCGATGTCCGACACGACGGTCGTCGACCAGCTCGAATTCAGCCAGATGGGGCGCTTCTTCTACTGGCGCCCGCGGGACTGGCGGACCTTCCCGCTGTCTCCGGCCGAAACCGCGACGCACGCCGCGCAGATCCACGCGATCCCCGCCACCGCCGAGATCGAGTCGCGCCTGCGCCGCCTGCGTCCGGGGCAGGTGGTGCGGCTGGCGGGCTATCTCGTCGACGTGCGCGGCAACGACGGCTTCGTCTGGAACACGTCGCTGCGCCGTGACGATACCGGTGACGGTGCCTGCGAGATCATGTGGATCGAGGAACTCGTCGTGCAATGACGCGCTCCCGCCGCGCCGGCGCGAAACGCGCCCGCCGCGTCAGAACGCCTCGTCGGCGAGTGCCAGCGCGCTCTCGCCACCGTGCTCGATCGAGTGCGCGAAGGCGAGCGCCTGCGGCAGCAACGATTCGGCGTAGAAGCGCGCGGTGGTGATCTTCGCGCGCTGGAAGGCCGCGTCGCCCTTGCCGGCCGCGAGTTCATCGGCCACCACCAATGCCGCACGTCCCATCTGCCAGCCGCCGACCGCGAGCCCCCACATCTTGAGGTAGGCCACCGCGCCGGCGTGCGCCTGTCGCGGATCGGCGCCGTACGCGCGCACCATCCAGTCGATCGATGTCTTCACCGCCACCATCGTCGTGGTCAACTGCGTGCCGATCGCGCGCAGCTCGGGCTCGCTGCGACCCGTGAGCTTGCCGGCGACCTTGTCGATCTCGCCGGCGATCGCGCGTGCCACCGCGCCGCCGTCGCGCGCGGTCTTGCGGCCGATGAGGTCGTTGGCCTGGATTCCGGTCGTGCCTTCGTAGATGGTGATGATCCGCGCATCGCGCAGGTGCTGCGCGGCGCCGGTCTCCTCGATGAAGCCCATGCCGCCGTGCACCTGGATGCCGAGCGACGCCACTTCCTGACCCGTCTCGGTGGACCACCCCTTCACGATCGGAATCATGAAGTCGGCGAAGGCCTGCGCCCGGGCGCGCGCCGCCGCGTCCGCATTGCCGCGCGCATTGTCCAGAGCCGCGGCAGTGACGTAGGCCACCGCGCGCATTGCCTCGGTATACGCACGCATCGTCATCAGCATGCGGCGGACATCCGGATGCGCGATGATCGTGTTGATGGGATCCTTCGGGCCGACGCCCACCGCACGCCCTTGCACGCGTTCCCGCGCATAGGCCACGGCGCGCTGATAGGCGCGCTCGGCGATGCCCACGCCCTCGAGTCCCACCGAGAAGCGCGCGAGGTTCATCATGATGAACATGTACTCGAGGCCGCGATTCTCCTCGCCGACGAGATAGCCGGTGGCGCCACCGTGGTCGCCGTAGGCGAGCACGCAGGTGGGGCTCGCGTGGATGCCGAGCTTGTGCTCGATCGAGACGCAGCGCACGTCGTTGCGCGCGCCGATCGACCCGTCGGCATTGACCAGGAACTTCGGCACGACGAAGAGCGAGATTCCCTTCACGCCCTCCGGCGCATCGGGCGTGCGTGCAAGGACGAGATGGACGATGTTCTCGGTGTAGTCGTGCTCGCCGAAGGTGATGAAGATCTTCTGCCCGAAGAGGTGGTACGTGCCGTCACCCTGCGGCACCGCGCGCGTGCGCACCGCTGCGAGATCGGATCCCGCCTGCGGCTCGGTGAGGTTCATGGTCCCCGTCCACTTGCCGGAAACCATGTTGGGAAGATAGGTGTCCTTCAGCGCCTGCGACCCGCGCAGGGCGATCGCCTCGATGGCCCCCTGCGTCAGCAACGGGCAAAGATCGAAGGCGAGGTTTGCCGAGTGCCACATCTCCTCGACGGGACAGGCGACGAGCTGCGGCAAGCCCTGGCCGCCGTAGTGCGGATCCTTGGTGAGCCCGTTCCAGCCGTTGGCGCAGAACTGCTCGTAGGCGGCCTTGAACCCCGCCGGCGTGCGCACGCGGTCGCCCTCGAGCCACGTCGACCCTTCGCGATCACCGCTCGCGTTCAGCGGGTCGAGGACGTCGGTCGCGAATTTTCCGGCCTCGTCGAGAATCGCCGCCACGGTATCCGGCGTCGCATCGCCGAATCCCGGCAGGCTTGCAACCTGCGACAGGCCCGCGAGCTCGTTCAACACGAAGCGCATGTCGGCCAACGGCGCACGATAGGTGCTCATGGCGCAATCTCCTCCAAAGGTCGTCGAGCGCGTAGCGTAACGCGACGCGCGTAGAGCACACGCTCTAAAAGGAGCGCTACCCGAGTTCGGCGGTGAGCTGCGGCACGATCTCGAAGAGGTCGCCGACGAGACCGTAGTCGGCGATCGCGAAGATCGGTGCTTCCGGGTCCTTGTTGATCGCGACGATCACCTTGCTGTCCTTCATCCCCGCGAGGTGCTGGATCGCTCCCGAGATACCCACCGCGATGTACAGGTCGGGCGCCACGATCTTGCCGGTCTGCCCGACCTGATAGTCGTTGGGCACGTACCCCGCGTCGACCGCCGCCCGCGAGGCGCCGATCGCCGCATTGAGCTTGTCGGCGAGCGTCTCGAGCAGCTTGAAATTCTCGCCGTTGCCCATGCCGCGCCCGCCGGACACCACGACACGCGCGCTGGTGAGTTCGGGACGCTCCGACTTCGTGAGCTCCTGTCCCGTGACTTTCGACGCCCCGCTGTCGGGGGCCGCGGCTACCGTCTCGATCGGCGCACTGCCGCCGCCGGCCACCGCATCGAACGCGGTGGTGCGCACGGTGAGGACTTTCAAGGAATCCTTCGACTGCACGGTGGCGAAGGCATTGCCGGCGTAGATCGGTCGCACGAAGGTATCGGGCGACTCGATCGCCGTGATCTCGCTCACCTGCGCGACGTCGAGTTTGGCCGCGATGCGCGGCGCGACGCTCTTGCCGAAGCCGGTCGCCGCGATGACGACGTGCGTGTAGGCGCCGGGCAGCAGCGACAGCGCCGTCGCCGCCGCGTTCTCGGCAGTGGGGGATGCGAGGTACGGCGCGTCGGCGAGGAGGACCTTGGTCACCCCGGCGAGGGCAGCCGCCTGCGCCGCCGCGGCCTGTGCGCCGCCGCCCGCCACCAGCACGTGGATGTCGCCACCGAGCTTGACCGCCGCACCCACCGCATGCGCGGTAGCCGACTTCAACGTGGCGTTGTCGTGTTCTGCAAGGACCAGTATCGACATGACGGTATGACCTCAGGCAATGACCTTGGCTTCGGTTCGCAGTTTGGCGACGAGCTCCTTCACGTCGGCCACCTTGCCACCACCCTTGCGCTTGGCGGGTTCGGTGACCTTGAGCGTGACGAGCCGCGGCGTGACGTCGACCCCGAGGGTAGCGGGCGTGACCGTCGCCAGCGGCTTCTTCTTCGCCTTCATGATGTTCGGCAGCGTCGCGTAGCGCGGTTCGTTGAGCCGCAAATCGGTCGTGACGACCGCCGGCAGCTTCATCTCGACCGTCTCCAGCCCGCCGTCGACCTCGCGCTTGACCGTCGCCCTGCCCTCACCGACGTCCACCTTGGAAGCGAACGTCGCCTGCGGCCAGCCGAGGAGCGCCGCCAGCATCTGGCCCGTCTGGTTGGCATCGTCGTCGATCGCCTGCTTGCCGAGGATCACGAGGCCGGGCTGCTCCTGGGCGACGATCGCCTGCAGGAGCTTCGCCACCGCGAGCGGCTGCAACTCGACGTCCGTCTCCACCAGCGTCGCCCGGTCGGCGCCCAGCGCCAGCGCGGTACGCAGCGTCTCCTGGCACGCCGCGATTCCGCAGGAAACTGCGACAATCTCGGTCGCCACACCCTTTTCCTTCAGCCGGACCGCCTCCTCGACCGCGATCTCGTCGAAGGGGTTCATCGACATCTTGACGTTGGCGGTATCGACGCCGGTACCATCCGGCTTGACCCGGACCTTGACGTTGAAATCGACGACCCGCTTGATGGGAACGAGAATTTTCATGGAAGAATTCGACGGGGAAGAAAATGTGCGAAGCCGGGCGGATTATAGCGCCGGGGCCACAGCCGTCGTCAGGTCGCCGCTTCCGACCGACACCCAACCGAGGATCGCCATTGCCATCATCATCTGACGCAGCGCCCATCGAGCACTCGAACATCGGGGAGATCCTGCACCACATTCCCCACCGCTACCCCTTCCTGCTCATCGATCGGGTCGTCGCCTGCGAACCGAACCGCTTCGTCCGCGTCACCAAGAACGTGACCCGGACCGATTGGTTCCTGCAGGGCCGCACGCCGGCGGTCATGCCGCAGTTGCTGGTAGTGGAAGCGCTCGCGCAGGCCGCGGGCGTCCTGTGTCACTACTCGGGCATGATGAGCCGGATCGGCAAGTCGATCATTTTCTTCGCCGCCATCGAGAACGGCCGCTTCGACCGGGACGTCGCCGCCGGCGAGCGCCTCGACCTCGTGTGCACGCTCAATCAGGCGCGGCGCGGCGTCGCCAAGCTCTCGGCCGCGGCGACCGTCGATGACGCCATCGTCGTCGAGGCGCAGTTGACGGCCGTCGTGCGCGACGTCGATTTCGCCGCCTGAACGCGCCGCGCGGAGGACCGTCGACGCGCGCGGCTCATGCCGCAGACGCCTTGTAGATGTCGAGCCGCCACAGCGATCGCCCGCGGACCTGCTCGAAGTCGATGACGCCGTCACGCTTGAGGCC
This sequence comes from Burkholderiales bacterium, assembly GCA_039807685.1. Taxonomy (GTDB): domain Bacteria; phylum Pseudomonadota; class Gammaproteobacteria; order Burkholderiales; family Casimicrobiaceae; genus VBCG01. Next base: position 12,049 of record JBDHRR010000100.1, read on the forward strand.
CAACAGCAATTCCAGATGATCGTTCAGCGCAGGGCTGAACGGCACGAGCTTGGAGGCGAGTCTCTCGACGCGACGCGGAAAATGGCGCTCCGCAGCCTCCAGGATGCGCCGCGCATTCGACAGGCTCAGCACCGGCAGGTACAGCGCGCCTCCCGGATTGAGGTGCGCCCCCGCCTCGGCGAGCATCTGCACCGCGAGGTCGGCGCCGTCGGCACCACCCAACGGCACCTCGTCGGGAAACCACGAGCTCTTTGCCGCAACGACCGCAGCGACGCCCGAGACGTCGTCGACGATCACGTCGAAGCGGCGGCCACCGAACGGCGCGAACAGGCTCCCGGTCACGATATCGATGCGATCCGCGAGACCGTTGGCGAGCACGTTCCGGCGGGTGAGCTCACAGGCCTGCGCCATTACGTCCGACGCGTGCACTCGCACGGCGCCGGCCATGGCGAGCGCAATGGCGATCGGACCCGAGCCACAACCGAGATCGAGCGCAGTCTTGCCAGCGACACCGCTCGCCAGCACCTGCTCCAGGAGGAGGCGCGTGGTCAACGTGGGCCGGAACACTCCGGGCGCCTGCGCGAGCTTCATGTCGAAGCCGGCCACCGAATAGGTGTCCGCCTCGCCTCCCGCGACGGTCGATTCCAAGCAGTCTACAGACGATACCGGGGTCACCATGTATCCTTTCTCCACGGCTTTCGCCGGCGCCGCGCTACGGGAGGTTGGCATCCTACGCTATCGCAATTCCGCCGAATGCGGCGCAACATG
>JBDHRR010000222.1:0-2521 GCA_039807685.1 Burkholderiales bacterium
TCCCGCAGCGTCGTCGACGACGAGGACTCGCGACTGATCGACGTTGAGCACGCGGCGAACCGCGCTCAGCATGCCGGGAAGGCGCATCTCCGGCAGCGACAGCCGTTGCGCGAGCGCCGCACGCGAGAGCTTGCCGCCACGTTCGGATAGCGCCGTCAGCAGCGCCCGCATGGTGTCGTCGGAGGGCGCCACGCGTGCGGCGAGCTTGCGCTGCGAGGCGTAGATGCCACTGCCTTGCAAGGCGCTGATCCAGTCCGGCGGGACTCGCGCGGGTGCGGGGACCGGCGGCAACTGCGCGGTGTCGAAGAGCTGTTGCTGACCCGCCGGGGTCGGCGGCTTGCGACCTGAAGGTCGCACCGGCGGCGTCACCGCCGGCGCCGCTGCCTTTGGCTTGGCGAGAGGCGGCAGCTCCCACCACTCGGGTTGCGCGGGAGGTGCGGGCGCCCATCCTTCCAGCGTCGTGCCGATCGGAACCAGCACGGCGAGCGGTACGGTGACCTCCTGCGGCGACAGGCCGCCGTGGTACCCGTTCTTGCGTCCGGCATATCGCGTGCGCTCCCCCCACAGGCAGACCACGGCATCCGCGCCGTCGTTCGTCACGACGCGCCCGCCGTGCACCGCCAGTTCGTGTGGCCCGCGCGTATCTGTCCCAGGACGCCAGCGATCGCTTTCACCACCGGCGTATGACGTGGTGCCGTCCTCCAGCAAGTGGCCGTGATCGGCGGTGATCACCACCACGCGCTTGGCTTCGCGCGCTTCGCGCAGCAGGGGGAGCAGCAATCGCAGGTCCTCGAGCGTCCAGCGCTGATGCAATTGATCGGGACCACTCAGGTGGTCGTCGACCGCGTTGTAGACGACGCCGATCACCCGCTGCCGCGGGTCTGCGACTGCCGCGCGCACCTCGGCGGCGAGGTTGGTTGCCTCGGATAACTCTCCCTTGTGAAACAGCCGTGGCGGCAAGCCGGGTCGGCTGTGCGCGAGGAGCGCCGCGTGCGAAGCAAAGCCGGATTTCTCCTGCGCGGCCGCACCCAATGTCAGGCGTCCGCACAGCAGGCTCGCGCGGCTCACCTCGGTGATGGTCGGCAGTGCGGCTACGCCGACGAGCGCTTGCTCCACGTCGCTGCGCACCATCTCCGCCCAGCCGGGGGCCGCGCTGTGCGCGAAGAGTTCGCGAAAGATGCTCACGCTCAGCCCGTCCATCACCAGCAGCAGGACCGGGTGGCTGGACGCGAGCGGCGCGAGCACGCGCTCGAGAACGGATTCGACCGGCACCACGCGACCGGCGACGGAGGGCTTGTTCGCATTCCACTCGATCAACGCCTGCGCGAACGGCTTCGCGAGCGTGTCGCGACGCGCGATCAAGGCTTCACGACACGCGTGGTAGGCCTGCGACAGTTCAGCCACCTCGTCGCCACCGAGCAGGCGAAAGCGCGCCCAGTCCACGAAGGCGCCTTCATCCGTCTGCCACGCGGCCGCGGCCGGCAACGATGCGGTGGCGGGCGGTGCCGTCAGCATCCAGCGCGCCAGGCGGCGCGCCATCTCGACGCGTTCCGCACGCGACGGCTGCGCGGCCAGCAGCGTGTGTCCGAGCGCGCGGTCGGCGCAAAGCTCCACTTGCGCGAGATGCATCGCGTTGGGCTCGGCGACCTGGGCCGCGAGGGCGCCCGCAAAATCCTGCAGCCGCTGATCGAGCGCGATCGGGAGCAGATCGCTCAAGTGCGCGAACTCGACGATGCGCAACTCGTGCAGCAGCGAATCGGCGCGATCGAGGGCCGCGCGCGTGGCATCCACGCCCATCTCGCGTACGACCTGGGCGGCGGCAAGCGCCCAGGCTTGGCCTTGCGCGGCGTCGACGTGCCGATCGCCGACGAAGCGCTCGAGGCGGACGGCCGCCTGAGCGAGCGCGGCTTCTCCCTTGCCTGGTTCCGCAAAGATCACGCCGCAGAGCAAACCAAGCGGCAGTGCATCGATCGTTCGGCCGGCCTCGACGCCGCCCACGATGATCTCGCCGGCGCGGCCGGCCGCTTCGGCGAACCAGCGCAGGACATCGCTGCGGACGGCCGCTGGAAGTTGATCGAGCGCGCTCGTCGCGCCATCCGTCATCGACCACACCAGCAGTGACGCCGCATCGGGTCGTGCCGTCGGGATTCCCAGGAAGCGCTGCAGTACCGCCTGCCAAGCGGTTTCCATGTCGAGGAAGCCATTGGCGACCGGCGGGTACGGACCCTGCGCAGCCGCATCGATGAGCGCCTGCGGCATCCACGCGTAGCGCCCCAAGCGGGCGTCGGTCTCCCGGGCCTGGAACAACTGGCGCACCAGGTCCCAGCCTTCGGGCTGGAATACCCGGCCACGCGCGAGGCGCGCGGCGATGTCGTCGGCGAGTTCGTGCGTCGCCAGCGGTGTGATGACCACCAGCCCCGCCGCAGCGGAGTCCTCACGCTCCACGTCGCACAGCGCCTCCCGAATGGCCAGGGACGATGCGCACCAGCGCAGCGCGAACCGCCGCCCACGCTGGGCGAGT
>JBDHRR010000101.1:0-12769 GCA_039807685.1 Burkholderiales bacterium
CAGCGTCAACTGCGTGAAGCCCAGCCTCGCGTAGGCGTCGATCAGGCGCATCGCACCGGCAACCGGCACCTCGCCCTCGAACGGGCAGCCGAAGGCGCAGGCCACCGCGCCGCGCATCTCCACCTTGCCGCGCACGATGTCCGCGACTTCGGCCACGGCGGCGAGCGACCCTTCGATCGTGTCGTTGAGGTTGGCCTTGTTGTGCGTCTCGCTCGCCGACACGAAACAGACGATCTCGTCGACAGCCGCACCCAGCGCGCGCTCGGCACCGCGCGCATTCGGTACCAGGGCGGCGATGTGCGCCTCGGGGCGGCGCGTGACGAGCGCGAGCATCTCGTGCGCGTCGGCGAGTTGCGGCACGGCGCGCGGACTCACGAACGACGTCGCTTCGACGTCACGGATGCCGGCGGCGATGAGCGCGTCGACGATCTCGGCCTTGACGGCAGTCGGGATGAACGTCTTCTCGGACTGGAAACCGTCGCGAGTGCCGACTTCGATGACGGTGACGTGCTCGCGGGAGGGGGTGGTGTAGTCCATCGGGAGTCGGGGATCAGGGATCAGGGATCGGGAATCGGAGCGCGGGCTGCAAGGCGAAGCGGCGTCGGGCTGCGTGGAGCCATCGCCGCCACCGCGCGTCACGCGATCCCCTTCGCGCGCAGGGCGGCGACCGCTTCCGTACTGTAGCCCAGGCTCGCCAGGATGTCGTCGGTGTCGGCGCCCAACCCGGGCGGCCGGCGATGGATCCGGCACGGCGCGTCGGTGAACTTGATCGGAAACCCGAGGACGTCGATCGGCCCGTGCACCGGATCGTCGATGGTGATCTGCATCTGCTGGTGGCGGACCTGCGGGTCGCTGAAGACTTCCTTCAAACCCATGACCCGCCCGCAGGGAACGCCGGCGGCGTTGAGGACGTCGAGCCAGTGCTCGATCGGGTGCGTACGCGTCACCGCATCGATCTCGGCATTGATCTCGCGCCGGTGCGCGAAGCGATCGGCATTCGTGCGGAACAGCGGATCGTCGCGCAGGTGCGCAAGGCCCAGCGCGTCGAGGAGCTTGAAGTAGACCTGGTCGTTCGAGGGCGCGATGGCGACCTGGCCGTCGGCCGCCTCGAAGAGGCCGTACGGCGCAACCAGCGCGTGGTCGTTGCCGGTGCGCAGCGGCTGCGCACCGGTATCGAAGTAGTGCGAGGCGAGGAAGGCGAGGTTGGCGACCATGCTGTCGACGAGCGACGTGGCGACCTCCTCGCCCTGTCCCGTGCGCTCGCGACGATAGAGGGCGGCGCAGATGCCCATCGCGGCATAGGCGCCGGCGATGAGGTCGGAAAGTGGCGGCGCGGCGCGCTGCGGCGGCTCGCCCTCGGCGCCGTTCACGCTCATGAAGCCGCTCATCGCCTGCGCGATGAAATCGAACGTCGGCCGGTCACGGTACGGCCCATCCATCCCGAAGCCGGTGATGTGGCCGATCACGAGGTCGGGCTTGATCGCGCGCAGTTCCTCGCGCGAGAGGCCGATCTTGTCCATCACCCCCGGACGGAAGTTGTCGAGCACCACGTCGGCGGTGGCGATGAGCTTGCGCAGGATCGCCTTGCCCTCGTCGCTGCGCAGGTCGAGCGTGAGCGAGCGCTTGTTGCGGTTGAACGAGGCGAAATAGAGGCTGTAGCCGTTGCGCAGCGCCCCCTGCTGGCGCACCGGATCGCCGTCGCCAGGGCCTTCCACCTTGATGACCTCGGCGCCCATGTCGGCGAGGAACATCGAGCAGAACGGCCCGGAGAGGATGCGCGAGAGATCGACGACGCGGATGCCTTCGAGTTGCATGTGCCTGTCGCGAGGTTCTTGACAATCCGCAAGGATAGCCGCAGTATACCAAACAACTGTTTGTTTTTCTATCCTCCGGCGCCCGCGTTGCCCGTGACCCCATCCGACGTCCATCCCGCCGTGCGCGACGGCTCCCGCACCGGCACCCGCAGCGACAGCCGCCTCCCGCTCGTCCTCGACGCGGCCGCGCGCTTCTTCGCCGAGAAGGGCTTCGGCTACACGTCGATGCGCGACATCGCCGGCGCCGCCGGGATGCTGCCGGGGTCCCTGTACTACTACTTCGCATCGAAGGAAGAACTGCTGATCGCGGTGTACGCCGAAGGTGTGCGTCGCATCGAGGAGGCGGTGCGGCCCGCGCTCGACAAGGCGGACGCCGATCCCTGGGCGCGGCTCGCCAACGTGTGCGCGGCGCACCTCGCGGCACTGCTCGAGGATGGCGACTACGGGCAAGTGGTGATCCGCGTGCGCCCCGACGATGCCCCTGCGGTCGCCGCGCGCCTCACCGCGCTGCGCGACGAATACGAGGCGCTCTTCGCGCAGGCCGTCGACTCGCTGCCGCTGCCGGCACGCACCGATCGCCGCGCGCTGAAACTCATGCTGCTCGGCGCGCTCAACTGGTCGCAGACCTGGTACCGCCCGGGCAAGGATTCGCCGCAGGCGCTCGCCCGCCGCTTCGTCCGCCTGCTGCGCGATCCTCTCGGAGAGTGAAGGAAACGCCATGCCCGATCCCGCCTTTCGCCCCAAGGTCCTCATCACCAAGATCGGCCTCGACGGGCACGATCGCGGTAGCCGCATCGTCGCCGCCCACCTGCGCGACGCCGGTGTCGAGGTCGTCTACACGCCGCCCTGGCAGGACATCGGCACTGTCGTCAAGCTCGCGGTCGAGGAAGACGTCGACCTCATCGGCGTGTCGTCGCTTGCCACCGATCACCTCATCGTGCCCAAGCTCATGCGGGCGCTGCGCGAAGGTGGCGCGGGTGACGTCGCGGTGATCGTCGGCGGCATCGTCCCCGACACCGACGAAAAGATGCTGCTCGACGCCGGCGTTTCGCGCGTCTTCCATCCCGGCAACAAGCTCGACGAGATCGCCGCCTTCGTCCACGCGACGAGCGCCAAGGTGCGCGCGTCCCGCTTCCCGTCCGCCTGAGGTCGCACCATGAACAAGCCCCTGCCGCACGCGATCCCCGCCTCCACCGGGGAGGCAAACGTCCGCTGGTCCGCCGAGTACGCCGCGCAGATCGGCGACGACCGCGAGGTGCGCAATCGCTCGGGAATCCCGATCAAGCCGCTGTACACGCCGCTCGACGTCGATCCCGCACGCTTCGATGCGGAAATCGGATTCCCCGGCCAGCCGCCGTACACGCGCGGCATCTACCCGACGATGCACCGCGGCCGCACGTGGACACAGCGGCAATTGATCGGTCTCGGCACGCCCGCCACGTACAACGCGCGGCTGCGCGACATCCTCGACCAGGGCGGCAACGCGGTCTCGCTCATCCCGTGCAACTCGGTGTTCCGCGGCTACGACATGGACGAGGTCGACGCCGAACTCCTCGGCACCTGCGGTGTGGTGTGCAACAGCGCCGACCACATGGCGGCCTGCCTCGACGGTGTCGACCTCGCCCGCACCTCGTGCGCGATGAACGATCCGTCGCCGTTCACGCTGCTCGCCTTCATGCTCGACACCGCGAAGCGCAACGGCGTGCCGTGGAACGCGATCACCGGCACCTCGAACCAGAGCGACTACCTCTCGCATTTCGTCGCCAACCACATGTTCTTCCGGCTGGCGCTCGCCGGCGCGCGGCGCGTGCTCACCGACCACATCGCCTGGTGCGGCGAGCACCTGCCGCGATGGAATCCGCTGTCGGTCGTCGGCCAGCACATGCAGCAGGCGGGCGCCACCCCGGCGGAAGCGCTGGGATTCACGTTCGCCTCGGCGATCCAGTACGCCGACGACTGCGTCGCCGCCGGCATGTCGCCCGACGCCATCCTGCCGCGTTTCACTTTCTTCTTCGACATCTCGATCTCGTTCTTCGAGGAGATCGCGAAGTTCCGCGCCGGCCGCCGGATCTGGGCGCGGCTGACGCGCGAGCGCTACGGCGCGCGCGATCCGCGCTCGTGGCGCTTCAAGTTCCACGGCCAGACGTCCGGCGTCGATCTCACGCGCCAGCAACCGCTCAACAACATCGCCCGCGTCACGGCGCAGGCGATCGCCGGGATCTTCGGCGGCTTGCAGTCGCTGCACACCGACGCCTACGACGAGGCGCTCTCCTGTCCCACGCAGTTCGGCGCGCGCATCGCGGTGGCGACGCAGAACATCCTGCGCGAGGAGGCGCACCTGACCGACGTGATCGACCCGCTCGGCGGCTCGTACTACGTCGAGAGGCTCACCGACGAGATGGAAGCCAAGGTGCTGGCCGTCATGGCCGACGTCGAGGCGGAGGGCGGCATGTACCGCGCCGTCGAGTCGGGCTACGTGCAGCGGCGCATCGGCGACTCCGCGCGCACCTTCCAGGAGCGCATCGATAGCGGCGAGCAGACGGTGGTCGGCGTCAACCGCTACGCGATCGACGAGGACGCGAGCGCGCGCCCCGCGCTCGCCAAACCCGATCCGGCACTCATGGACGCGCACCGCGCCGACTTCGCGCGCTTCAAGGCGCAGCGCTCGCAGGACGACGTCGCGCGGGCGCTCGCTGCACTCGTGCGCGCGACGGGCGAGACCGGCCCCACGCGTACCAACCTCTTTGGCGCGATCGTCGCGGCCGCTGCCGCGGGGTGCACGCATGGCGAGATCTGCGGCACGCTGCGCCGCGAGTTGGGCTTCGGGCATCCGCTCGTCGCCGTCTGACGATGCGCAATCCCCTGCCCAAGACCGCCGCGGCGCCTGCCGGGGAACTGGCCCGGCGCGTCGCAGCCTTGCGCACCGGCCAGCGTGCCGTGCTCGCCCGCGCCCTCACCGAGATCGAGAACGAGCTGCCGTCGGCGGCGGCGCTGCACGCGGCGCTGCGCGAGCACCTCGGCCACGCACACGTCGTCGGCATCACCGGTCCACCCGGCGCGGGCAAGTCCACGCTCATCAATGCGCTCGTCACCGAGATCGCGAAGCGCGGCAAGCGCGTCGCGGTCGCCGCGGTCGATCCGTCGAGTCCGGTGACCGGCGGCGCGGTGCTGGGCGATCGCGTGCGCATGAACATCGGGACCGCGGACAGCGTCTTCATCCGCTCGCTCGCCTCGCGCGGTCACGGCGGCGGTCTCGCGCGCACCACGCCGCGCATCGTCGACGCCCTCGATGCCGCCGGCTTCGACACCGTCGTCGTCGAGACCGTCGGCGCGGGACAGTCCGACGTCGACATCGCGGCCTTTGCCGACACCAGCATCGTCGTCTCGCCGCCGGGGCTGGGCGATGGCATCCAGGCCATCAAGGCCGGCATCCTCGAGATCGCCGACATCCTCGTCGTCACCAAGGCGGATACGCCCAACGCGGCCAACACCGAGCGCGATCTCAAGGACATGCTGCGGCTGCGCGCGCCGCGCGCGGGCTGGAGCGTTCCCGTATTGAGCACCTCGGCGACGACCGGTGACGGCATCGCGAGCCTCGCCGACACGCTCGACGCCCACGCGCGCGCCGCCGGGGTTGGCCGCCGCGTTCAGCGCGCCGCCGCCGCCGCCGCGCCGCCGCTGCCCGCCGACCTGCGCGAGGCGCTGCGCATCCTCGCCGCGCGCGATTCGTTCGTGCGCCACTGCGGCATCGAATTCGTCGACGGCGGCCCCGGCACCGCGACGGTGCGGATGGCGGTCGGCTGCCAGCACCTCAACTTCAACGGCAAGTGCCACGGCGGCGCGATCTTCACGCTCGCCGACACCGCCTTCGGGCTCGCCTCGAACTCGCACGGCGTGATCGCCGCCGGCATCGACGCGCACGCGACGTTCCCGGTCGCGGTGCGCGAAGGCGACGTGCTCGTCGCGCAGGCGACCGAGGCGAGCCGCGGCCGCAAGCTCGCGATCTATCGGGTCGAGGTCACGCGCGACACCGAGCTCGTGTCGACATTCACCGGGACGGTGTACGTCACGAGCCGCGGGCACGCGTAGCGCCGGCGGCGATCGCCGGGCCGCACTGGGCTCGCGCGCACCGGCGCGTCGTCCGACGAAGCCTCGGCCCGCGTCCGCCGATCAGCGTCCGAGGTCCTTCGCGCTGACGCCGGCGATACCCCAGTTCTCCTTGGGGACGTCGTGAATCCAGACGCGCACGTTGGCCAGGGGCGCGCCGGTAGCCTCCGCCAGCGCGTGACTCACCTTCTCGATCACGGCGCGCTTCTGGTCGTCGGTACGGCCTTCCATGAGGTAGATCTGCGCAAACGGCATGGGCGTTCTCCTGCGAATCGCTGTGCGACGACCGTGCGCGGAAGGGCGGATCCCCTGCCGCGCCGATCAGTACTTCACCATCACGTTGCGAAGCTCGGTGTAGAACTCGAGCGAATGCACGCCTCCCTCGCGGCCGATGCCGGACTGCTTGGCGCCGCCGAATGGCGTGCGCAAGTCGCGCAGGAACCAGCTGTTGATCCAGCACAGGCCAACCTCGATCTGCGTGGCGAGGCGACTGGCGCGGCCGATGTCCTGCGTGAAGATCGAGGTCGCGAGCCCGTACTTCGTATCGTTGGCCATGCGCACCGCCTCTTCCTCGGTGTCGAAGGGCTGGATATGGCAGCAGGGGCCGAAGATCTCCTCGCGTACCACGCGTGAAGTCTCGGGGAGCCCGGTCCAGATCGTGGGCTGTACCCAGCAGCCTTCCTTGAGATCGTCGGGCATGTCCGGAATGCCGCCGCCGAAGACGACGGTGGCACCCTCCTCGCGCGCCAGCGCGTAGTACGACAGCACCTTCTTCTGGTGCACCTTGCTGACCAGCGGGCCGATCTTGGTGTCGCGATCGAAGGGCCGGCCCGGCTTCATCGATTCCGCCTTGGCCTTGAGCGCGGCGACGAACCGGTCGAAGATCGGCCGCTCCACGTACACGCGCTCGGTCCCCAGGCAGACCTGGCCGCAGTTCTCGAATGCCGAGCGGGTGACCGTGTTGACGGCAGTCTCGAAGTCGCAGTCGGCAAAGACGAGCGCGGCATTCTTGCCGCCCAACTCCAGCGACACCGGGCGAATGCCTTCGGCCGCGGCCTTGATGATCGCCGTGCCGGTCTTCGTCTCGCCGGTGAAGGTCACGCCGTCGATGCCGGGATGGGCAGTCAGGAAGCTGCCCGTCGAGCTCGTGCCGTAGCCGTTGACGACGTTGTACACGCCGGGCGGTACACCGACCTTGTTCATCACCTCGCCCAGCAACGTCGCCGTGCTGGGGGTGAATTCCGACGGCTTGACCACCACCGTATTGCCGCAGGCCAGCGCCGGACCGCACTTCCACGTCATCAGCAGCAGCGGCAGATTCCAGGGGCAGATGATGGCGATCACCCCGCGCGGGGTGCGCACGCCGTAGCTGCGCGCCGTCTTGCCGTCGGGGGTCACCATCTCGAACGACTCGGTGGCGACGTTCTTGATCGTGTCGGTGAATATCTTGAAGTTGGCAGCACCCCGCGGGATGTCGACGTGCGATGCGAGATGCGCGGGCTTGCCGGTATCGGCGATCTCGGCCTGCAGGAAATCGTCGAAGCGGTTGTTGATCTCCGCCACCAGGCCGTCGAGCAGGTCGCAGCGCGCCGTCACCGACAACTTGCCCCATGGGCCGCGAAGCGCGGCGCGCGCGGCCTTCACGGCGGCATCGACTTCCGCCTCGCCGGCCTCGTGGACGATGCCGATGAGGGAGTCGTCGACCGGATTCCTCTTTTCGTACGTCTTCCCGCTGGCGTTGCCGACGTAGGATCCGTTGATGAAATTCAGGATTTGCTTCATATGCTTCCTTGTTCCGGGTCACCGTCGCACAGGTAATCCCACATGCGCTCGAATATCGATCCGGCAGGCACCGCGCGTGACGCGCACTCCGCCTCGTCGAGCACGCCGTCGGGCAACTCACCGTATCACCTCCGGCATCGTTGCTCAATCCTTGAATTCGGCAATGTCAGGCTTGGAACCCCATACGCAGAACGAACTCGGCTCGAGCGGAAACTGCCGCGGCCGATAGTCTTCGGGCGACTCGATGATCTTGCGATCGCTGTTCGAGTACTCGAAGATCATCCCGTCGTGGCCTTCGAAATAGAGGAAGATTCCCCCCGACGTCGCGTGGCGACCGGGACCGAACACCACCTTCACGCCACGCTCTTGCATGAAGTAATACGAGCGCATGACGTCGTCGACTTCCGCGACCTGGAAATTGATGTGCTGGATGCCCTTGTGGTCCGTCGCGAACAGCGCCATCTGGTGATGCCGCGGGTTCACGCGCAGCAGCGGGCAGGGGCCGATCCAGTCGCTGACCATCGCATTGAAATGGGTCAGCCAGAACTTCTCGTCGCGTCCAGGATCCGTCGAGCAGATTCCGACGTGGCCGAATCCCTGGATACCGGCGTCGCGCGAGCCGAAATAGCGCTTGCCCGCATCGTGCGGCCGGGCCACCAGCTCGATGCGGTTCCCCGTCGGATCCTGGAACCACATGAAGGATTCGACGTGGCGGTCCTTCGCTTCCTCGCTCGATCCCATGCCGCACGGCACCTTCGCGGCCTTGAGCGCTCCCAGCGCCGGCGCCAGCCCCGTGGGGTCCTTCAACTCGAAGGCAATGATGTGCTCGGCGGGATCGCCCGGGAAGTAGCAGACCGAGTGGTGTCGAGCGTCGCTCTTCAGGTACACCCGATCATTCGTCCTTTGCACCGACTGCAGCCCGACGACCTCGGTCGCAAACTTCTGCGCGGCGTCGAGATCCCGGGTGCCCAATCGGACGTAGTAGATATCGCGCAGGACAATCATGTCATCTCCTCATCGGTTGGACCAGAGATCGCGCATCCGCGCGGAGCGCCACCACCAGCATCGACGCGCCGCGCCCGGTTGCTGGCCGGGCGCGATGCCGTCGCGAGCCATTATCCGATCCCGCATGACATTTGTGAAATGACATATCTGCATCTTGGTCATGCTTGCCTTGATATGCTTGCCTCACGCGCGAGCGCTGCGACCCGTGAGGAACGTTCGGCCATGAAGAGAACCCTCGGCAAGGCATCCCGTGTTTCGCGCCGCCTCGACCTCGACTTGCTCGAGCTCTTCGAGACCGTCTTCCGGACGTCGAACCTGACTGCCGCGGGCGAGAAACTCGGCCTTTCCCAGCCGGCAGTCAGTCGCGGCCTTGCGCGACTGCGCGAGGTCTACGACGACCAACTCTTCGTGCGGCAGCCGCGCGGCGTGCAACCGACACCGTTCGCGCAACAACTCGTCGCGCCCGTTGCCGCCGCGCTGGACATCGTGCGGCGCACGATCGAGAAGCCCTCGTTCGTGCCGAGCGAGGAGCACCGCCGCTTCAACCTCGCAATGAGCGACATGGGCGAGCACCATTTCATGCCTCGCCTCATTCGCCATCTCTCGCGCGTCGCGCCCCACGTCGGCGCCAAGGTGGTATCGCCCGACCGGGCCACGTTCGTCGCGGGCCTGGCCTCTGGCGACATCGACCTCGGCGTGGGCTACTTTCCCGACCTCGGCAGGCAGGTCCGGGTCAAGCGACTGTTCACCGAACGCTTCGTCTACATTGCACGCAGGGACCACCCGGCCGTTCACGGAAAGATCGGAATTGCCGACCTCAAGCACTTGCAGCATGTGATCGCCAATCCGCCCGGAACGCAACACGCGGCGACGGTGCAAAGGGTCTTGCTCGGTCCGCGGATCCGCGCACCGATCATGCATGAGCTACGGAGCTTTCTCGGTGTGGGCCCGGTCGTCTCGGAATCCGATCTCGTATCCGTGGTGCCGCTCAACCTCGCCACGCTCGTGGCCGACCACCTTCAGCTACAGATTGTTCCGCCGCCCGTCCGATTTCCGGGCTTCGACGTCAGCATGGTCTGGCACCAGCGATTCGATCGTGAGGAAGGGCGCGCGTGGTTGCGCAGCGTGCTTTCCCGACTGTTCGAGTCAGCGGGCTGATGCGCGGACACGCCGGGGGAATGGCGTCGCGGCCTCCGCCCCGTCGGGAGACCCTACGGCTTCAACTGGCCACGCACTTCGCCACCCTTGTGGGCCTCGGTATGCACGTTGAAATACAGGTTGCCTGCCTTGAACGCGGCCATCTGTTCCGGGGTGAGTCTCGCGCCCGGCGGCGCCCGGTAGGTATCGCCGTCCTTGGTGAAGGGCACGATCACTGGACCGTTCGTGCCTGCCGCCGCCATGTGGATGTGCGCCATCGTGCCGTTGACGCCGACGGTCGTCACGCTGCCCGATACCGCGCCGTCATCGGCGATCGTGAGGGTACCGCTACCGGTGCCATCGACCTTGACGGGCGGAACCTCCTGATTACCCGACAGCGAAACCTTGACCTCCACGGCGAGAGCGGAACCGGCGACAACGATGCCGGCCAACAATGCGGTGCGCAGCAGCTCGATGTGCAGTCTCATGTGATTGGCCTCGACAGAAAGGGACGCTATAACGGGGCGGCGTTCGTTCCGGCGACGCTCCGGTGATCATGGTGCGCGCAAGGCGCATCACCATGATCATCCTGCTATCCTGTGCCGGAATTGGCGGGCGCGCAACTCGTGAGCCCGCTGGTGTCGTGGCGACACCAGCGCGAGCGGCGATGGGCCGGCTCGTGCCGCGGCAGTTCCGTCATACCCGTCAACGACCGTAAGATCGCCAATGCGCCGACTCCATCTCCTGCTCGCGGCATTCGCCTGCGCCGCACCGCTCGCCGCCCACGCGCACGACGACGCAGCGCATCCCGCTTCGCCTGCCGTCTCGACGCACGCCTACGCCTTCGGGGTCGAGGGTGACCCCAAGGCCGCCACGCGCAGCGTGAACGTGGCGATGGACGACACGATGCGCTTCACGCCGGCGTCGATTGCCGTGCGCGAGGGCGAGACGATCACCTTCGTCATCCGCAACAAGGGGAAGCTCCTGCACGAACTCGTGATCGGCACCCCCGCCGACCTCGGGCAGCACGCCGAGATGATGCGCAAGCAGCCCGGGATGGAGCACGGCGAGCCGTTCATGGTGCACGTGAAGCCCGGCGCGACGGGACGCCTCACCTGGCGCTTCACGAAGAGCGGCAACTTCGAGTTCGCCTGCCTCGTGCCCGGGCATTACGAGGCGGGAATGAAGGGCGTGATCGCCGTCACTGCGCGGGCAACCGAAAACGCGCCGACCTCTTCACGCTCGGCGGCGCCACCGGCAGCGCCCGCTCATTCGCACGGCGCCAAGTGACTGCGGCGGTCGCGCGGCCACCTGCTTGGCGGCTTGCTGCCGCCGCGGATCCGGTGGGACGCTCAGGCCCTCGCTGAATCGGCCAGCGCGGTGCGCGGAGAGGCCGCCGCGCGCGCCTCGATCCACTTTGCGGCGTCGGCGAGTGTGGCGAAGACCGCGGCGGCACGCGAGAAATCGTGCTGCCGCGACAGCGCGTGCGGCACGGCGACCACCGGCATGCCGGCGGCAGCCGCGGCGGTCACGCCCGCCTCGGTGTCCTCGATCGCCACACACTGCGCGGGATCGAATCCCAGCCGGCGCGCGGCGAGCCGATAGCAATCGGGGGCGGGCTTGTTGCGCGGCACGTCCTCGGCGCAGACGACGACGTCGAACCAGCGCGCGAGGTCGTGCTCACGCAGCGTGGTGTCGGCGCTGACGCGCAATGCGCCGGTCACGACCGCGAGTCGCAGCCCGATCGCGTGCAGACGCGCCACCACTTCGCGCACGTCCGGCAGGATCGGAAACGCGGCACGCGCCACGTACGCCGCCATCGCCGCCTGCTTGCGATCCGAGAGCGCGTCGGCGGTCACCGGCAGCCGGTGCCGCGCGACGAAATCGTGTGCGTTGGCAAGGGTCGGCACGCCAGCGTAGCGCGCCTTGTACTCCGCCTCGGTGAGCTCGATGCGGTGGTCGGCAAGCACGTCGCGCCACAGTCGATAGTGGATCGGTTCGGAATCGACGAGGGTGCCGTCGTGATCGAAGCACACGGCGTGAAATTGCTTGGTCATGCCGCGATGGTACCGCGCCACAAGCACCGGCGTCCTCTCGCGCGCACCGTCGCGGTGCCGCGCACGGTGAACGGTCTACACTCTCGCGACCAACCGTTCCCCGCGATCGACCATGGACAGCACCGACAGCCAGACCTCGTCTTCCCTCGAACGACGCCTCGTCGACGAACTGCTGCGCGAGCGGCGCCGTGATCGGCGCTGGAAGATCATCCGCTTCGCGATCCTGTTCCTCGCATTCATCGGCATCGCCGCCTTCCTGGCGATCGCAGGAAGGCCGACCGACGACAATGCCGGACGCACCGGCGAACGCTACGCCGCCCTGATCCGCATGGAGGGCACCATCGCGCCCTCGGAGGGGGTGAGCGCCGCACGCTTCAATCCGGTGCTCGCCGAAGCCTTCGCCGATGGCGGCGCCGAAGGCATCGTCGTGGTGATCAACAGTCCGGGCGGCACGCCGGTGCAGGCGTCGCTCATCCACGATCGAATCGTCCAGCTGCGCAAGCAGTACCCGGAGCGGCGGCTCGTCGTCGTCGGCGAGGACATGCTGACGTCGGGGGCGTATTTCATCGCCGTCGCCGCGGAGAAGATCTACGTCGATCCGTCGTCGATCACCGGGTCGATCGGCGTGGTCGCACGCAACTTCGGCTTCGTCGATGCGATGCACAAGCTCGGCATCGAACGGCGCACGCAGACGGCGGGCGAGCGCAAGAACCAGCTCGACCCCTTCGCGCCGGAGACCGCCGCGGATCGTGAAAAGCTCGCCTCGATCCTCGAAGGGATCCATCGCAACTTCATCGGTGCGGTCAAGGAGGGGCGCGGCGCAAAGCTCAAGGGCAGCGACGCCGAACTCTTTTCCGGCGACTTCTG
>JBDHRR010000223.1:0-2514 GCA_039807685.1 Burkholderiales bacterium
TCACCGCGATCCGCCTGCGCACGCCGCTCGCCCGCTGCGGCCACGCGCTCTTCGCCAGCGGCGAGCGCCACCTGCGCTCGCGCGCCGTGCTCGCCCGGGTCTACGCGGACGCGCCGCAATTGCTGCACGCCACCCTCGACGTCGCCGAGCGCTGCCGTTTCACGCTCGACGAATTGCGCTACGAGTACCCCGACGAACTCGTCCCGCCCGGCGAAACGCCGACCACCCATCTGCGCACCCTCGTCGAGGCCGGCAGCCGCCAGCGCTATCCCGCCGGCATGCCCGCCGCGGTGCGCGAGTTGATCGAGAAGGAGCTCGCGCTCATTGCCGAACTGCGCTACGAGCCGTACTTCCTCACCGTCGAGGACATCGTCCGCTACGCGCGCAGCCAGGACATCCTGTGCCAGGGCCGCGGGTCGGCGGCCAACTCCGCGGTGTGCTACGTGCTCGGCATCACCGCGATCGACCCCACGCGCATCGGTGTCCTCTTCGAGCGCTTCGTCAGCCGCGAACGCAACGAGCCGCCCGACATCGACGTCGACTTCGAACATCAACGCCGCGAGACCGTGCTGCAGTACGTCTACGGCAAGTACGGCCGCGAACGCGCGGCCCTCGCCGCCACGCTCATCACCTACCGGCCGAAGAGCGCGATCCGCGACGTCGGCAAGGCGCTCGGCCTCGACCTCGCGCAAGTCGACCGGCTCGCCCGCACGCTCGCCTGGTGGGACGGCGGCAGCATCGATCCGACGCGCATCCGCGAGGCGGGCTTCGACCCCGCGCACCCCACCCTCCACAAGCTCGTGACCCTCGTGCGCGACCTCATCGGCTTTCCCCGCCACCTGTCGCAGCACGTGGGCGGCTTCGTGATCGCCCGCGATCTCCTGGAGCGCATGGTGCCGATCGAGAACGCGTCGATGCGCGACCGTTCGGTGATCCAGTGGGACAAGGACGACCTCGACGCGCTGGGCCTGCTCAAGGTCGACTGTCTCGCGCTGGGCATGCTCTCGGCGATCCGCCGGGCGCTCGCGCTGGTCTCCGCGTTCCGCGGCACGCCGCTCGCGATGGTCGACATCCCGAAGGAAGATGCGAAGGTCTACGCGATGTGCCGGCGCGCCGACACCGTCGGCGTTTTCCAGATCGAATCGCGGGCGCAGCAGTCGATGCTGCCGCGCCTCAAACCCGCGCAGTTCTACGATCTCGTGGTGCAGGTCGCGATCGTGCGGCCGGGGCCGATCCAGGGCGGGATGGTGCATCCGTACCTGCGCCGGCGCCAGGGTCAGGAACCGATCGCCGACCTGGGCGAGAAGGTCAACCGCATCCTCGAACGCACGCTCGGCGTGCCGATCTTCCAGGAGCAGGTGATGCGCCTGGCCATCGAGGCCGCGGGCTTCACGCCGGGCGAGGCCGACGAGCTGCGTCGCGGGATGGCTGCGTGGCGACGCAAGGGCAATCTCGAACAGTTCGAGCGCAGACTCGTCGACGGCATGGCGAAAAACGCCATTCCCGAAGCCTTCGCGCGGCAGGTCTACCAGCAGATCCTGGGCTTCGGCGAGTACGGCTTTCCCGAATCGCACTCGGCATCGTTCGCGCTCATCGCCTACGACTCGGCGTGGCTCAAATGCCACGAGCCCGCCGCCTTCTGTGCAGCGCTCCTCAATGCGCAGCCGCTGGGCTTCTACGCACCGGCGCAGCTCGTTGCCGATGCGCGACGGCACGGCGTCGAGGTGCGCCCCGCCGACGTCACGGTGAGCGATTGGGATTGCACGCTCGAAGGCCCCGGCCCGATCCCGGCGCTGCGTCTCGGGCTGCGGATGGTGGACAGCCTGCGCGAGCCGTGCGTAGAGCGGCTCGTGCAGGCGCGCCGCGATCGTCCTTTCACGCACGTGACCGACCTCGCGCATCGCGCGCGGCTCGATCGGCGCGACCTCACCGCGCTCGCTGCCGCGGGCGCCCTCGCCACGCTCGCGGGGCATCGACATCAGGCCGTGTGGGACGTGGCCGGTGTGGAAAGGCTCCCACCGATCCTCACCGGCACCACGTTCGACGAAGACGTGCCCGTTCTGCCTTCACCCACCGAGGGCCAGGACATCGTCGCCGACTACCGCGCGCTGGGCCTCACGCTCGGCCGGCATCCGCTCGCCCTGTTGCGCGGCAAGCTTCGCGCGAAGCGCCTCCTCACCGCTACGGAGATTGCGAGCACGCCGCACGGACGTCTCGGTCGCACCGCCGGCATCGTGATCGGCCGCCAGCGTCCCGACACCGCGAGCGGCGTGATCTTCGTCACGCTGGAAGACGAAACGGGCACCACCAACGTGATCGTATGGCGCACGGTCTCGCAGCGGCAGCGACGCGAGGTCCTGGGCTCGCGGTTGATGGCGGTGTACGGGCACGTCGAGCGCGAGGGCGACGTCGTGCACCTCATCGCCGACCGGCTCGTGGACCTCACGCCGATGCTGGGCTCGCTGGAGACGCGCTCACGGGATTTTCACTGAGCGCGGTGCTCTCGATCTCCGG
>JBDHRR010000102.1:0-12629 GCA_039807685.1 Burkholderiales bacterium
TCCGGGTCGCAGCGTCCTTCCCGGACGGATACATGGTCGATATCGACGAACGCCTGGTGGCCCTCCTCTCCCCGGTAGCCCGGCTGCTCGGACACTCGCTCGCGGCAGCATTGGGCTTTTGTGGATTGGGCGTGGTCGCCTTGCTTCCCATCGCCGCCACCAGACTCCTTCTGTGGCTCGGGTTCGCGGAGCTTGCAACACCGCTCCGCATCCTGGAAGCCGGATTGCTGTTTGCGGACATCTTCCTGTTTGCGGTAGTCTTTCTCTCTGGTATTTCCGTTTTTCTCGTGGAAACCATCGTCACCGCGAAGCGTCGAATCTGCAAGGCGCTAGAACAGAGGCCGAACGATGAGTGAGCTGCGCAAACATTTCATGATCGGCTTTCGCGAAGGGTGGGAGGCGTTCTGGTCGCCGTTCACCGGACTATGGGCAGCGCTGTCGAAGCCCTGGCGCGAGATCCTGCACGTGTCGTCCAAGAAACGACACGTCGCGTAGCACTGTCGATTCGACTCGCTTTTCGCAAGGACAACACCGCTGCTGGAAGCAAGAGGCATATCCGACCGCGTCCTGCTGGAATCGGCAGCTTCGTTGAGACGGCGTAGCGCATGCTGACCGGTTTCTTCCTGCACCTCAAGGCTCACAAGCTCCCGGTCTCGACGCGGGAGCTCTTGACGCTCCTCGAAGCGCTCCAGGCGCGCGTGGTGTCGCTGTCGATCGACGACTTCTACACGCTCGCCCGCATCTGCCTCGTCAAGGACGAGCAGCACTTCGATCGCTTCGACGTCGCCTTCGCGTCGTACTTCAAGGGCGTCGACGCGCTCTTCGACGTGCGCGGCGAGATTCCCGAGGCGTGGCTGCGCAAGGAATTCGTGCGTCTCCTGTCCGAGGAGGACAAGAAGCGCGTCGAGGCGCTGGGCGGCTGGGACAAGCTGATGGAGACGCTGAAGCAGCGTCTCGCCGAGCAGAAGGCGCGCCACCAGGGTGGCAACAAGTGGATCGGCACCGGCGGCACCAGTCCCTTCGGCGCCTACGGCTACAACCCGGAGGGGATCCGCATCGGGCAGGAGGGTGGCGGTGCGCGGCGTGCGGTCAAGGTCTGGGACGAACGCAGCTTTCGCAACCTCGACAGCGACGTCGAACTCAATACGCGCAACATCAAGGTGGCGCTGCGCCGGCTGCGCCGCTTCGCGCGCGAGGGCGTGCCCGAGGAACTCGACCTGCCGGGCACCATCGAAGGCACCGCGCGCAACGCGGGCTACCTCGACGTGCACATGCAGCCCGAGCGGCGCAACCGCGTCAAGGTGCTGCTCTTCCTCGACGTCGGCGGCTCGATGGATCCGCACGTGCGACTGACCGAGGAGCTCTTCTCGGCAGCCAAGGCCGAGTTCCGCCACCTCACGCACTTCTATTTCCACAACTGCGTCTACGATCACGTCTGGCGCGACAACGGTCGCCGCCGCAGCGAGCGCTTCTCGACACTCGAGCTCCTGCGCACCTACGGCCCCGACTGGAAGGCGATCTTCGTCGGCGACGCGGCGATGAGCCCCTACGAGTTGACGCAAGCCGGTGGCAGCGTCGAGTACATGAACGACGAGGCGGGCATCGTGTGGCTCACGCGCGTCTTCGAGCACTTCCGGCGCGTCGCGTGGTGGAATCCCGAGCCCGAGCGCGCGTGGGAGTACACGCGCTCGACGCAGGTCATCCTGCGCGAGTTGGGTCCGCGGATGTTTCCGTTGACGCTGGGCGGCATCAGCCGCGGGATCGAGGTGCTGCGGCACTGACCGCGGCGGGGAGTGCGAGGGTGGCGACGCGCCGGTGGCCGGCGCGATCGATGCGCGGGAGGTGCGTCGCGATCAGCTCGGTGCCGGCGATCGCGGCACGCCGGGAACCATGGCGAGGATGTGGTCGCCCAGTCCGCCGTCGAGACGCAGGTCGATGCCGGTGACGTAACCCGCATCCGGGCCCGCGAGATGCACCACGGCGCGGGCGACGTCGTCGGGCGTGCCGATGCGACCGAGCGGCACCACCTCCTCGCGACGACGCAGGAACGCCTCATTGCGATAGATGGGTTCGGTCAGCGGTGTGCGAATGAGCCCGGGCGAAACGGTGTTGACGCGAATGCCGTCGGCGGCCCACTCCTGCGCGAGCTGGCGGCAGAGCATGCCGAGTGCCGCCTTCGCGGGTGAATAGGCGCCCAGTCCCGGGAAAGGATAGAGCGAGGCCACCGACGCGACGGCGACGATCGCGCCACGGCTTTGCGCGAGCGCGGTGCGGGCGCCACGCGCGAGGAGCCACGTCGCGCGCACGTCGATGGCAAAGGTCGTGTCCCAGTCGGCGACGTCGAGGGTCGCGAGCGGTGCGCCGCGCACGATCCCCGCATTCGAGACGAGCACGTCGAGCCCGCCGCAGCGTTCGATGGCCTCGCTCGCAAGCCGGGTGCACGCCGCGGGATCGGCGAGGTCGGCGTGCAGACCGAACACGTCGGCGCCCTGTGCCGCGAGTTCCGCGACGAGCGCAGCAAGCGCCTCCCCCGGCCTCGATGCGGACGCCGCAAGCGCGAGCTTCTGGCCGCGAGCCCGCGCGGAGCGCAGAAGCGCGAGGCAGATCGCGCGACCGATCCCACCGGTCGCACCGGTGACCAGAACCCGTAAGGACGGTGGATGATCCATCGCGGTACCTCGACGTTATGGGCGGAGAGCGACCGGAATCGAACGATCGATGCGCGCCATGATGGGTGGAAGCGTCGCCGTGCGGGACAATCCTGGGGTGACGCACTGCTGAAGCGGGCAAGACAGTGTACCCGGCGCGATTGCCGTCGCCCATCGAGGAGCATCGACCATGCGTTTCCCCCACCTCTTCCAGCCCGGCCGCATCGGTACGCTGGAGGTGAAGAACCGGATCATCGCCTCGCCGATGGAGCGCAACTACTGCACCGCCGAAGGGCGGGTGACGCAGCGCTACGTCGACTACATGGTCGCGCGCGCCCGTGGCGGAACGGGGCTGCAGTACACCGAGGCGACCTACGTCCATCCACGCGGTCGCGGCCGGAAACACCAGATGGGACTGTACTCGGACGAGCTCGTT
Organism: Burkholderiales bacterium; assembly: GCA_039807685.1. Classification (GTDB taxonomy): domain Bacteria; phylum Pseudomonadota; class Gammaproteobacteria; order Burkholderiales; family Casimicrobiaceae; genus VBCG01. The sequence goes on from JBDHRR010000102.1 coordinate 3,085, forward strand.
GCCGACTTCGCGCGGCTCGTCGCGGCCGTGCATCGCGAGGGCGGCGTCATCGGTCCCGAACTCCATTACGGCGGGCGCGTCGTCCAGCCGTGGGTGAGCGGGCTCGAATCGTTCGCCCCGTCGGTGGTGCCGTACGCGGGCGCCGGCGGCTTCGCGCCGCACGCGCTGACGCAGGCCGAGATCGCCGAGATCGTCGCCTGCTTCGGCGATGCCGCGCGGCGCGCGGCGGAAGCGGGCAGCGACTTCATCGGTCTCCACGGTGCGCACGGCTACCTCATCGCGCAGTTCCTCTCGCCGTGGTGCAACAAGCGCGACGACGAGTACGGCGGTGACCTCGGCGGCCGCCTGCGCTTCGCCCTGGAAGTCGTCGCCGCGGTGCGTGCGGGGTCCGGCGGTGCACTGCCGATCGTCTTCCGCATCAGCGGCGACGAGTACCAGGACAACGGCCTCACGCTCGCCGACGTCTGCGCCGCCGCGCCGCGCCTCGCGGCGGCCGGGGTCGATCTCATCGACGTCTCCGCCGGGATGTACGAGACCAACTGGTGGATCACGCAGCCGATGGAGATGCCGCAGGGAGTGCTCGCGCATCTTGCGCGCGAGGTGCGCAAGCACAGTCCGGTGCCGGTGAGCGTGTCGGGGCGCATCACCGATCCGAGCGTCGCCGAGCACCTCATCGAATCGGGGACCACCGATTTCGTGACGATGGGACGCGCGCTGCACGCCGATCCCGAGTTCGCGAATAAGGCACGCAGTGGACGCGTCGCCGAGATCTGCACCTGCATCGCCTGCAACCAGGGGTGCAGCGACATGCATTCGCGCGGCCTGCCGATCGTGTGCCTCGTCAATACGACGACGGGCTTCGAACGTGAGTACGCGATCCGGCCGACCGCGGCACCCAAGCGTATCGTGGTCGTCGGCGGTGGCCCGGCCGGGATGGAGGCGGCGCGCATCCTCGCGTTGCGCGGGCACGCGGTCACGCTCTTCGAGCGCGACGAGCCGGGCGGGCAGATGGCGCTGTCCAAGCTCGTGCCCGGGCGCGAGGAGTTCACCGGCCACATCGCGTGGCTCACCGGTGCCGTCGAACGCGCCGGCGTGAAGCTACACATCGGTGTCGAGGCCGACGCCGAGCGCATCCTCGCCGAGGATCCCCAGGTCGTGATCGTGGCCACCGGCTCGGCACTGGGGCTTCCCAACATTCCGGGACTCCTCGACAGTCCCGTGGTCGACGCTTACGAGATCCTGCGCCGTCCGCTCGCCAACGTCGGTCGCGCGCTCATCATTGGCGGCGACATCCGCGGCTTCGGCGTCGCACGCGTGCTGGCCGAGCGTGGCGTCGAGGTGATCCTCACCGAGCCAGGCAACGAGCTCGTCACCGACATCGGGACGCGGTCGCGACGCTTCCAGGTGGCCGCGCTGGAAGAGAAACCCAATGCGCAGATCCATCTCGGCACCACGGTCGAAGCGCTCGGCGCGGATTGGGCCGAGCTTTGGAACGGGACGAAGCGGTGGCGGGTCGATGCAATCGACATCGTCGTGGCCACGACGATGCTGCTGCCGGTGACCGACGTCGCCGATGCACTGCGCGACCGTGCCCCGACGCTCGACATCTACCTCATCGGCGACTGCGTGCAGCCGCGCAGCGCGCTCGACGCGACGCAGGAAGCGGCCGCGTTGGCGCATCGTCTGTGATCATGGTGGATCGCGACGCGCGAATTGGGCCGATGCCTGTCGTGACGGCGCCTGCCGCCCTGCTTCTCCTCTTCGACATCGCCACCGACGTCGCCGCCGAGCACGATCGCTGGCACACCCACGAGCACATGCCCGAGCGGCTCGGCATCCCCGGCTTCGTGCGCGGGACGCGCTGGACCGCGTGCGAAGCGGATGACGCGAACGTCCACTACTGCGTCGTATACGAGGTCGAGGCACTCTCGGTACTCGATTCAGCGGCCTATCGTGCGCGGCTCGACCAGCCCACACCCTGGACCGCGGCGATGATGCGCCATTACCGGGCAATGCGCCGGGCGCTGTGCGCCGCGGACGCGCAGGGCGGCTGCGGCATGGGAAGCACGTTGCTCATGGTGACGTTCACCCCTCGCGCCGAAGAGGAGGCTGCGCTCGACCGGTGGCTGATCGACGAGGTCATCCCCGGGCTGGCGCAGCGCGCGGGCGTCGCCGACGCGCGCCTGTATCGCAATGCGCTCGCCGCGACGATGACCACCGAGCAGGCGATTCGTGGGCGCGACGCGACGCTGCACTCGGCGTTGCTGGTGACCGGCTACGACGCCGGGGTGGTCGAGGCACTCGCCGCGGACGAGCTTTCGGGCGCGCGCTTCGCCGCGCACGGTGCCGATCCGTCCGCAATCGCTTCGCGCGTGTACCGGCAGGCGTATGCGCTTGCGGCCGGCGAGATCCGCACTACACTGCCCGCTCACCCCTACGCGCACCGGTGATCGCCATGTCGACCCCAGCCCCTGACGAGATCCCTCGCCTTCCCTGCGACGACGATCCGCAGGAGACGCAGGAGTGGCGCGACGCGTTGGACGGGCTGGTGCGCCACGCCGGCGCGGCGCGTGCCCTCTACGTCCTGAAGCAGCTGCAGGAGCACGCACAGGCGCGCGGGCTGGTCGCGGTCGAGGCGCCGCACTCCGCGTATCAGAATACGATCCCGCTCGCGCAGCAGGGGCCGTACCCGGGCGATCTCGCGCTCGAGCAGCGCATCAGCGGCATCGTGCGCTGGAATGCGCTCGCCATGGTGATGCGCGCGAACCGGACGGCGAGCGAGCTGGGCGGGCACCTCGCGAGTTACGCCTCGGCGGCGGAGATCTTCGAGGTCGGCTTCAATCACTTCTTCCGCGGTGGCGACGACGGGACCGGGGCCGACCTCGTCTACTTCCAGCCGCACTCGGCGCCCGGGGTGTACGCGCGCGCCTTCCTCGAGGGTGCGCTCGACGAGTCGCACCTCACGCGTTATCGGCAGGAGGTCGCGGGCGGCGGCCTGTCGTCGTATCCGCACCCCTGGCTCATGCCGGCGTTCTGGCAGTTCCCGACCGGGTCGATGGGACTGGGGCCGATCGCTGCGATCTACCAGGCGCGCTTCCTGCGCTACCTCGACCACCGCGGACTCGTCGCCACCGGCCACCGGCGGGTGTGGGGGGTGTTCGGCGACGGCGAGATGGACGAGCCGGAGTCGGTGGGCGCGCTGACGCTCGCCGCGCGCGAGGGTCTCGACAACCTCACGTTCATCATCAACTGCAACCTGCAGCGACTCGACGGGCCGGTGCGCGGCAACGGCCAGATCATCCAGGAGCTAGAGGCGCTCTTCGCCGGCGCCGGCTGGAATGTCATCAAGGTGTTGTGGGGCTCCGACTGGGACGCGCTCTTCGCGCGCGACACGAATCACGCGCTCCTGCGCCGCTTCGCCGCTACCGTCGATGGCCAGTACCAGACGCTCGGCGCCAACGACGGCAGCTACAACCGCGACCACTTCTTCGCGCTCGACCCCGAGTTGCGCGAGCTCGTCGCGCACATGACGCCTGCGGAGATCGACGGGCTCACCCGCGGCGGCCACGATTTCCGCAAGCTCTACGCGGCGATGAGCGCGGCGCGCGTACACGCGGGGCAGCCGACGGTGATCCTCGCCAAGACCAAGAAGGGCTACGGCATGGGCACGGCCGGCGAGTCGCGGATGACCGCGCACCAGACCAAGAAGCTCGGCCTCGACGCGATGCGCGATTTCCGCGATCGCTTCGGGCTGTCGCTCACCGATGCCGACCTCGAGGAACTGCGCTTCTACAAGCCTGCCGACGACAGTCGCGAGATGCGCTACCTGCGCGAGCGCCGTGCGGCCCTCGGTGGTTATCTGCCGCGCCGGCGGAGTGAGGCCACACCGCTGCCGGTGCCGCCGCTCGCGCAATACGCGACGTTTGCCACCGAAGCGGCGGGCAAGGAGATGTCGACGACGATGGCGGCGGTGCGCATACTCGGCAATCTCCTGCGCGATCGGGCGCTTGGCCCTTCGATCGTGCCCATCGTAGCCGACGAGGCGCGCACCTTCGGCATGGCCAATCTCTTCCGCCAGATCGGCATCTACGCGCCGCAAGGCCAGCTCTACGAGCCCGAGGACGCGCAGTCGATGCTCACCTACCGCGAGGTGCGCGACGGCCAGCTCCTCGAGGAGGGCATCACCGAGGCCGGCGCGCTGTGCTCGTGGACCGCCGCTGCGACCGCGTACAGCGTGCACGGCAAGGCGCTGCTGCCGTTCTACATCTACTACTCGATGTTCGGCTTCCAGCGCGTCGGCGACCTCATCTGGGCGGCCGCCGACCAGCGCGCCCGCGGCTTTCTTCTCGGCGCCACCGCCGGCCGCACCACGCTCGCCGGGGAAGGGTTGCAGCACCAGGACGGGAACAGCCAGGTCATCGCCGCCATGGTGCCCAACTGCCGCGCCTATGACCCCGCGTTTGCCGGCGAGCTCGCCGTGATCATCGATCACGGCATGCGGCAGATGCTCGAGCGGCAGGAGGACGTCTTCTACTACGTGACGGTGATGAACGAGAATTACCCGCAGCCGTCACTGCCGGAAGGTGTCGCCGGTGACACCGTGCGCGGGCTCTATCGCTACGGCGGGCATGCCGGCGCTGCCGGTCACGTCCGGCTCGTCGGCTCCGGCACGATCCTGCGCGAGGTGATTGCCGCCGCGGAAATGCTCGCGAGCGAATGGGGCGTCGGCAGCGACGTCCATAGCGCGACGAGCTTCGCCGAACTCGCCCGCGACGCGCGCGAGGTCGAGCGCTGGAACCGCCTCCACCCCGCTGACGCGCCGCGCCCGAGCCACGTGCAGACGCTACTCGCCGGCGATGCGCCGATCATCGCCGCCACCGACTACGTGCGCGCTTATCCCGAGCTCATCGCGGCACATGTCAGCGCATCGTTCACCGCGCTCGGCACCGACGGTTTCGGACGCAGCGACACGCGCAAGGCACTGCGCGCGTTCTTCGAGGTCGACCGCTTCCACGTCGTCGTCGCGGCGCTGCACGCGCTCGCCCGAGACGCCGCCGGTCACGAGTGCGTCGCGCAGGCGATCACCCGCTACGGCATCGCTGCGGAGGCGGCCGCACCGTGGTTGCGGTGAGGGGGCCGCTCATCCGCGATCGAGCGGGCTCACGACACCGCGCGCGCCACGGTTGAGCACGTGCGTGTAGATCATCGTCGTGGACACGTCCCGGTGTCCCAGCAATTCCTGCACCGTCCGGATGTCGTATCCCGACTCGATGAGGTGTGTGGCGAACGCATGGCGCAGCGTATGCGCCGACACTGGCTTGGCGATCCCCGCGGTACGCGCTGCCGAACGCAGGGCCCGACCAAGCGTGTCCTCATGGACGTGATGGCGCCGCACGACGCCACTGCGCGGATCGCGCGAAGCACCGGATGCGGGGAATACCCAGAACCATCCCCAGCTGTCGCCCGCCGTCGGGTACTTTCGCTCGAGCGCCATCGGCAACTCGACGCCGCATGCGCCGGCTGTACGATCGCCTCGCCAAAGCTCCCTCGCGTAGGCAAGCTGCGTCCCGAGTTCGTGCCGCAGTGCCGTGGGAAGCATCGTCATGCGGTCGCGGCCTCCCTTGCCGGAGCGCACCGTAATCTCGTGTCGCGCAAGGTCGAGATCCTTGACCCGCAGGCGCACGCCCTCCATCAGTCGCATGCCCGTGCCGTAGAGAAGCCGCGCGATCAGCCCTGGGGTCCCCTGCATGCACGCGAGCAGGCGGTGCGCCTCGTCGCGCGACAGGACGACCGGCAGGCGTCGCGGCTTGCGCGGCTGCTCGATCTCGCCGAGCCAGGGTAGATCGAGTTTGAGAACCTCGCGATAGAGGAAGAGGATTGCCGACAACGCTTGCTGGTGCGTCGACGCCGACACATTGCGATCGACGGCGAGATGTGTCAGGAACGCAACGACGTCGTCGCCACCAAGACCGTTCGGATGGCGGCAACCATGGAAGCGGATGAAGCGTCGCACCCATCCGACGTACGCCTGCTCGGTTCGATAGCTGTAATGCCGATAGCGGATGGCGGTGCGAAGCTGATCGAGGAGCCGCACAGGCCGTGACGTGTTCGTGAACGTTGCGGAGCCCGCATCGCCGGTGGGGTGGCGCATATCGTCATCCGGCCGCATACACGACGGGGATTGTTGTGCTTTTTCAGGACGTTAATCGTTGACCGCCTCAATTATCCGGCGCAGACTAACTGCATACACATCATTCAAACGACCTATTTTTCGTTAGAGCGGATTCTCGGCGAGCACTGCAAGCTGCTGGCGCTGGTGGCGCATCGCAGCGTTGCTGCATGCTTCCGCTGGTGTTCGTGGTGCATTCGCGTCGGCTGGCTCGCGGCGGCGTTCACCGTCACAAGAAATGTCGTAAAGCTCGCAGTTGCTGTTCAGTGCGTCGAGGTGTGCGCTGCGCCGGCTGCAGGATGCATCACCCCGAGGGCCGGGCAACGGTTGGCGTCGCCGCCGTCTCGCGTTGGGGCTTCGGTGGAAGCCGCGTGGCGGTTGCGCTTCATGAACCTTCGGTGCAGGATTTCGCGCATGCACATGCTTCCCGCTCTAACACCACGCTGCACCGGACGCGCCCGACGCGTCACTTCAAGAGCGGTGCGTTGGTGCCGGCGCGCCGGTGAGCTTGGTCGTTAGAGCGGATTCTCGGCGAGCACTGCAAGCTGCTGGCGCTGGTGGCGCATCGCAGCGTTGCTGCATGCTTCCGCTGGTGTTCGTGGTGCATTCGCGTCGGCTGGCTCGCGGCGGCGTTCACCGTCACAAGAAATGTCGTAAAGCTCGCAGTTGCTGTTCAGTGCGTCGAGGTGTGCGCTGCGCCGGCTGCAGGATGCATCACCCCGAGGGCCGGGCAACGGTTGGCGTCGCCGCCGTCTCGCGTTGGGGCTTCGGTGGAAGCCGCGTGGCGGTTGCGCTTCATGAACCTTCGGTGCAGGATTTCGCGCATGCACATGCTTCCCGCTCTAACACCACGCTGCACCGGACGCGCCCGACGCGTCACTTCAAGAGCGGTGCGTTGGTGCCGGCGCGCCGGTGAGCTTGGTCGTTAGCCCTCAAAGCCGCGGCCATCGAGCGTCATTGCAATGTAACTACGGCGTAGTTATAATTGCGACATGAGCGTCTTTCGATTCGAGTGGGACGAGCGAAAGGCTACCGCGAACGCATCAAAGCATGGCATCACGTTTGACGAGGCACGGTCGGTGTTCTTCGACGAGCGCGCTCGGTTGATTGATGATCCCGGCCACTCCGACGATGAAGCTCGTTTTGTTCTGCTTGGCCTAAGCAGTTCGTTGCGGCTGCTGCTTGTCTGTCATTGCTATCGCAGCGCGGACGATGTCATTCGCATCATCTCTGCGCGCAAGGCGACGAAGCGTGAATCGCGCTTTTATCCATGAAGGTGCGCTATGCGTAAAGAGTACGATTTTTCGAAGTCCAGGAAGAATCCCTATGCTTCTCAGTTGAAGAAGCAAATTACTATTCGGCTCGACGAAGATTCGATCGCCTATTTCAAGACCGTGTCCGAGGAAGTAGGAATTCCATACCAGAGTCTTATCAATCTTTATCTGCGCGATTGCGCCGCATCACACCGCAAGCTGAGCCTTAACTGGAAACCATGAACTGGTGGTGTGGATCGAGGGCTAACCTGGCGCTCAACCGGACGGGCCGACACGTGGCTTCTACTTGGCGAGCGTCGGCGCGGCCCGCCGGTTAGCTGGTACGTTAGCCCGCTTGGCCGAGGCATCCGATACAATTATCCGGATGTCGCCGACCGTCGCGCGAGTTGGGTCTTTCCGTTTGTTCTTCTTCTCGCGCGAAGAGTCACGGATTCACGTTCACGTGGCGCATCCCGACGGCGAAGCGAAGTTTTGGCTCACGCCGACAGTTCACCTGGCAGTGAACATGGGACTTTCGGCATCACAGCTTCGCGCCGCACAAGCGGTTGTCGAGGCACATATCCGGGAGATCGAAGATGCCTGGGGCCGTCACTTTGGAAGCTGAAGTCACCAATATTTCGAAGCATGGGTTTTGGGTTTTGCTTGGTGACGAAGAACTGGCCGTGCCGTTTGCCCAGTTCCCCTGGTTCGAGAGGGCGACGGTCGGTCAGCTTGCTGATGTACAGCGTCCCACTGCGAATCATCTCTATTGGCCGCAGCTTGATGTCGATCTGTCGGTCGAGTCGATCCGAAATCCGGATGCATTTCCGCTTGTATCCACGGGCTAACTCTGCGCTGATCCGGACGGGCCGGCACGTGTCTTCGCCTTCGGGTGCCGTCGGCGCGGCCCGCCGGTTAGCTTGACCGTTAGGCATACCCACCCATGCCGTCGACCGAGACAACGATCGCGATTATCGTGGCAATCGTGGTACTGGCCGGAATTGTGGGTTTGTCCTTTCGGCCCAAGGGGCCTCCGACCACCACATTCAAGTGCGCCCGATGCGGTGTCGTTGCTCGCTACTCTGAGCGAACGGAGAATGCTTGGAGGTCCGGAGTCAAGCGCCTCTACTGCGACTCATGCCATCGCCAATGGCTGCGCGCCAATCCTGACCGTGCCACAGCAATGCACCGTGGTAGCCCGCGGACATCTGGACGCGGCTGCTTCACTGTCTCGGTTGCAGCCCTCCTTGTTCCCGTCGCACTTTATGTGGTCGCCAGGTATGCCTAACCGGGCGGTCAACCGGACCGCCCTCGGCACGGCTTCGCCGGCCTCGGCGGCCGGTTACCTATCACGTTAGCTTGCACTGGCCTCGGCCGACGCCGTAGTACTTGACGTCGCTACGTTTTGTAGCTACTCTTGCCGAGTGTTCGAGTGGAACGAAACCAAGCGAAAGGTCAATCTCGCGAAGCACGGCATCGACTTTCGCGACGCCCATTTGATCTTCGACGGGCCACTGGTAACTGCCGAAGACGATCGATAGGACTACGGCGAGCGCAGATTCGTCGCTCTCGGCCTGCTTGGAGACGTAGTCGTCTCAATGGCCTACGCCGAACGCGGCGACCGCGTTCGCATCATCTCAATTCGCAAAGCCCTGAAACATGAAGCGCGCTACTTCCTCGCCCAAGTCCGCAAGTGACATGAAGCGTATCGCATCGTTGAAGGAATCCCAGATCGTTGTCGACGACGACGCTCCTGCGTGGACTCCGGAGATGTTCGCAAAGGCTGTCGTACGTCGGGGGCTCAGCGCCCAACCCAACAAGACCCTGCTTTCTTTGCGCGTCGATTCGGATGTCGTCGAGTGGTTCAGGGCGCAGGGGCGGGGCTACCAGTCCCGCATGAATGCCCTGCTTCGCGCCTACATGGATGCCCATCGCCATGGGCGAAAGCGCGCAAGCTAACCCGGCGGTCAATCGGACCGCCCTCGGCGCGCCGGTTACCTGGCACGTTAGCCGGCGCCCGAGCCCGGAGCACCCACCTGCGCTTGACAATATGCATACGATATGCATAATCACCCGGTGCAGATCGAATTCGATCCCGCGAAGGCTCGGGCGAATCTCGCCAA
>JBDHRR010000103.1:0-12567 GCA_039807685.1 Burkholderiales bacterium
TCCCATTTTCACCCAGGAGTGTCTTGCAAAGGAGGAGCAACATGAAGGCAATGAAATCGGCCCTGCTGGGCCTCACCATGCTCGGCGTCGCCGCTACCGCGGTTGCGCAGGGCGAGCAGTTCATCCCGCTCCTGTCGTACCGCGTCGGCCCCTACGCCGCGGGCGGCTCCGGCTATTTCGGCGGCGCCATCGACTACTTCAACCTCATCAACGCAACCGGCGGCATCAACGGCGTCAAGATCCTCTACGAGGAGTGCGAGACCGAATACAACGCGTCGCGCGGCGTCGAGTGCTACGAGCGCCTGAAGACCAAGCACGGCGGCGCCTCGACCATCGAGCCGCTGTCGACGGGGATCGCCTACGCGCTGCTCGATCGCGTCGCGCAGGACAAGATTCCGATGACCACCTTCGGCTACGGCAGCTCGAACGCCGCCGACGGTCGCGTCTTCAAGTGGGTGTTCCCGGTCGGCACGACGTACTGGAACCAGGCGGCGGCGATGATCGCCTACCTCGGCCAGAAGGAAGGCGGGCTCGACAAGCTCAAGGGCAAGAAGATCGTCCACCTCTATCACGATTCGGCCTTCGGCAAGGAGCCGATCCCGGTGCTCGAAGCGCTCGCCGCCAAGCACGGCTTCGAGCTCATCAAGCTCGCCGTCGCACACCCCGGGAACACGCAGGAATCGCAGTGGCTGCAGATCCGCCAGGCGAAGCCCGACTACGTGATCCTGTGGGGTTGGGGCGTCATGAATCCGACCGCGCTCAAGGCCGCCGCCAAGGTCGGCTTCCCGCGCGACAAGATGATCGGCGTGTGGTGGGCGGGGTCCGAAGAGGACGTGATTCCGGCGGGGGACGCCGCCAAGGGCTACATCACGGCGGCCTTCTCGGCGCCCGGGACGGGCTTCCCGGTGATGCAGGACATCAAGAACAAGCTCTACGCCACCGGCAAGGGCAATCTCGACGATCCGACGCGCCTGGGCTCGATCTATCACACCCGCGGCGTTTCCTACGGGGTCATCATCGTCGAGGCGATTCGCAAGGCGCAGGAGAAGTACGGCAAGGGCAAGGTGATGACGCCCGAGCAGGTGCGCTGGGGCCTCGAGAACCTGAACCTCACCGACGCCCGGATCAAGGAGCTCGGCGTCGGCGGCATGTTCCCGTCGATCAAGACCTCGTGCCTCGATCACGAAGGCTCGGGCATGGTTCGCTTCCAGCAGTGGGACGGCAAGGGCTTCAAGCAGCTCACGCCGTTCATGTCGGGTGACAAGGAGATGGTGCGCAAGATGGTGGACGAGAGCGCCGCCAAGTACGCCGCCGAGAAGAAGATCACCCCGCGCGATTGCAGCAAGGAGGGCTGAGCGCGCCCCCCCTTCACCGTGGCTCGCTCGCCGTCGACCAAGGCCGTCCGCGCTCGTTCGCGCGGCCTCGGGCGTGGCGGGTGAGCGCGGGCTTCCTGGTGCTCGTCCCACCCCTGATCATCGACCGCCGATGAACGCAACCGCTGCCACCGCCGCTGCCACGGCCAAGTACCTCTCGGTGAACAACATCGAGGTGATCTACGACCACGTGATCCTCGTGCTGAAGGGCGTGTCGCTCGAGGTTCCCGAGGGCCGCATCGTGGCGCTCCTGGGCGCCAACGGCGCGGGCAAGAGCACGACGCTCAAGGCCATCAGCAATCTCCTCGCCGCCGAGCGCGGCGACGTCACCAAGGGCACGATCGAATTCAAGGGTGCGCGCGTCGACAAGCTCACCACCAACGACCTCGTGCGCATGGGCGTGTGTCAGGTGATGGAGGGCCGGCACTGTTTCGCGCACCTGACCGTCGAGGAGAACCTCCTCACCGGCGCTTTCACCCGCAAGGAGTCGCGCGCCGCGACCGCGCAGGCGCTGGAGCGCGTGTATCACTATTTCCCGCGCCTGAAGACAAGGCGCTCGAGCCTCGCCGGATACACCTCCGGCGGCGAGCAGCAGATGACCGCCGTCGGGCGCGCGCTCATGGCGCGGCCGACGATGATCCTCCTCGACGAGCCGTCGATGGGGCTCGCCCCGCAGATCGTCGAGGAGATCTTCGAGATCGTGCGCGATCTCAACGGCAAGGAGCGGGTGTCGTTCCTGCTCGCCGAGCAGAACACGACGGTCGCGCTGCGCTACGCCGACTATGGCTACATCCTCGAGAACGGCCGCGTGGTGATGGACGGCGAGGCGAAGGCACTCGGCAGCAACGAGGACGTCAAGGAGTTCTACCTCGGCTTGTCGTCGGCCGGACGGCGGAGCTTCCGCGACGTGAAGCACTACCGGCGCCGCAAGCGGTGGCTGTCGTGACGACCGAATACTTCGATGCGCTGGAGACGCGCGAGCCGCAGACGCGCGATCGCGAGCAGTTCGTGCAACTGCGCCGGCAGGTGGCGCACGCCAAGGCACACGCGCCGGCATTCGCCCAGGCACTGGCCGCGGTCGAGCCGGAGGCGCTCACGTCGCGCGCGGCGCTGGCGAGCCTGCCGGTCACCCGCAAGTCCGATCTCCTCGAACTGCAGAAGGCGGCGCGTCCCTTCGGCGGCCTCGCCGCCACGCGCTGGGGTGTGGCGCGCCGCGTGTTCCAAAGCCCCGGGCCGATCTACGAACCCGAAGGCGCGCAGCCCGACTACTGGCGCCTCGCCCGCGCGCTGCATGCCGCGGGATTTCGGGCCGGGCAGCTGATCCACAACTGCTTCGCCTACCATCTCACGCCGGCCGGATCGATGCTCGAGACCGCAGGTCACGCGCTGGGCTGCACCGTGTTTCCCGGCGGCACTGGCCAGACCGAGTTGCAGGTGCAGGCTATCGCCGACCTCGGCGCGCAGGGTTACGCGGGCACGCCGTCGTTCCTGAAGATCATCCTGGAGAAGGCCGACGAACTGGGTGTGGCGCTCCCTACGCTCGAGCGGGCGATCGTCTCCGGCGAAGCCTTCCTCGGCAGCCAACGCGAATTCCTCGCCGCGCGCGGCATCGCCGGATTGCAGGCCTACGCGACTGCCGACCTGGGACTCATCGCCTACGAGACGCCGGCGCGCGAGGGGCTCGTCGTCGACGAGGGCGTGCTCGTCGAGATCGTGCGCCCGGGGACCGGCGATCCGGTTGCGGCGGGCGAGGTGGGCGAGGTGGTGGTCACCACGCTCGTCACCGCCGACTATCCGCTGATCCGCTTCGGCACCGGCGACCTGTCCGCCTTCCTGCCCGGGACGTCGCCGTGCGGGCGCACCAACGTCCGCATCAAGGGCTGGCTCGGCCGCGCCGACCAGACGACCAAGGTCAAGGGCATGTTCGTGCATCCGGCGCAGGTGGCGGCGATCGTCAAGCGTCATCCGGAGATCGTCAAGGCGCGGCTCGTCGTCGACAACGCCGAGGGCGTCGATCGCATGACGCTCGTCGCCGAGGTGCCGGGCAATGCGTCGTCGTACGCGGAGGCGATCGTCGCCTCGATCCGCGAGGTGACGAAACTGCGCGGCGAGGTCGCCTTCCGGCTCCCCGGCGAATTGCCCAACGACGGCAAGGTCATCGAGGACGCGCGCAAGTACAGCTGAGGGAGAAGCGATCACAAAGAGACGCCGAGACGCAGAGAGACACTCGTCTTGTCTCGGTGCCTCTGCGTCTCCTGTTCGACGGTAATGACGTCAGATGTCAGCGAGTCCCTGAGAGGCGATCACAAAGAGACGCCGAGACGCAGAGACACATTCGTTTTGCCTCGGCGCCTCTGCGCCTCCTGTTCGATGGTTTCGACGTTGGCAGCCGGCGCGCGCCGTGGTCAGATCCCCCCGAAGCAGATGTACTTCACCTCGACGAATTCGTCGATGCCGTACTTGCTGCCCTCGCGCCCCAATCCCGACTGCTTGACGCCGCCGAACGGCGCCACCTGCGTCGTGATGAGGCCCGTATTGACGCCGACCATCCCGCTCTCCAGCGCCTCGGCGGCGCGCCAGCAGCGGCCGAGGTCGCGGCTGTAGAAGTACGCGGCCAGCCCGAACTCGCTGTCGTTGGCGAGGCGGATCGCCTCGGCGTCGTCATGGAAGCGGATGAGCGGGGCCACCGGACCGAAGGTCTCCTCGGCGAAGATCTTCATCTCGCGGGTGACGTTGGTGAGGATCGTCGGTTCGTAGAAGTTGCCGCCCAAGTCGCTGCGCTTGCCGCCCAGCGCGACACCCGCGCCGCGCGACTTCGCATCGGCGACGTGGCTCTCGACCTTGGCCAGCGCCTTGGCATTGATGAGCGGGCCTTGCGTCACGCCGGCGCGCGTGCCTTCGCCGACCACGAGTTCGCGCACGCGCGCAGCGAGTTTCTCGGCAAAGGCGTCGTAGACCTTGTCCTGCACCAAGATGCGGTTGGCGCAGACACAGGTCTGCCCGGCATTGCGGAACTTGGAGATGATGGCGCCCTCGGCGGCGGCGTCGAGGTCGGCGTCGTCGAAGACGATGAACGGTGCGTTACCGCCCAGTTCGAGCGAGAGCTTCTTCACCGTGGGGGCGACCTGCTGCATGAGGAGCCGCCCGACCGCGGTCGAGCCGGTGAACGAGAGCTTGCGCACGGTGGGATTGGCGCACATCTCGGCGCCGATCTTCGGAGCGTCGCCGACGACGACGTTGAGAACGCCGGGCGGAAAGCCCGCGCGGACGGCGAGTTCGGCGAGTGCGAGTGCCGAGTACGGCGTGGACTCGGCCGGCTTGATGACGACCGTGCAGCCGGCGGCGAGCGCCGGTGCGACCTTGCGGGTGATCATCGACGAAGGGAAATTCCACGGCGTGATCGCCGCGCACACGCCGACCGGCTGCTTCACGACGACCAGCCGGCGATCGCTGCCGATGGTGGGGATGACGTCGCCGTAGATGCGCTTGCCCTCTTCGGCGAACCACTCGACGTAGGCGGCGCCGATGCCGATCTCCCCGCGCGCCTCGGCGAGCGGCTTGCCCTGTTCGGCGGTGAGGATCTGCGCGAGGTCCGCCTGGTGCGCGAGCATGAGATCGAACCACTTGCGCAGGATCGCGCTGCGCTCGCCCGCCGTGCGATCGCGCCATTGCGGCCACGCGCGGTCGGCGGCCGCGATCGCCTGCCGCGTCTCCACGGCGCCGCAGTTGGGGACGGTGCCGATGCGCCGGCCGGTGGCGGGATTGACGACGTCCAGCGTGCGGCCGTCGGCGGCGTCGATCCATGCGCCGTCGACGTGGCATTGCGAGCGCAGCAGCGCGGAATCGGTGAGCGCGGGAAGCACGCGCTCCAGGCTGTCGGGTGCCATGGCGTGACCTTTCTCGAATGGCGGATGTCGCGAGACGATGCGCCATTTTACGCCGCACCCGCGACGTGCCGCGTTGCTCAATCCCAGCGCACGAGCCCGAGGTATGCGGTGCCGAGGATGACGACCCCGAAGGCGATGCGGTACCACGCGAACGGCACGAAGTCGTGCCGCGCGACGTAGCGGATCAGCCAGCGCACGCACAGGAGAGCGGCGACGAATGCCGCGGCAAAACCCACGGCAAAGAAGGCGGGATCGGCGTGCGCGAGCGCGGCGCGATCCTTCCACGCCGACCACGCGCCGGCAGCGATCAGCGTGGGCACCGCGAGGAAGAACGAGAACTCCGTGGCCGCCTTGCGCGAGAGCCCGAAGAGCATGCCGCCGATGATGGTGGCGCCCGAGCGCGACGTTCCGGGGATGAGCGCGAACGCCTGCGCGATGCCCACCTTGAGCGCGTCCAGCGCGCTCATGTCATCGACGTCGTTCACGCGCGGCGTGACGGCGCGGACGCGCCAGCGCCGCTCCGCCCACAGGATCACCAGCGCGCCGATCACGAAGGCGAGCGCGACGGCGACCGGCTGGAAGAGTCGCGCCTTGATCGCATTGCCGAACAGCAAGCCGAGCACGGCGGCAGGCATGAAGGCGACGGCGATGTTCACGATGAAGCGCCGGGCGGCGGGTTCGCGCAGCGCGCCGCGCAGCACGTGCCCGAAGCGCGCCCGGTATTCCCAGACGATGGCGAGCATCGCTCCCGACTGGATCGCGATCTCGAAGACCTTCGCCTCGTCGCCGACGTAGCCCAGGAACGAGCCGGCGACGATCAGGTGTCCGGTGGACGAGATCGGCAGGAATTCGGTGAGCCCTTCGACGACGCCGAGGACGAGTGCGACGAGGAGGGAAGGCGATGCATCCAAGGCAGAGGGCCGGACGATGAATGGCGGCGGATTGTCGCACACCGATCCGGCCGCGCCATACGGGCAAGCCCTACAATGGACGCGAGGAGATCCGCCATGGCCATCGATACCGTTGCCGTCTTCGCCGCCGCTGCCGCGCGCGCGAAGGAGAAGAACGTCCCCTACGCGGGCTTGTTGACCCCAGCCGAAGCCTGGCTGCTCTACGAGGCGGGCGCCATCCGCATCGTCGACACCCGCACCCGCGCCGAACGCGACCTCATCGGCTACGTACCGGGGAGCATCCCCATCGAGTGGTACGACTATCCGGGCAAGGTGCGCAACGGCAGCTTCATGGACGAACTGCGCGAGGCCGCCGAGCCGACCGCTGCGGTCGCCTTCCTCTGCCGCAGCGGCGTGCGCTCGGCGCACGCGGCAACCCTCGCCGCCGCCAACGACTATCGCAGCGCCTACAACATCCTCGAAGGCTTCGAGGGCGACAAGAACGACAAGGCGCAGCGGCGCGTGAACGGCTGGCAGATGGCCGGTCTGCCCTGGCGGCAGGATTGACCGGAGTGCGACGCGCGCCCGGTTTCGCGACCGTGACGAGTCCGGCGATCGCCGTGGCGAAAGCGGAGAGATGACGGAGGAGGCTGTGCCATGACGAACGCTGATCCGACGCCGGCGCCCGCCGGCGGCGAGACCCTGGAGCGCGGTCGCACTCGCGTTGCCGGCTTTGCAAATGCGGAAATGGACTTCCAGCTGATCCGTCAGCTAGGGGTCGCGCGCTACGGCGGTTCGTCGATCGGCGAATGTCTCGCTCTGGCGCGGCAGATCGAGGACGGCATTCCCGCGAGTTGGGTTGGGGCATTCGCCGCGGCCGGTGCGCGGCAGGAGGCCGACGCGGCGCGACGTGCGGCGCGCGGACACGCGGTCAGCGCGCACGATCAGTATCTCGTGGCGGCCAACAGTTATCGCGCTGCGGAGTATTACAGCGCGGTCGACGATCCCGCGCACGGCAGATACGGGCGGCAGAGCCGCGAGTGTTTCCTCGCGGCGATGCGCCTGCAAGGCGATCCATTCGAGGTCGTCGCGCTGCCGTTCTGGGCGACCCCGTTGCCGGCGTACTTCCTGCGCCCCGCGGTGATGCCAAGCGGCCCGCGCAGGACGCTGATGATCGCGAGCGGTTACGATGGAACGCTCGAAGAGACCTACCTCGCTTACGGCCGGCCGGCACTCGAGCGTGGCTACCAACTGCTGCTCTTCGCGGGTCCGGGGCAGATGGACACGATGCGCTTCCACCCGGCGCTCCCCTTCATTCCCGACTACGAGCGGGTGGCCCGCGCGGCGCTCGATCATCTGCTCGCGCGACCACAGGTCGATCCGCAGCGGGTGGCGCTCATGGGAATCAGCTTCGGCGGCTACTTCGTCACCCGTAGCGCCGCGCACGAGCCGCGCATTCGCGCGCTCATCGCCAACTCGCCGATCACCGACCTGCACGCCTACATGGTCTCGTTCGCGGGCTTCGATCCAGCGCTGATGCCTGACGGGCAGGATATCCGGCTCGCCGACATCGATGGGCTCGCGGACTCGGTGGTGCCGCCGCAGGCGCGGCTCATGATGCGCAACCTGATCCAGCGTTTCGGTTGCGCGAGCTTCAAGGAGGCGTACCTGCGCCTGCGCGACTTCCGGATCGATGCCGAGGAACTGGCCGCGATCCGCTGTCCCGCGCTGGGACTCATCGGCGCCGGCGAAGGCGCGGAGCCTATCGCGCAGTACGAATCGTTCAAGCGCCACGTTCCCGGCGCCACCGGCTACGTGTTCACCGCCGAGGAGGGCGCCGACGGCCACTGCCAGTCGGGCAACCTCGCCTATTCGGCCGCGGTGTCACTCGACTGGCTCGACGAGGTGTTTGCCGCGTAGTCGCGGCGCGCATCACCGGCCCGACGATCAGCCGAGCAGCCGGCGCCCGCCTGCGGGCGGACGCACGGGTCAGCGCTGTCCGCGCATCAACTCGCCGAGCGTGCGCGAGACGAGATCGTCACCGTCGGCCGGAAGGTTTCCCTGCGGCGTCATCCGGTTCACGACCTCGGGCAGCACCTGCGCGACCTTGCTCGACATCTCGTCATGCGACACCCCGAACTGCTGCGCGAGTTGCTGCAGGGCGCCGGAGCCGAAGATCTGCGACAACGCCTCGGTGGGCAGCCCCTGATTCTGGCCGGTGCCGATCCATGATTGCGCCTGATCACCGTAGCCGGACCGCTGCATCTGCTGCACGAGGCCGGACAGGCCGCCGTTCTGTTGCAGCAGTTGCAAGACGACGCCGAGCAATCCCGCGCCACCCGCGGCGCCGAGGCCCGGCAATCCGGCGGCCGCGCCTTGACCTCCCGGTGGCTCGGGCAGGTTGCCCGGCAGGTGGCCTTGTCCTTGCAAGACGGCGCCCAGCAGTTGGTCGAGCATTCCCATGGTGCACCTCGTATCGTGGATTACGAAAGCGCGGCGTCAGACGACGCGCTGGCGGATGTGCGCTTCGGGTGCGGGGTAGCCGGCCGCACCGAAGGTGTCGCGAATCACGCGGTTGGTATCGAAATAGACCTGCCAGTAATTGTCGGTATGCACGTACGGCCGTACCGCGAGCACCGGACCACGCTCGTTGAAGGTGATGATCTCGACGTCGGGCGCGGGCTTCTCGATCACGTTGGCGATCTTCGGCAGCGCTTCCTTGAGGCGCCGCACGGCGTCCTGCACGTCGACCGAGTGATCGAGTTGCGCGGAGAGATCCACGCGGCGGTACGCATTGTGCGAGAAATTCTTGATCGTGCCGTTCATGATCTTTGCATTGCCGACCATCGTGATGACGTTGTCCGGCGCGTCGATCGCGGTGGTGAAGAGGCCGATCGCGCGCACCGTCCCCTCGACCTCGCCCGCGAGCACGTAGTCGCCGACCTTGAACGGCCGCAGCATGAGGATGAACGCACCCGCGGCGAAGTTCGACAACAGGCCGCCCCAGGCCGCGCCGATGGCGATACCGAGGGCGGCGATCAGCGCGGCAAACGACGTCGTCTGCACCCCGAAGTAACCCAGGATGCCGATGACCAGCAATACGTTGAGCGTGATGCTCAGCGTATTGCCGATGTAGCGGATGATCGTCGTTTCGAGCTTCTGCTTCTCGAGCGCCTTGGTGAGCAGCGAGGTGACGATGCCGATCAGCCAGCGGCCGACGATGTAGAGGATGATCGCGCCGACGATCTTGAGCGCGTAGTCGATGACGATCGGGCGGGCAGCGTCGTAGAGGCTGGCGAAGTCCATGCGGGCAGGTCCTTGGTGGCGTTGTGGGCGGGCCGTGATCCGGTGCGTATTGTGCCTTCGTCCGCGGCCGGGGCGGCACAGGCGCCGCGCGCTACGGCGGCGGCAGCCCCAGGTCGGCGACGATCCGCGCGACCGCGGCGCGCAGCACCGCCACCTCGTCCTCGAGGCGGGCGACGGCCGCCCGTAGCGCGACCAGTTCCCCGACCGCCACGCGCTCGCTGGGCGCGCTGCGCTCGTCTGGCGCGACGGCCGTCGCGGCGGGTGGCGGCGCGGGTGCGCCCGCGAGGAGATGCGTCCAGCGCGTTTCGCGGGCGCCAGGGGCGCGCGGCAACTCGACCACCAGCGCGCCGTCCGGTCGTGCCGCAAGTTCGTCGAGGAATCCCGCGACCGACGAGATGTCGGCGAACTTGTGGAGGCGCTCGCCGTGGATGCGCAGTTCGGCGATCGTCTGCGGCCCGCGCAGCATCATCGTGGCGAGGATCGCCACCGCCTGCGCGGGAACGCCGAGCACGCGCCCGACGTTGTGCGCGTAGCGCAGCACCCGCCCGCCGCTCGACTCGACGACCAGCGTGAGCGCCTTCAGGCGATCGAGGGCGGCCTGCGCCTCGGCGTCGCTCGCCTCGAGGATCGGGTCGCGGCTCGTCTTCTGGTTGCAGCCGGCAACGAGCGCATTGAGCGTCAGCGGATAGGTGTCGGGGACGGTGTGCTGTTTTTCGACGAGGACGCCGAGGATGCGGGTCTCGAGGAGCGACAGGGGCGGGACGGGCATGGACGCAGCAGGCGATGGGCGGGTCGCCGAGTGTAGCGCGCCGCGGACGCCGCACCGCACTCGTGCGACGATAGCGGGCGCATCTTCCCGGGAACCTCATGGCCACGCCCACCGAAGTCACCAGCATGGCGGTGTTCTGCGATTTCGAGAACATCGCCCTTGGCGTACGCGACGCCAACTACGACAAGTTCGACATCAAGAAGGTGCTCGAGCGCCTGCTCCTCAAGGGCAGCATCGTGGTCAAGAAGGCGTACTGCGACTGGGAGCGCTACAAGGCGTTCAAGGCGTCGATGCACGAGGCGAATTTCGAGCTGATCGAGATTCCGCACGTGCGCCAATCGGGCAAGAACTCGGCCGACATCCGCATGGTGGTCGACGCGCTCGACCTCTGCTACACGAAGGAGCACGTCGATACCTTCGTCATCGTCAGCGGTGATTCCGACTTCTCGCCGCTCGTCTCCAAGCTCCGCGAGAACGCGAAGCTGGTGATCGGCGTGGGGGTCAAGAATTCGACCTCGGACCTCCTGATCGCCAACTGCGACGAATTCATCTACTACGACGACCTCGTGCGCGAGCAGCGCAAGGGGCGGCGCAGCGCCGCCGCCAAGGAGGCGCCACGGGATGGCGGCAAGCTGGCGAAGGCTGCGGCCAGCGGCAAGGACGCGGTCAAGGGCGCGACGAAAGAGGTCGCGAAGGACGCTGGCAACGACGGCACCGCCGCGCCGTCAGAGGTCGCGGCGACGCCGGCCGGCAAGCCGGTCAAGGCGGCCGCCAGGCCGCGGCGGCGAGCCACGACGGCTTCGGGGAGCGGCGAAGCGAGTGCGACCGCAGCGCCGGCGGGGCAGGCGACCGGCGACGACGCAGCCGCCGGCGCCGAGATCCCCGCGATGCCGGTCGGCGCGGCGCCCGCCGCCGCCGTCCATGCGGAGGCCGTCGCGACGACCGATGCCGATCGCCGGCAGGCGGGCATCGCGATCGTCGTCGATACGCTGGAAGCACTGGCCGCCGAGCGTGGCAGCGATCGCATCTTCGGCTCGATGATCAAGCAGGCGATCAAGCGCGCGCGACCGCAGTTCTCCGAGGGCTTCCACGGCTTTCGCTCGTTCAATGCGATGCTGGAGGCGGCGCAGGCAACGGGAGCGCTCGACCTGTCGCGCGACGAGAAGTCTGGCGGCTACGTCGTTCGCCTGCACGGGGCGGACGGATAGGGTCCGGGCGGGCGCCGTGCACCTCGCCGGAAGCACGCTTGCTCCCGGCGCTGCGGCTTTGGCAGCCGGTGCGTTTCGTGTGGTAGCGTAGCGCCCGGACCGCACTCTTCGCGTCGCAGGAACGGGATCCGGGGGTTTTCACGGGGAGGCGGACGGAGGCGTATCTGCGTGATCAGGACCACCGGCGCTGGATCGCGAGAGGTAGCGCGGGCAACCGGGTTCGGGTCACCAACCAAGGAGGAGTGCAATCCATGTACGAGCATTTCGACAAGCGCGGCGCCAGGCGTCGCACCGTGCTGCGCGCCACGGGCGCGACGGTCGCGGCACTGGCGGTGGCCGGCACCATCGCCGGGAACGCGTGGGCGCAATCACCGCAGACGATCAACATCGTCGACGTCGCCGGCAACCTCGCCTTGACGCAGGAGGCCTTCGAGCTCTACGCGAAGAAGAATCCGAACAAGGTCGCCAAGTTCGTCTTCACCAAGGCGCCCGCTCCCGAACTGCCCGGCAAGCTGAAGGCGATGCAGGCCGCGGGACGCTCCGACATCGATCTCGTGCTGACCGGTACCGACTTCCTTGCCGCCGGCATCGAGCAGGGGTTGCTGATCAAGATGCTGCCGGATCACGCGAGCAAGTTCCCCAAGCTCCTCGAGAACTACATTCCGGCTGCGGGGCAGATGCAAAAGCTCGCGCAGGACCAGGGGATCACGGTCACCTTCATGCCGGCGGGTCCGCTCCTCGAGTACAACCCGGCCAAGGTCAAGCAGGTGCCGACCACGCCGCAGGAACTGCTCGCCTGGTGCAAGGCGAATCCGAACCGCCTGATCTACGCGCGGCCCGCGAATTCGGGCCCGGGGCGCACCTTCATCATGGGCCTGCCGTACCTCCTGGGCGACAAGGATCCCAAGGATCCGGTCAAGGGCTGGGACAAGACCTGGGCGTATCTCAAGGACCTCAACTCCTGCATCGAGTACTACCCGACGGGTACCGGGGCGGTCATGAAGGAACTCGGTGAAGGCTCGCGCGACATGACGGTGACGATGACGGGCTGGGACCTCAACCCGCGCATCCTCGGCATCGTGCCCAAGGAGTTCCAGGTCGCCCCGTTCAAGGGCATGACCTGGGTCAACGACG
>JBDHRR010000104.1:0-12445 GCA_039807685.1 Burkholderiales bacterium
GAGGTCGCGCGGTCGCGCGGTGCGCAGCGCGACGCGGCTCGTCACGCGTTCCACGTCGACGCCGCCGCGCAGCGCGGCGCGCAATTGCGCTCGCGTGCGGGCCTCGCGGAGGAAGGCGTCGATGCCGTCGTGCCGCGCTGCGAGCGCCGCCTGATCGCGCAACGGATGCAGGAGCCATTGTCGCAGGAGCCTGCTGCCTGCTGCCGTGGCGCACTCGTCGAGGAGCGAGCGCAGCGTCGGCGCGTCGTCGCCGCCAAGCGTCGCGACGATCTCGAGGTTGCGCCGGGTGGCCGGATCGAGGGCGACGAATGCGCTCTCGCGCTCCACCGTCAGCGTGTGCAGGTGGGCGAGCGTGGTTTGCTGGGTGACCTGCGCGTAGGCGAGAAGCGCGCCGGCAGCGCCGATCGCGAGTGGCGCCTCGTCGACGCCGAAGGCGGCAAGCGAGGCGACGCCCATTTGCCTCGCGAGCGCGCGCGCTGCCTGCTCGCGATCGAACTGCCAGGCAGGCAACGTGCGGGTGGGCACCGGCTGGCGCAGCGCCAGCGCCGGCGCGCCGTCGGCGACGAGCAGTTCGGCGGGATCGACGCGTTCGAGCACGGCGCTCGCCTCCGCGTGCGCCACGTCGGTGAGCACGCATTGCCCCGACGCGAGGTTGAGGCGCGCGACACCGACGCTCGAGCCGTCGACGACGATCGCCGCGAGCCAGGCATCGCGCGTCGCGTCGAGCAGGCTTGCATCGGTGAGCGTGCCCGGGGTGACGATCCGCGCCACCTTGCGCTCCATCGGTCCCTTGCCGGCGGCGGGGTCGCCGACCTGCTCGACGATCACCACCGATTCGCCCTGCTTCATGAGCCTGGCGAGGTAGGGCTCGAGCGCATGGAACGGCACGCCCGCCATCGGGATCGGCGCGCCGGCGGACTGGCCGCGGTGCGTCAGCGTGATGTCGAGGGCGCGCGCGGCGCGCTCGGCGTCGTCGAAGAAGAGCTCGTAGAAGTCTCCCATCCGATAGAGCACGAGCTTGTCCGGATGCTCCGCCTTGACGCGCAGGTACTGCTGCATCATCGGCGTGTGTCGAGAGATGTCGTCAGCCATGGCGGATCGACCGGGACGTGGCCACGATCATGCGTGATGGAATTGCCCGGGTTGGCGGCGCGCCGCAGCGCACGCCGCAGAGGCGTCATCGTACCTTGTCGCGCACCGCACCCGATGGCGATCCACACCAAACGTCATAACGATATGCACAATGGCGCGATACGGCGAGCGGCGGAGCGGTTAACGTTGCAACGCTGCCCGTGCCGGCGCCCGTCGGTCCGGCCGTACTACACTGTCACGTCCGACATCCACGCAGTGCGAACTGCTTTCCCGAGGAAATCCCATGAAACGCGAGACCATCGCCATCCACGGCGGCTTTGCAGGCGATCCGCAGACGCACTCCGTGGCGGTGCCGATCTACCAGACCACGAGCTACTACTTCGACGACACGCAGCACGGCGCCGATCTCTTCGACCTCAAGGTCCCCGGCAACATCTATACGCGGATCATGAATCCGACCACGGCAATCCTCGAGGAGCGCGTGGCGATGCTGGAGGGCGGGATTGGCGGGCTCGCCTTCGCGTCGGGAATGGCAGCAATCGCCGCCTGCATCCAGACGCTCGCCAAGGTCGGCGACAACATCGTGGCCACGACGCAGCTCTACGGCGGCACCTACAACTACTTCTGCCATACGCTGCCCAATCAGGGCATCGAGGTGCGCCTCGTCGACGGCCGGGATCCGGCAGCCATCGCGAAGGCGATCGATGATCGGACCCGAATGGTCTACTGCGAATCGGTCGGCAATCCCGCCGGCAACGTCGTCGACATCGCGGCGCTGGCGAAAGCGGCCCATGCGGCAGGGGTGCCGCTCGTGGTCGACAACACCGTGCCGTCGCCCGCGCTGTGCCGGCCGATCGAGCACGGTGCCGACATCGTCGTGCACGCGCTGACCAAGTACATGGGCGGTCACGGCAACAGTCTTGGCGGGATCCTCGTCGACTCCGGCAAGTTCCCATGGAAGGACAATCCGCGCTTCCCGCAATTCAACCAGCCCGATCCGAGCTATCACGGCGTCGTGTATGTCGATGCCCTCGGCCCGGCGGCATTCATCGGCCGCGCCCGCGTCGTCCCGTTGCGCAACACCGGCGGCGCCATCTCCCCATTCAACGCCTTCCTCATCCTGCAGGGCATCGAGACGCTGCCGCTGCGCATGGAGCGCCACTGCCAGAACGCGCTGGCGATCGCCCGCTACCTCCAGGCGCATCCAAAAGTGAGCTGGGTGAATTTCGCGGGACTCGAAGACAACCGCGACCACGCGCTCGCGAAGCGGTACATGGACGGCGGCATCCCGGCGTCGATCCTCACCTTCGGCATCAAGGGTGGGCGCGAGCCCTGTGCGCGCTTCATGGATCGGCTGCAGCTCATCAAGCGGCTGGTCAACATCGGCGACGCCAAGTCGCTCGCCTGCCATCCGGCGACGACCACGCATCGCCAGTTGAACGACGAGGAACTCGCGAAGGCGGGCGTCACACCGGACCTCGTGCGGCTCAGCATCGGCATCGAGCACATCGATGACCTCATCGCCGACATGGAGCAAGCCTTCGCCGCGGTTTGAATCCATGGTGCGGGTGGAACCGCACCTCGCCACACGACAACAACACCAATCCCATGCGCACCCCAAAGATCGGCCTTGCCACGCTGCATCGTATCGCGACACTTCTCTTCGCCGGCGGTCTTGCCGCGGCCGCGCAGGCCCAGACCGGCAGCGCCGTCTTTACCCTGCAGGACGCGACCAACCTGACGCCGGGGTCCTACCAGATCTACGTCACCGGCTTTTCCACGAATACGCCGTACGTCCTGCAGCCGGACGGGTCGTGGGCGGTGCCCTCGGCGGTGCCGACCGGAAAGACGGCAACGCTGCCGTGCTATCGCTTTCCGCAGGATCTCACGCAGATCCAGGTCTACAACACCGCGAACTCGATCAGCGCGCGCGTTTACTACTTCATCGTCACCGATATCGCGAAGTTCCCGAGTTGCAATCCAACCAACGGCAACGTGGGGCTCTTCAATCTGGCGAGCGCCTTCACGTATACCGACGCGGCGATCATGAACCTGTCGGTGCCGCCGACCTCGGTCGTCGGCGCGCTCTCCTTTCCGGCGTGGACATTCTCCGAGATCGGGGCGAGTGCTGCGGCCGGGACCATCGACCTCTCGCAGGTCGACTTCTTCACCTTTCCCATGACCACGTCGGGAGCGGTCTCCTCGGGCGCCTCGGTGATCGGCAATCCGGTCGGCACGGCGAATCCGGGGGCGGTCGTGAACCAGGTGCGAATCCGCGACAGCTACCGCCGCTGGATCGACGCCCGCGCCCGCGAAGCGAGCGGGAAATCGTGCGCGGAGGACAACACCACGCCGGCCTGCGCCTACCTCGATCTCCTGCAGGACGTCACCACGACGTCGTCGACGGTGCCGCAGTACGTCATCCAGAACCCCGGTGGCTACCTCGCGGAGTACAGCGCGACCACCCAGGCGAGCAAGCTCAACCACAGCTTCGACGGGCCGATCGCGGCCCTGTGGGAAAGCGCGAGCGCACCCGCGCTGGCGATCCGCACCGGCGGCATCCTCAACACCGTCCCTGACGACGTGTTCACGAGCACGATCGTCACGATTCCGTATCCGAACGCCAACCCGCCGCTCGACGTGCGCGCGATGAAGTTCACCGGCACCGCGGCGTCGGGGAATTACGTCGCCTACGTGGTCGATCCCAACGACTACAACAGCGGCTGCCAGAGCGGCGCGATCGCCAACTGCATCAATTCGTCGTCGCCGGGGTACCAGGTCTTTGCGGGCGCCGGGGTCTTCAACACACCGACGCCCGACACCTACAACACTCTGCTCGCCGGTGGCTACCTGTCGGCCAATGCCGCGACCTACGGGGTCGGCGGCTACCAGGCCATCGTCGCGCGGCTCGGTTTCCTCATCTCCGGCGCGATGAACCGTGGTGTGGCGCTGGCCAACTGCGGCGCCAACGCGACGTGGACCTGCTGGCAGGACGAAACCTACTGGTACCCGACGAAGACGAGCAGCACGTTCCCCGACGTCACGCAGAACCTCTTCGCACGCTGGATGCACGTCGCGCAGATGGGTGGGGTGCCGATGTTCGTCCAGCCGCCCAGCGCGATCAATGGCGCGACCGATGCACCGGGAAAGGGTCCGGCGATGGGCATGGCGTACGGCTTCTCCAACGACGAGAATCCGACCCCAGCGGTGCCGAGTCCGCCGGCGCTGGTGTCGCCGCAGCCTGAAGTGCCGTCGAAGTTCGATCAGACGGTCGTCTTCGGCGGAACGGGCACCATCACCTTCGGACCCTGGGTCGCGCCACCCGCCACCAATCCGACGCTCACGGTCGTCAACGATGGCGGCGGGACGGTCACGAGCACGCCTGGTGACATCGAGTGCGGTACGACGTGCAGCCAGGCGTATCCGAGCGGCACGACGGTGACGCTGACCGCCACACCCGCACAGAGCGCGATCTTCGTGGGCTGGAGCAAGGGCTGCGCCGGCACCAGCACCAGTTGCACGGTCACGCTCGACAAGGCGACCGTGGTCGTTGCCAAGTTTGGCGAGATCGCCGCCAGTCCCGCGAAGCACGGCCTTCACGTCGTGGTGTCGGGACCGGGGAGTATTGCCAGCGTACCTGCGGGGATCTCCTGCGGTGCGGCGTGCAGCGCGGCGTTCGCCGCTGGCACGCAGGTGACGCTCTCCGCAACGCCGGCGGCCGGTGCTGCCTTCAGCGGATGGTCGAGCGCGTGCAGCGGCAGCGCAACGACGTGCGTCGTCACACTCGCGCAAGCGCGCACGGTCACGGCAACGTTCGCGCCGATGGGGAGTGCCACCGTCACGGTCAGCACCGGCAATGGTGGCAGCGTCGTGAGCGATCCCGCCGGCATCGATTGCGGCGCGCGCTGCATCGCGGCGTTCGTGCCGGGGACCCGCGTGCGGATGGATGCCCGGCCCAAGCCCGGTTACCGGTTCGCCGGCTGGAGCGGCGCGTGTGTCGGGACCGCGACCTGCACGCTCGACGTGGACGGCAATGTGGCCGTGCAGGCGTCGTTCGTCGCCGTGGCGCCGGGGATGGAGTCGCTTACCGTCCGTGGCGGCAGCGGGGGATCGGTGCAAAGCTCGCCCCCCGGCATCGCCTGTGGCAGCGCGTGCAGCGCGGCGTTCGCGCGGGATACGCGGGTGGCCCTGTTCGCCGTGGCGCAAGCAGGGTATCGCTTCGCGGGTTGGAGCGGAGCGTGCAGCGGTTCGGGCGCCTGCACGGTATACGTCGACGACACGGCGTTCGTCGAGGCGCGGTTCGTGCGCGACGTCGGCGCGGCGCCGAGCCAGCCGATCCCGACCTTGTCGCAGTGGGCGCTGCTCCTGCTCGCGGTCCTGCTCGCGGTCGGTGCCTACCCGCTGTTGCGACGCGACCGGTAGACTCGTACTCGACGGGCGAGGCGCGCTCACGCCTCGGCTGTCGGGCCCGGCGGTCCGGCGAGTTGAGCGACCGCGCAGGGGCGGTGGCGGACAAGGTGCTATGCTTCGTGTTGCACCGCACACTCGCCCATGACCGACGACACCCCGCGAGGCGCCGCCTCGACCCC
Organism: Burkholderiales bacterium; assembly: GCA_039807685.1. Classification (GTDB taxonomy): domain Bacteria; phylum Pseudomonadota; class Gammaproteobacteria; order Burkholderiales; family Casimicrobiaceae; genus VBCG01. The sequence continues at coordinate 5,682 of JBDHRR010000104.1, forward strand.
GCCTCCCGCTGGGACCCCGCCGAAGCCACCGGATCCGCCGCTGGCCGTGGCACCGCCCCACCGCGCGGTCCGGCGCTACGCCGCGCCCATCGCAATTGCCGTCGCCATCGGCTTTGCCGCCTGGTACGGCTGGCGCCACTACACGGCGGATACCCTGCCGGAGGGGATCGCGCGCGGCAACGGTCGCATCGAGGGCGTGGAGATCGACGTCGCCACCCGTATCCCGGGGCGATTGAAGGAGATCCTCGTCAGCGAGTCCGATTTCGTGACGCCGGGCCAGGTCCTCGCAGTGATGGATACCGATCAGCTCGAGGCCCAGCGGCGGCAAGCCGTCGCCCAGCGTGAGCGGGCGCGCATCGCGATCACGTCCGCGCATAGCGTCGTGCGTCAGCGCGAGGCCGAGCGCGCGGCGAAGGTCGCGGTCGTCGCGCAGCGCGAGGCGCAGGTTGCCGCGGCCGACAGCCGCCTCGCGCGGTCGGAGCAGCTCGCCAGGACGGGATTCGTATCGAAGCAGGCGCTCGACGACGATCGCGCCGCGGCGCAGAGCGTGCGTGCCACGGCGGCTGCCGCAAAGGCGCAGGTTGCCGCCTCGGATGCGGCGATTGCCGCCGCCAGGACGCAGGTGATCGATGGTGAATCGGCGGAGGCGGCCGCGACGGCGGCAATCGATGCCGTCACGGCCGACATCGCCGACGCGACGCTCAAGGCACCGCGCGCGGGGCGCGTGCAGTACATCGTCGCGAGACCGGGTGAAGTGCTCGCGGGTGGCGGGCGCGTGCTCAATCTCGTCGACCTCTCCGACGTCTACATGACGTTCTTCCTGCCCACCGCGCAGGCGGGCCGCGTAGCCCTCGGCGCGCCGGTGCGCATCGTGCTCGATGCCGCGCCGCAGTACGTCATTCCGGCCAAGGTGAGCTTCGTCGCCGACGTCGCGCAGTTCACGCCGAAGACCGTCGAGACCGAGGAGGAACGCCTGAAGCTCATGTTTCGCGTTCGCGCACAGATCGCCCCGGAGCTTCTGCGCAAGCACATCGAACGGGTGAAGACGGGCCTGCCCGGGGTTGCCTACGTGCGTATCGACGACCACGCGGTGTGGCCCGCCTTCCTCGAGACCGGCCTCGTGAAATGAGCCGGTGAGTCTCGCCACGCCTTTCGCCGTCGCGCGGCTCGACGCCGTCACGCATCACTACGGCAAGACGCCAGCGCTCGTCGACGTCACGCTCACCGTTCCTGCCGGGCGCACGCTCGGGCTCATCGGGCCCGATGGTGTGGGCAAGTCCACGCTCCTCTCGCTCATCGCTGGCGCGCGCGTCGTGCAGGCGGGGCGGGTCGAAGCGCTCGGCGGCGACATGGCCGAGCGCCGGCATCGTGAGGACGTGTGCGCGCGCATCGCCTACATGCCGCAAGGGCTCGGCAAGAACCTGTACCCGACGCTCTCGGTCGACGAGAACCTGCAGTTCTTCGGGCAGCTCTTCGGACACGACGCCGCCGAGCGCGAGCGCCGCATCGACGATCTCACGCGCAGCACGGGCCTCCACAAATTCCGCCAGCGCCCCGCGGGCAAGCTCTCCGGGGGCATGAAGCAGAAGCTCGGCCTGTGCTGCGCGCTGATCCACGATCCGGATCTGCTCATCCTCGACGAACCGACGACGGGTGTCGATCCGCTCGCGCGCAGCCAGTTCTGGGACCTGATCGCGAGGATTCGCACCGAACGGGTCGGGATGAGCGTGATCGTCGCGACCGCCTACATGGACGAGGCGCAGCGCTTCGACTCGCTGGTTGCGATGGATGCGGGGCGCATCCTCGCGGCCGGCACGCCGGACGAGCTCCTCGCGCGTACCGCGACGACCAATCTGGAAGCGGCGTTCATCGCGCTCCTGCCTCCCGAAAAACGCGCAGGACACCGCGACCTGGTGATCCCGCCGCTGCCGGCCAGCGCAGACGACGCCCACATCGCGATCGAGGCACGCGACCTCACCATGCGCTTCGGCGACTTCGTCGCGGTCGATCGGGTGAGCTTTCGCATCCGCCGCGGCGAGATCTTCGGCTTCCTGGGCTCCAACGGTTGCGGCAAGACCACGACCATGAAGATGCTCACGGGACTCCTCCCCGCGAGCGCGGGCGAGGCCTGGCTCTTCGGGCATGCGGTCGACCCCAAGGACATCGACACGCGGCGACGCGTCGGCTACATGTCGCAGGCCTTCTCGCTCTACGCCGAGTTGACGGTCGCGCAGAACCTCGTGCTGCACGCGCGCCTCTTCGGCGTGCCCGAGGGCGAAGTGCAGCTGCGGGCCGCCCGCATGGCCGAACGCTTCGGCCTGACCGAGCTCATGGATCGCCTCCCCGACGCGCTGCCGCTCGGGCTGCGCCAGCGCCTCTCGCTCGCCGTCGCGATGGTGCACGAGCCCGAGCTGCTCATTCTCGACGAGCCGACCTCGGGCGTGGACCCCGTGGCCCGCGACCAGTTCTGGGCGCTCCTCGCCACGCTGTCGCGGCGCGACGGCGTGACGATCTTCGTCTCCACGCACTTCATGAACGAGGCCGAGCGCTGCGACCGGATCTCGCTCATGCACGCGGGCCGGGTGCTGGTGAGCGACACGCCGGCGTCGATCGTCCGCGAGCGCGGCGCACGCGACCTCGAGGCGGCGTTCATCGCCTACCTCGTCGACGCTGGCGCGCGTGGCGACCTGCCCGAGCGCCCCGCAACCGACACGATGCCCAAAGCGGCCACACCGACAGCGCACGCCGCGCCGCGCCACCGCGCGTTCAGTGTTGCGCGCGCCTGGAGCTACACGGTGCGCGAAGCGCTGGAGCTGCGTCGCGATCCGGTGCGGGCGACGCTCGCGCTCGTGGGGAGCCTCATCCTCATGCTGATCATGGGCTACGGCATCAACATGGACGTGCAGGACCTGACCTTCGCCGTCCTCGACGACGACCGGACCGCGGCCAGCCGGGACTACGCGCAAAACCTCTCCGGATCGCGGTACTTCATCGAGCACGCGCCGCTCACGGGCGAAGCCGAACTCGACCGCCGGATGCGCAGCGGCGAACTCAACCTTGCCCTCGTGATTCCTCCGGGCTTTGCCCGCGACGTCGCCCGTGGACACAAGGTCGAGATCGGCGCCTACATCGACGGTGCGATGCCCTCGCGCGCCGAAACGATCGCGGGATACGTGCGCGGCATGCACCAGGCGTGGCTCGCCGAAGAGGCGCGGGCGGCGGGGCGCGGCATGGCTGTCGCTCCGGCAGTCGTCGAGACGCGCTTTCGCTACAACCCGGGGGTGAAGAGCCTCCCCGCGATGGTGCCCGCGGTGATTCCGCTGCTGCTCCTCATGTTCCCGGCGATGCTGACCGCGCTCTCGGTCGTGCGCGAAAAGGAGCTGGGGTCGATCCTCAACCTCTACGTCACGCCCGTCACCCGGAGCGAGTTCCTGTTCGGCAAGCAGCTACCCTACGTCGGCCTCGCCCTGGTCAACTTCCTGCTGCTCGCGCTGATGGCGGTCACGATCTTCGGCGTACCGATCAAGGGCAGCTTCGCTGCGCTGTTCGCAGGCGCCGTCCTCTACACGACCTGCGCCACTGGGATGGGACTCCTCGCCTCGACCTTCACGCGCAGCCAGGTCGCCGCGCTCTTCCTGACCATGATCGGCACGATGATCCCGGTGATCCAGTTCTCCGGCATGCTCGATCCGGTGAGCTCGCTCGAGGGTGCCGGCGCCGTCATCGGGCGCATCTACCCTGCGAGCCATTTCCTCACGATCAGCCGCGGCGTGTTCAGCAAGGGACTGGGCTTCGGCGATCTCGTGGCGTCGTTCTGGCCGCTGGCACTCGCCGTTCCCGTGATCCTCACGGCGGCGGTCCTGCTGCTGCGCAAGCAGGAGCACTGACGCATGGACGCGCGCATCGCGAACGTGTATCGACTCGGCGTCAAGGAGCTGTGGGGCCTGTGGCGCGACCCGGTCATGCTCGTGCTGGTCGTCTTCTTCTTCACGGTGTCGATCTACACCCAGGCCACGTCGATGCCCGACACCCTCAACAAGGCGCCGATCGCGATCGTCGACGAGGATCGTTCGCCGTTGTCCGAACGCATCGTGTCCGCGTTCTATCCGCCGCAGTTCCTGCCGTCGGCGCGCGCATCGCTCGGACAGGTCGACGCCGGACTCGACGCCGGCGAGTTCACGTTCGCGCTGATCATCCCCTCGGGCTTCCAGCGCGACGTGCTCGCGGGGCGGCAGCCGGCGATCCAGCTCAACGTCGACGCGACGCGCATGGCGCAGGCCTTCTCGGGCAGCGGCTACGCGCAGCAGATCGTCCTGGGCGAGGTGGCCGGCTTCGTCGCGCGCAACCGCGCGAATACGGCACCGAGCGTGGACCTCGCCTTGCGCGCCCGCTTCAATCCGACACTCGACCACCGCTGGTTCGGCTCGGTCATGGCGATCATCAACAACATCACGCTGCTCTCGATCCTGCTCACCGGCGCCGCGCTCATCCGCGAGCGCGAGCACGGGACCATCGAGCACCTCCTCGTGATGCCGGTCACGCCGATGCAGATCATGGTCTCCAAGGTCTGGTCGATGGGGCTCGTGGTGCTGCTGGCCGCCGCTTTCTCGCTCTTCTTCGTCGTGCAGGGCCTGCTCGACGTCGGCATCGAGGGATCGATCGCGCTCTTCCTCGGTGTCGCGGCCTTGCACCTCTTCGCGACGACTTCGATGGGCATCTTCATGGCGACCATGACGCGGACGATGCCGCAGTTCGCGATGCTGCTGATCCTCGTGCTGCTGCCGCTGCAGATGCTCTCCGGCGCTTCGACGCCGCGCGAGAGCATGCCGCTCTTCGTGCAGGAGATCATGCTCGCGGCGCCGACCACGCACTTCGTCGCTGCGGCGCAGGCGATCCTCTACCGCGGCGCAGGCATCTCCTTCGTCTGGCCGCAGATGCTGTGGCTCGCCGGGATCGGGGCGACGTTCTTCACCCTGTCGCGACGCCGCTTCAACCGGACGCTGGGGCAGATGGCGTGACGGTGGCCCTCGTCACGCGGGGCGCGGGACGCGCGCGCGGTACCCCGCCCAGAAGATCACGAGCACCGCCGCGACGCAGACGGCCATCGCCGAGCCCAAGCGCACGTCGACGGCGGTCGCCGTGATGAGCCCGGTCGCGACACCGATCGCCTGCGCGATCCAGACGGTGACGGGGGAGAGCGCCATCATCGCCATGAAATTCTCCGTGGTGATCTTCACCACGGCCGAGAAATTGAGGTAGGCCATAACCGTGAGCAGCGTCCCGCCGACCACCGCACCGAGCACGATCGTCGGCAGGTGCAAGAGCTGGTCGACCGTCGGCACCACCGCCAGCGGCGGGAGGATCCCGAAGACGGTTGCCGTCGTCGCCACCGCCGTGAGCACGAGGCCGATGATCGAGGTGACCAGGACCACGAGGCCGGTGACCCGAAGCTTCTCGTGCACCGTGCGCGCCGCGCGATTCCATGGGTGGAACTCCGAGCTGAAGCTGCGCAGCACCATGAAGAAACCGGTGAGCAGAGCCCATATCGTCACGGTCCCGCGCACTTCCGGCGTACTGAGCATGACGACATATCCTGTGGTGGCGACGATCACCCCCGCGGCGCCATTCGCGAGCGGCGGTGGCCGGCGCCCCAGCACCAGCGCACCGCCGAGCATCGCAAGCGGAATGCTGATGCGCGTCATCACGGTGCCGTGTGCCGGCGACACGAGCGAGATCAGGGTGAAGTAACACACCTCGATCAGGATGATCGACAGCCCGACCACGAAGCTTGCCGGATGCCGCATGATCGCGCCCGCATCGTTGCCCATGCCGGTGAAGGCGAGCATCGCGATCGCCGACGTCGCCATTGCGTAGAGGATGAACGAGATGACGTGTGCCCCCAGCGTGTGGCCCACGGCGTAGGTGAGGCTCAGCACGCCGATGACCACGACGTAGGCGATCGCCTCAATCCAGCCGCTGGCGGCCGATGGCGTGCGGGTGGCAAGGGGAACGTGACTGGACAAGGAAGGCGTCGCGCACGCGGACATCCAATGCCGCGCGGCGCTTGAGGGCTGGTCAGGGTGAGAGGATCGGCGCCTCCGGGCCGGATTCGCCGAAGGCGGCGCATTGCGCCCCAATGCCGTGATCCGAACGCGAAGGCACGCGCTTTGCAGCGTTGAATTTTAACATGGTGCTTGACCGGGCTTCCGGAGGCGGTGGTGTGCCATCATGCGCGGGACGGGCGCATGTGCACATCGCCAGCGATGCTCGACAAATCGCAGTTGCAGCCACTCGACGAGTTGGAATTGATTCACGCCGCCGAATACTGGGGCAAGGCGCATCCGCAGCAGACGGGAGTTGAACGCTGGCACCTGTTGCCGCTGCACGGGCTCGATGTGGCCGCCGTCGGTGTCGAGTACCTGCGCCGCAACCAACGATTTGCGCATTGGCTCGCGGGGCGCACTAACCTGACACCGGCTCAGCTCGACTCCTGGATTGCCTTCTGGCTCGCGCTGCACGATCTGGGCAAGTTCGCCGAATCGTTCCAGAGCCAGTCGCCGGAAGTTTTCCAGTTGCTGCGCAAGCGTCCGGCCGACCCTGCCAAGCCCTACACGCTGCGGCATGACAGCCTCGGCATGCTGTTCTGGGGCTCTGTGCTGCGCGAGCGGATTGTCGCCGACGCGTGGTTCGGGCCGCAGTCCTTGGACCTTGCCGACGGGCTGGATTTCTGGGCGCGCGCCTGCACCGGCCACCACGGTCAACCA
>JBDHRR010000105.1:0-12094 GCA_039807685.1 Burkholderiales bacterium
CACGCCGTCCATGAAGGCGAATGCCGCCATCGCCTCGCGTTGTGCGGTGAGCAGCGCTTTGGAATCCGGGCGTCCCTGTCCGAAGGCGGTCGTGCATCCAGCGGCAATCGCGATTGCGAAAACGAGGGCGCGAAGGGTGGGGGCGGTCATGGGGTGGGGCAGAACGGACGTTCGGCGCAGCGATCCGCCGATCCGGCGGGAGAGATTAGCGGCTGCCGGGCGGTCTGTGAAGTCCCGGGCCGGGGTCAATCCGGTGCCTGACGACCACCAACCGCGATCCGGCGCGCATGCTCTCTACGCTTTTTTGGGTCGCACGCGCCGCAGTGTCGATGCTACAGTAAGTCGTCACGCGGCCTTGCCTCGCCCGGCGCTTCGAAAGCCTTCGCATGCGCTTTCTCTGGCCACAGTACCTCTGGTTGCTTGCCATCGTGCCGCTGCTGGCGGCGGCGTACGTGGCAATACTGCGCCGGCGCAAGCGCAGCGCGGTTCGCTACGCCGACCTTGGGCTCGTCAAGGCGGCTCTCGGACCCGCGCAGCGTTTCCGCCGGCACCTCCCACCGCTCCTCTTCGCGCTCTCGCTGGTCGCGGTGTTGCTGGCGGTGGCGCGCCCGGCCGCCGTCGTCACGCTGCCGACCGACGCGCGCACCGTGCTGCTGGTGATGGACGTATCGCTGTCGATGCGCGCGACCGACGTCGTGCCCAACCGCATCATCGCCGCGCAGACGGCAGCGAAGGATTTCGTGCGGGCGTTGCCGGCCGACATCCGCGCCGGAGTCATCACCTTTGCCGGTACCGCGCTCCTCGTGCAGCCGCCGACGAAGAACCGCGACGACCTCGTCGCGGCGATCGACCGCTTCGAGTTGCAGCGGCACACGGCGATCGGCAGCGGAATGATGCTGGCGCTCGCCACGCTCTTTCCCGACGAGGGCATCGATCTCGAGCAGGTGGTGTTCGGCAACAATTGGGGCTCGCGGGAGAGCCCCCGGCGCAGCGAGCGGGACCGGCCGGTGAAGCCCGTCGAGAAAAAGGAAGTGAAGCCGGTGCCGCCCGGGTCGTACACGTCGGCGGCGATCATTCTCCTCACCGACGGCCGCCGCACCATCGGCCCCGATCCGCTCGAGGTCGCGCGCATGGCGGCCAACCACGGCGTGCGCATCTTCACGGTGGGCTTCGGCTCGGCCAGTGGCGGTTCCGTCGACATCGACGGCATGTCGATCTACATGCGCTTCGACGAGGAGACGCTGAAGGCGGTTGCGGCAATCACGCAGGCGGACTACTTCCAGGCCGGCAGCGGCGAGGAATTGAGGAAGATCTACGAAGGACTCAACACGCGCTTTGCGCTGGAGCGCAAGGAAACCGAGATCACCGCGCTATTCGTCGCCCTGGCGGCACTTCTCGCCGTCGCCTCCGCGGCGCTGTCGCTTGCCTGGTTCCAGCGAATCGTGTGAGCGATGCAACGCTAGCCGTTCGACCACTTCTGCACGTACAGGCACAGCCCGGCACAGCCCACCCAGACGATACCCATGAGCGGCATCTCGGAGACGAACGTCCAGATGACCGCGTTCACGAGGCACAGCATCACTGCGAACAGGCTGACGAAGATGTTGGCCATGGCGGTCGGGTCGGAGGGTTCCGGAGATCACCCGCACGGATTGTAGGGGTTGCCCGGACGCCAGCGCTATCGCGAGGCGCCAGACGGTGGGTGCGCTGGTCTGGCGACGGGCGGCGTGACGCCGGTCGCGCCCGTCCAACGGGCGGCCGAGCCGGCTCTCAGGCGAGTTCGGCGAGGTCGGCCTCGCACCAGTGTCGCTCGTCCTCGGGAACTCGTGCAAACCAGGCAAATGCCTCGGCGCGCATGTCGGCGGCGTCGGCGCGCCGACCCGCCTCGCGCAGCGCCCGGGCGAGTACCGCGTACGCGAAGAAGCGTTCGAAGGCCGGCGCATCGTGGGCCTGGCATACCTGCGCGCAGAGGGTGGCCGCCTCGATCGCCGGTAGCGCCTCGTTCGCGGCGAGGTGACTGCGGGCGAGGCGGTAGTGCGCGCGCTCCTCTTCGAGCCAGGTGCCGGCAAGGCGCCAGAATGCGAGTGCGGCGCGCGCTGCCGCGACCATGCCTTGCGTCCGCTCCGGCGTGCGCGGGGACTCCTCCTCGAGGGCCGCCGCGAGATTGTTGCCGGCGACGGCGAGCGAGCGAAAGGCGGTTGCTCCCGGGGCAAGTTTTGCGGCAAGGGCAACGGCATTCGCATAGGTGGCGAGCGCCGCGTCGAAGTCGCCGCGCCCGGCCATGGCACCCGCCGCCGCAGCGAGGACGCCCGCGCGCTCATCGGGGCCGAGCGCGGTGATCGCCGCCACGTCGCCGCCCGCGTAACGCAGCGTGGCCACCCCGCGTCGTACGGCGTCCTGCGCGGCAGGTGTCGCGCCCAGGACGGGATCGCGGCGCAGCGCATCGAGGAGGGCGACGCCGCGATCCCACTCGCCGAGGTGCTCACCCATGACGTGGATGACGATGCGCGCGTAGGCGGGGACCTCGTCGGGAGTTGCGATGCTGGCGATCGCCACCGACAGGCGATCGGCGACCGCCTGCGGCGCATCGGCGTGATCCGCCCATGCTTGCTCGATGAACTGCGCGAAGGTGGTCATGGTGGCCCGGACGATTGTAGCGCGCGCTCACGCGTCGTCGTGATGGTCGGGGCCCATAATGCGTGCTCGCATCCAGGCGACAGGGATGGTCATGGCGAGCGGCATTCGCAGGGTGGGGGAGTTCTGCTGGATCAATGTGCTCACTCCCGATCCGCGGGCCGCTCGCGATTTCTTCGCGAGACTCCTCGGCTGGCGCTTCGCGATGATTCCGATGATCGGCCATCGGATCCGGGTGGAAGGCCACGACATCGGCATGTTGTTCGATCTCGCGGGCGCACGTACGCCTCCGGATACGCCGCCACACATCGGGGTGATGGTCAAGGTCGACGACGCCGACGCCAGCGCCGCGCGGGCGGTGGCGCTCGGCGGACGTGCGCTGCCGCCCTTCGATGTCCTGTTCCACGGTCGCAGCGCGCTGTGCTTCGACGTCAACGATGCGCACTTTGGCCTCTGGCAGCCGAAGGCCGGGCCGGGAACCGATGTCGACGACGCCGCCATCGGCGCGCCGAGCTGGTTCGACACCTTGACCACGGATACCGGGCGTGGCGAGGCGTTCTATGCGGACTTGTTCGGTTGGACACCGGCAGCGATCGCGATGGGCGAGCGTGCCTACACCGTGTTCCGGCTGGGTGACGTCCCCGTGGGCGGCATGTATCCGCTGACGCCGGCGATGGGGCAGGTCCCGCCGCATTGGCGGGCGCACTTCAACGTGGCCGATGTCGACGCCACGACGCGACTGGCGAGCGAGCTCGGGGCGACGATCGTGGCGCCGCCTACCGACGTCCCGCACGTCGGCCTTACGTGTGGTATCCGCTCGCCGCAGGGAGTCGTGTTCCACGCGATCCGCCGCACCGTGCCGTAGGCCTGGAGCAGCGCGTCGGCGCTCGCTACGGCGAACCGGCTTCGGCTGCGGGCGGTGTCGTCGCGCAATTCCGGCACAGGCACGCGCGCCCGCGATCGGCTTCCGGCAGCGTCGCCAGCACGTCGTGGCGGACAGCGACCGACGTGCACCAGCACGGGGTGGCGAAATCGCCACTGCGTGCCGGCGCGCACTCGTTGGGCTCGCCGCAGCGCGGGCAGCGGTGCGCGGGCGCGGGTGTGGCGGTGACGTGCGGCATTCAGCGTGCGGATGGGAGCGTGGCTTCGATCGCGTCGGCGGCGGCATCCTCGCCGCACTCACGCAGCGCTTCGACCGCGCCGCGCCGGTCACGCTCGTCCTTGTTCTGACTGAGCTTCCACTTGCCCGTGATGCGCGTGATCGCCACCTCGATGCCGACGATTTGCGCAAGCATCTCGTCGATGTACGCCGGCGGTGCATCGCCCATCTTCCACGGACGCGCGGCGCCGGTGTGGGCCTCGTGCGCGCGGGTGAGGCGGGCGACGACGCCGCGCACGAAGCGTTCGTCGTCGCGGATGGCCAGCGTGCCGTGCACGTGCACCACCTGGTAGTTCCAGGTCGGCACCTGACGCTCGGCCGCGCGCTTGCTCGGATACCAGTTGGGCGAGACGTACGCCTGCGCGCCGCGGAAGATCACCAGCACCGCTTCGCCCGCGCGCGTCTCGCGCCACAGCGGATTGGCGCGCGCCACGTGAGCGACGAGCCGTCCCTGCGCGCCGCCATCACGATCGAGGAGGAAGGGCAGGTGGTCGGCATCGAGGCCGTCAGGGCCATGACGGACGAGTGCGCCCAGCGGATGCGCGGCGATGAACGCGTGCAGTGCCTGCCGATCGTGTTGCGCGAAGTGTGCTGGGAGGTACATGGCGCTGGGGAGCGTGCCGTGCCCTGGGGCGTGGCATGTCACCCGGGCCGCACGCGAGCATGGTACTCGCTACGGCGATGCGGGCCAGGGCGAGGCGTCGCGCGGCGGCGGACGAGCCGCGTGGGGGTCTATCGGCGCTGCCGCCGCAACGCCGACTTGCGCACCGCCGCGGTCCGCCGCTCCCACAACTCCTCCAGCGCATCGGCAAGCGCGGTCGGCACGCGCACACCGGAGGCGCGTATGCCCCAGCGGAAGCGCGCGAAGGGCGGCACGGCAAGATCGGCGTAGGTCACCGGCGGCAGTGCGTAGAGTTCGGTCAGGCGCAGGTCGACGTACTGCGAGGTGACGCCGCGTGCCGCCTTCTCGGGCCACCAGTGCGCGCGCTCGACCGGCGCTGTCAGGACGTAACCCGCGGCGAAGATCCCCTTGGGGGGTACGCCGACGCGAACGAGAAATGCTCTACTGCCGACTTCGATCGCGCGCGTGCGGCCGGCGCTCCAGTCGGTGTCGAGTTGGCCGCGGCGCGCGACGCGGCGGATGTCGGCGGCGAGTTCGGGCCAGGTCCACAGCGACGGATTCCAGGCGTACAGGTGCGTGGCCACGGCGCCGCGGTACCGATTTGCGGGCTGCGCGCTACCAGCCCGCCACCCCTCCGTCCGAGCGCGGGTCCGTGGCGCCGATGATCGTGCCGCCGGGCTCGCGCACCAGCGCGCCCGCGTGGCCGACGAGATCGGAGTAGTCGTCGACGAGTTCGACGTCGTGTCCGGCGGATCTGAGCGCGGCGACGACCGCGGGATCGGTGCGTCCTTCGATCTTGAGGCTCACGCTCATGTTGCCCCAGGTGCGGCCGAGGAGCCAACGCGGCGCTGCCACCGCCTTCTGGAGATCGTGTCCGTACATCGCATAGCGAGTGAAGATCGCCGCCTGGCTTTGCGGCTGGCCGTCGCCGCCCATGTTGCCGTAGACCATCTCGCGGCCGTCGTCGAGACGGGCGAGCGCGGGATTGAGCGTGTGGAAGGGCTTGCGGCCAGGGGCCAGCGCGACGTGCGAGGCGGGGTCGAGCGAGAAGCTCGCGCCGCGGTTCTGCCAGGTGATGCCGCTGTCGTCGAGGACCACGCCCGAGCCGAATTCCCAGTACACGCTCTGGATGTAGCTCACCATGCGGCCATCGCGGTCGGCGGCGCCCATCCAGATGGTGTCGCCGCGGATCGCGGGTTCGGGCCAGGGGCGGGCGCGCGCCGCATCGACGGCCTGCGCGGAACGCGCGATCGCGTCCTCGTGCAGGAAGTCCGCCGCCGCCACCTGCATCGTGTCGGGATCCGTCACGTGACGGTTGCGCACCAGGAACGCCTGCTTGGTGGCCTCGACGAGGCCGTGCACGTGCGCGAACGAATCGGCGGCGGCGCCGGCACGCAGGCGATCGTAGATTGCGAGAATGAGGAGCGAGGCGAGGCCCTGCGTGGGCGGTGGCAGGTTGTATGCGGTGCCCACCGACAGCTTCACCGACAACGGCGCGACGATGCTCGCCTGCTGGCTTGCGAGGTCGCTCGCGCGCAACGGGCTGCCGAGGCGGGCGAGCGATGCCGCAATCGATTGGGCGAGTTCGCCCCGATAGTAGTCATCGAGGCCGGCGCGGGAGAGTTGCTCGAACGTCGCAGCGAGCGCGGGGAAGCGCTGCAGCGAGCGCGCCGCCGGTGGCGCGCCGTCGCGCAGGAACGTCGTCGCGAAGCCGGGCTGCGGCGCAAGCTCGGCGAGGAAGCGCGCCGTGTAATCGACCTGACTCTGGGTCACGGGCACGCCGTCGCGGGCAAGCGTGCGGGCGTCGTCGAGCAGGCGTGCGAGCGGCAGCCGGCCGCGCGCTTCGCCCAGCGCCGCCTGCCAGCCGGAGATCGCGCCGGCCACGGTATTGGCGGCGAGCGGCCCGCGCGTGGGAATCGCCGCGAGACCCTGCTTTCGATACCAGTCGATGCTGGCGAGGCCCGCGGCGCGACCGCAGGCGTCGATGCCGACCGGCTCGCGGCCGCGGTGGCTGATGAGCCAGAAACCATCGCCGCCGATGCTGTTCATGTGCGGATAGACGACGGCGATCGTCGCGGCGGCAGCGACCATCGCCTCGACGGCATTGCCGCCGTCGCGCAGCACCGCGAGCCCCGACTGGGCGGCAAGATGGTGGGGCGCGGTGACCATGCCGCGCGAGCAGGTGAGGGCACGTTGCATGACTTCGTTCACTCCAGGTTGAGCGGCCAGCATATCCCACTCGCAAGCCTGCGTCTTGCCTCGATGCGGCGACCGCTCGTCGTTGACCTGCCTGCGCCGTGGGATGGTAGATTGCGCGTCCAGCATGTCTTGCTCCGGATTTTCGCTGCTCGCCCGGCTCACCGCCGCGGTACTGGTTGCCGCGCTTGCCGCCTGCGGCTCGTCGCCATCGCGCGCGCCGGCGGGCGCCCCGGGCTCGGCCGCAAGACCAGCGCCCGCGGGGACGCCTTCCGCGAAGTACTACCTCGACGACGGTCCCGCCGCGGAGGTCCCGGCCAATCTCGACGTGATCCCGGATGCGGTGCCGCGCAACGAGCCGCTGCACCGCTTCGCCAATCGTCCGTACACGGTCCTCGGCCAGAACTACGTGCCGGCGACGACGCTGCGCCCGTATCGCGAGCAGGGGGTGGCCTCGTGGTATGGGCGCAAGTTCCACGGCCAGAAGACATCCACCGGCGAGACCTACGACATGTTCGCGATGACGGCGGCGCATCCGACGCTGCCGCTGCCGTCGTACGCCCGAGTGACCAATGCGGCGACCGGGAAGACGGCGGTGGTCCGGGTGAACGACCGCGGCCCGTTCCTGCACGGGCGCGTGATCGATCTGTCGTACGCCGCCGCGTACCGGGTGGGGATCGCCGCACAGGGCAGTGGCGAAGTGATCGTCGAGGCGATCATCCCCGGGGAAAGTCCGGTGCTCGCTGCCGCGCCACCGCTGCCGCCAGTGGCGAGCGTGTCGGCATCGACGCCGATCGTGACGCCGACGCCGCCGGCCGGGGCCGCACCACCCGCAACGGCACCGATGCCGGCTACCGGCTACGCCGTGCAACTCGGTGCATTCCAGAACTACGCCAATGCGCAGAGCTTCCTCGCGCACGTGCAAGGACCGCTGGCGACGGCGCAAGTCGAGCCGAAGGTCCGCGAGGCGGGCGGCCTGTATCGCGTGTACGTCGGTCCGTATGCCGATCGTGACGAAGCGCGGCGCGTCGCCGACCGTCTGGCGAGCGCGTTCGGGATGGCGACCACGGTCGCGCCGCACTGACGCGCCCGCCAGCCCTCGCGCGTGGTCGCCAGCATCGGCAAGGCGCGTCGCGCAACCAAGCGCCAGCGTCGCACATGGAACTTGCCGCCCGCGTCACGGTCAACCCGGCGTCAACCCCGATCGACCCCCTGCGTTCGTTATAATTCGCGAGGTTTTCGCCGCACGCGAATGGTCATCCGGTGTGCCGGGGCCGCCTCCTTCGTCGCCATCGCTCACGACCAGCCCGGCATGCATCGCTTTCTCCGCCTCCTCGTCACCTTCACTGCATGTGCCTTTCTGCCGCTGGCGGCACGGGCCCAACTGACCATCGAGATCGTCGGCGGAGCGGGCACGGCGATACCGATCGCGATCGTCCCCTTCGCGGGTGAATCGAATTTTCCGCTGGGCATCTCGGGCATCGTCGGCGCCGACCTCGCGCGCTCGGGGATGTTCCGCCTCGTCAACAGCGATAACGTGACGCCGCGCCCGGCGCGCGCCGAGGACATCAACGTCGACCTGTGGAAGGGGCGCGGCGCCGATGCGGTCGTGGTGGGCTCGATGACGCCGCAAGCCGACGGGCGCGTCGAGGTGCGCTTCGCGCTGATGGACGTCGTGCAGCGGCAGCTCCTCACCGCGATGACCTATTCGGTCACGCCGCAGCAGTTTCGCGCGACGGCGCACAAGATCGCCGACATCATCTTCGAGAAGCTGACCGGCATTCCCGGCGTGTTCTCGACGCGCATCGCCTACGTGACCAAAGCCGGGCCGCGCTTCCAGCTCATGGTGGCCGATGCCGACGGTGCCGATCCGCAGACCGTGGTGGCGTCGAACGAGCCGCTGCTCTCGCCGCGCTGGTCGCCCGACGGTACCCGGCTCGCCTACGTGTCGTTCGAGCAGAAGAAGCCCGTCGTCTACGTGCAGAATCTCGGCACCGGGCAGCGGCAGGCGGTGGCCAATTTCCGCGGCAGCAACAGTTCGCCGGCGTGGTCGCCCGACGGGCGTCGGCTTGCCGTCACCCTCACCAAGGACGGTGGCTCGCAGGTCTACCTCATGAATGCCGACGGCAGCGGGGTGCAGCGCGTCATGTCGTCCAATGCGATCGACACCGAGGCGTCGTTCACGCCCGATGGCGCGGCGCTGCTGTTCACCTCGGATCGGGGCGGCAGCCCGCAGATCTATCGCCTGAACCTCGGCGGCGGCGCGGTCGAGCGCCTCACCTTCGACGGCGCCTACAACGTATCGGCGCGACCACTCCCCGACGGCAAGGGCTTCGTATTCGTGCGTCGCGACGGCGGCCGTTTCCAGATCGCGATCCAGGATTACGCGACGCGCCAGGTGCAGATTCTCACCGCGGGGCCGCTCGACGAGAGCCCGTCCGTCGCGCCCAACGGGCGGATGATCCTCTACGCAACCGACTCCGGATCGCGTGGTACATTGGCCGCGGTCAGTAGCGACGGGCGCGTCAAGCAGCGTCTGGTCGCCGCCGGCACCGACGTCCGCGAGCCGGCATGGGGTCCCTTCGTGCGGTGAGTCGCTCTTACCCTTTTCCCCTGCTCGCATACACGCTGTCCAGGCGTGGCGCGCCCGCGATTGCCGGGCGCGTTCGTATTCGTTTTTCCTGAAGGAGTCGCTCATGAAGAAGATCGTTCTCGCCACCCTCATCGCGATTGCCGTCGCCGGTTGCCAGACGACGCCCGAGCCGGCACCCGTCGACGACAAGTCGGGCAGCACGCCGCCGCCGACGAGCAGCGTGGCACCGGGAACGACGACGAGTGGCGCGAACCAGGGTGCGGTGACCGGCAGCACGACCGCCGCGAATCCGCTGCGCGATCCGAACAACATCCTGTCGAAGCGCAACATCTTCTTCGAGTTCGACAGCTTCGCGGTGTCCGATCAATACAAGCCGATCGTCGAGGCGCACGCGCGCTATCTCAATGCCAACCGTAACGCCAAGGTGACGCTGCAGGGGCACGCCGACGAGCGCGGCTCGCGCGAGTACAACATCGCGCTCGGCCAGAAGCGCGCCGACGCGGTCAAGCGGATGATGACGCTGCTGGGTGTCCAGGAGATGCAGATCGAGACGGTGAGCTTCGGCAAGGAGAAGCCGCGCAACCTCGGCCATGACGAGGCGGCGTGGGCCGACAACCGCCGCGTGGACATCGTCTACGCGGGCGAGTGACGTGAAGCAGGCGCGCTTCGCGCTCGCGGTCATCGCGCTGGTCGCCTGCGCGGGCGTTGCCCACGCCGGTCTCTTCGACGACGAGGAGGCGCGCAAGCAGATCGCGGCGACGAGCGCGCGGCTCGATGCCGTGCAGAAGAGCCTCGAGGCGCGCCTCACCGATCTCGAGCAGCAGGCGAAAGGGCAAGGGCTCGATCTCTTGCGCGACCTCGAAGGCATCAAGGCCGACATCGCCAAGATCCGCGGGCAGATCGAGGTGCTGACCTACGAACTCACCGAGGCGCAGAAGCGCCAGCGCGACCTGTACGTCGATCTCGATTCGCGCTTGCGCAAGATCGAGACGGCCGGCAGCGCGCCACCTGCGGCCGAGGGTGCAGCCGCCGCCGGTGCTGGCGCGCAGACCGCCGCCGGCACGCCGGGCGGACCGCTTGCCAGTGCCGCGCCTTCGACGGGGGCGGCCGGCGGGCAAGCGCCACCCACGCCGGCGCCGATCGTCCCGGTGACCGCCGCTGAACAGCGCGCCTACGATGCCGCGCTCGACCAGTTCAAGCGCGGCGATTATCAGGGTGCGATCGGTGGTTTCTCCGGTTTCGTGAAGACGTATCCCAAGAGCCTTCTGGCACCTTCGGCGCAGTACTGGGTGGGCAATGCGCAGTACGCGCGGCGCGACTATCGCGCCGCGATCGCGTCGCAGCGCCAGCTCATCCAGGCGTATCCGGACAGCCCCAAGGTGTCCGATGCGCTGCTCAACATCGCGTCCGCACAGGCGGAGTTGGGCGACAACGCGACGGCGCGACGGACGCTGCAGGAACTCGTCGACAAGTTTCCGCAATCGGAAGCGGCGGGGAAGGCCAGGCAGCGACTCGGCAGCCGGTAACCGGCATCCGGGGCGGTTGGGCGTTGGCGATGACGGTGCCACCGCGGATGGAGCTGGTTCGCGGATGGCCCTGACCCCGTTTCCCTCGTCCCTGTTACCCGATTTCGCGCCCCGGGTGATCGCCTGGCAGCGTGCACACGGGCGTCACGACCTGCCGTGGCAGGACACGCGCGATCCGTACCGCATCTGGCTCGCGGAAGTGATGCTCCAGCAGACGCAGGTCACCACTGCCCTGCCGTACTACCTCCGCTTCCTCGACGCCTTTCCCGACGTCGCGTCGCTCGCGCACGCCTCGATCGACGCCGTGCTCGCGCACTGGAGCGGACTTGGCTACTACCGGCGCGCGCATCATCTGCATGCGGCGGCGTGTGCCGTGGTGACGACGCACGGCGGGATCTTTCCGCGCGATGCCGCCACGCTCGCCACGCTCCCCGGTATCGGCCGCTCGACCGCGGCAGCGATCGCGGTGTTCGCCTCGGGTGCACGCGACGCGATCCTCGACGGCAACGTCAAGCGGGTGCTGGCGCGCCACGCCGGCATCGACGGCTGGCCCGGCGCGCCACGCGTCGCGGCTGCGCTGTGGGACTTCGCGCAGGCGCGCCTGCCGCGCGCCGACCACGCCGGCGAGATCGAGGCGTATACGCAAGGCATGATGGATCTCGGCGCCACGGTCTGCACGCGCACGGCGCCGCGCTGCGCCGCGTGTCCCGTTGCCCAGGATTGCACCGCCCGGCGCGAGGCGCGGACCGCCTCGTTGCCGTCGCCGCGTCCGGCGCGGGCACTGCCGGAGCGTGCGGTGCGCCTGCTCGCGATCGAGCGCGATGGCTGTCTCCTCTTCGAGCGTCGTCCGGCGCAGGGCATCTGGGGTGGGCTGTGGAGCCTGCCCGAGTGCGCGCTCGACGACGACGCGAGCGAGGTCGTGCGCGCTCGCTTCGGGATCGTCGCCCACGGCATGTCGGCGCTGCCGCCGATGGTGCACGGCTTCACGCACTTCCGTCTGACGATGCATCCGCTGCGCCTCGTTGCCGCGGAGACCTGGCGCAGCTCCGCCACCGCGGCGGAAACCAATCGGGGCTCGGTCGTTCGCGAACCTGACGTGGCAGCCGCCGCGCGCGCGGATCGCCCCGGCGACCTCGCGTGGCTGTCGCGCCGCGCGGTCGCCTCTGCGGGGCTGCCCGCGCCGATCAGGCGTCTCGTTCGCTCGCTCGATGCGACCGACCCGGGGTCGGCACCGACGTCGCAGTCGCCTTTGCCTTAGCCTCGATCTCGCGGCAGGCGCGCTCCCACGCCGCCAGCGCGTCGTGATAGCGATCGAAGACGCACGGATCGCAGCCGTTGCCGCAGCACTCGTCGAGGTCGGGCCG
>JBDHRR010000106.1:0-12000 GCA_039807685.1 Burkholderiales bacterium
GGTGTGGTTGCCTATTTCTCGGCGATCGCCGGTGCTAGCGACCTGACCGTCGTGCTGTACACAAATCCGCAGTTCCAGCGCAGCGATCTCACGCTGGCCGCGATCACGCGCTTGGCAGAGGTACCGAACATCCGCTTCATCAAGGATGCCTCGTCGGATACCGGGCGCCTGCTGTCGATCATCAATGCGGTGGGTGATCGCATTCGCGTGTTCAGCGCCTCGGCTCATATCCCCGCGTGCGTGATGCTCATCGGCGGCGTCGGCTGGATGGCGGGGCCGGCCTGCCTGATCCCGCGCGAGAGTGTGGCGCTCTACGATCTTTGTCGAGCTGGAAGCTGGGCCGAAGCGATGACCCTGCAGCGCAAGCTGTGGCGGATGAATCGCGCCTTCGCGAACTACAACCTCGCCGCGTGCATCAAGGGCGGACTCGACATCCAGGGCTACGACGTCGGGTCACCGCTGCCACCCCAAACACCGCTTGGCGCCGTCGGGCGTGAGGAAGTCGCGGCGATCCTTGCCAGCCTGCGAGACGACGGAAGCACGGGTGTCCAGTGATGCGGACGCGTGGATGGTCGCCCATCCAGGTCGTGGCGCTGGAATACCCTCACGGACCGACAAGGCCTGGCAGGTGAGCACCCGGCGCCGCCAAGCCGTGCGGGTTGCACTAGAACACGGCACGCGTCTGACGTGACGCGCGAGCGCATCTCCAGAGCGGGCGGTCGGGAGTAGGGAATCCGGCTGGCGTCGTTATCTGCCCCGGGGTGATTGATCAGCTTCGTGCTGGGTCCGAGAGGTCAGATTGTGGCCACTTTTGACCTACACCTGTTCGGATTGGCGGGTTTACCGAATCACAGCGTTCGGGGATGCTCTCACGATGTTGCGGTTCGCGAGCCATCGCGGATTGCGGACCGCCTTCCGATGTGCGACCGGACCGGATGCCATGGCATCGATGATCGACAGTAGTCTCTTCGGCGACCTGTTCTCCACGGCGGAGATGCGGCAGATCTTCGACGACAGGACGACGGTCCAACGCTGGATGGACGTTGAGGCGGCGCTGGCGCGGGCGGAGGCCCGTCTCGGAATCATCGAACAGCCGCTTGCCGACCACATCACCGCGCGGTGCGATGTCGATCTCATCGACATGGCCGAGATGAAGCGCCAGCTCGCGCACACGCACCATCCGATCATGCCCCTGATCAGGGGTTACCAAGCGATCTGCGATCACTCGGCGGGCGAAGTGCTGCACTGGGGAGCCACGACGCAGGACATCATGGACACGGGCGTCGTCCTCCAACTCAAGGATGCGAACGCACTCGTCGTGCGCGACATTCGCGCGATACTGTCCGAACTCGAAGGGCTCGCCCGAACGCATGCCGCCACGCTACAGGCCGGACGCACGCATGGCCAGCAGGCGCTCCCGATTACCTTCGGGTTCAAGGTGGCCGTCTGGGTCGTCGAGATTCGTCGCCATCTGGATCGACTCGACGAGATGGCGCCCCGGGTCTTCCAGGGTCAGTTCGCAGGGGCGGTGGGAACGCTCGCGTCGATCGGGGAGCAGGGTCCGGAACTGCAGCGCCTGATGTTCGAAGATCTCGGTCTAGCGGTCCCGGAGATCGCATGGCATACGGCGCGCGACGGATTCGCGGAACTCGTCGCCGTGTACGCCATGATCGGTTCGACGTTGGCGAAGATGATGAACGAAGTCGTCTCGCTGCAGCGTACGGAGCTCGCGGAGGTCGAGGAGCCCTTCCACATGGGAAAGGTCGGCTCGAGCACGATGCCTCACAAGCGGAATCCCATGATGTCGGAGGGCGTCGTTGCGTTGAGCCGGCTTTTGAATTCGCAGGCGGGGGTCGCTCTTGCGAACATGCAGGGTGAGCATGAACGTGACCAGCGAGGCTGGCAGACGGAATGGTCGTTCCTGGCGGAAACCTGCTGCCTGCTCGGAGGAATGCTCCACTGGACACATAGGGTCCTCGCGGGACTGCACGTCAACAAGGAGCGCATGCAGCGGAATCTGGGTGCGCTCAATGGACTTCTGTTGAGTGAGAACGTGATGTTGACCCTGGCAAAGATCATCGGCCGCCAGGAAGCGCACGACGTCGTCTACGAGCTTTGCATGGAGGCGTTCGAGAAGGACATGTCCCTGTCCACGGTGCTGGGCCACGATCAGCGGGTGGCGGCGCACCTCTCCGCAGCCGAGGTCGACCGGCTGCTGGATCCGAGCGGATATTCGGGGCTGTCGAGCTACTTCGTGGATCGCGTCCTGCGGAATTCCCGGGGTCCGACGAACGAGGCCGGGGCGGCGGTGCCGGCAGCATGAGCAATCGTGAGGCGACGTTGAACGGATGGTAGGCGTAGCCCCAGTCATGGAAGGTGCCGGGGAACGGGCCGGACAGGCTGGTTGGGTTCGTACATCGAAGCGGAGGAGTGAGCAATGAGCAATCCGATTTGGAAAGCCGTTCAGGACGGAGCGACGCGCTTTGCCGTTGCGGCGGTGGTTCCACTAGCATTCGTACTCGCGGCAACGCAGGCCACGGACGCGCTGGCCCAAACCGTGCTGAAGGCGGCCTTCTACCAACCGGCGGGGCATCCGATTGTCGAGCTGACGAAGGAAGCGCTCACGAAGATCGAAAAGCAAACCGACGGGCGGGTCAAGTTTGCGATCTACCCCAGCTCCACGCTGGTTCCGACGGCGGAAATGGCGAGCGGCGTCGACGACGGAACGGCGTTCATGGCGATCTGGTACATGCCGTACATGTCGAAGACGATTCCGCTCTTCAACATCGAGACGGTCCCCGTGTGGACGGCCGGCACGTGCAAGGCGATCGTCGATGCCTACGATGCCGGCCTCAACGACGTCTATACCGAGGCGCTGAAGCGGCAGGGTCTGGCGAACGTGAAGGTGGCGGGCGTGACCCAGTGCCTTCCGCGAGTGCTGGCGGCACGTCACGAGGTACGGACGCCGAGCGACGCCAAGGGGTTGAAGGTCCGCAGCGTCGGCTCCGAGGCCGACATGTTCAAGGGTATGGGCGCGAGTCCCGTGAACATGACGATGGATCAGGCGTACGAGGCGATGTCGCGCGGAATCATCGACGGGATCACGAATGCGTTCATGATGATCTATGAGCGCGGCCAGCTCGAGCCGTTGAAGCACGTCACCAACATGAACCTCACGTCGGTTCTGATGCACCTCATCTACAACCCCGCGATGCTGAACAAGCTCGACCCACGTGATCGTGCGACCGTGGAGAAGGGCATGAAGGAGGTTGCCGCACACGTTCGTGCCGGACTGGACAAGCGCAGCGCGGAAACGATCGCCAGTGCGCCGACCAAGTTCGCTACGGTGATCTACGTTCCGACGGAGGCCGACAGGAAGCAATGGAATCAGGCGGCGGAAGCAACGCGCAAGGCCTTCGAGGCGGGGGCCGAGAAGGACCCGCTCATCAAGCAGGCACTTACGTTCGTGTACCAGTTCAATCCGAAGAACTGACACGTCGCTGGCGACTGGATCCACAACGGGTCAATCGATGGGAACCAACCGAGGCTCGCCGCGCACGTTGGTCGATGGGGCAATCGATCGCATCGTCGACTTGTTTGCGGTCGTCGCCCTGCTATCACTAGGGGTGATGGCGGTCCTTCTCCTCTATGACGTCGTGATGCGGTACGTCTTCCATGCACCCGCTGATTGGGTGCTGGACGTCGTGCAGCTCGTCCAGGTCACGTTGGCATTCAGCGCCGCCGCGCCGGTACTGCGGGCGGGCGGGCACATCAACATGGAGCTCCTGCCGACGCTGGTCGGAAAGCGACGGCAGCGGCAGCTCGAGTTGGTCTCGAATGCGCTCTGCGCGGCGGGTTGCGTCTGGATGGTGATCCTCTCGTGGAGGACGTTCGCCCGCAGTCTCAAGATTGGGGAGGCTGCCTACGGCATCGCGTTGCCGATCTACCCGTGGAAGTTTCTGGTGCCGCTGTGCTTCGCCATCCTGGCCCTCCAGTTCATCGCGGGATTTCTCCGGCATTGGCGGGAGCGTGAGGAAGGTGCGTCACGAGGCGGAGGATGACCAATGGCCGGGGATTTCACGGGGGAGGGTCGATTCGATGACCACACGCGATAGGGTAGGAATCGTCACGGGTGCGGGAGCCGGGATAGGCCGCGCCATCGCCGAGAGGCTGGCCGCGGATGGCGTGCGGCTCGCACTCGTGGATGTTGCCTCCGGGGGCATCGAGCAATTGGCGGGCGAGCTCGATCGATCCGGCGCGCGCGCCATGGCGTGTCGCGCCGACGTCGGGAATGAAGCGGACGTGAGTTCCTGTGTCGCCGAGGTGATGTCGCGGTATGGGCGAGTCGACATCCTCGTCAATAACGCGGGCATCTCACCGAAGAAGGCTGACGGAACCAAGGCCGCTCTCACCGAGCTCTCGCTCGCGGAGTGGGAGGAGGTCATGCGAGTGAATCTGACCTCGGTGTTCCTCATGTGCCGGGGGACGATTCCGCACATGCTGGGACAGCGCGGAGGATCGATCGTCAGCATCTCGTCCTCGGCCGCGTTGGATGGTGGGGTGCTTGCCGCGACGCATTATTCGGCGTCGAAGGGCGCGATCTCGGCCATGACGCGGACCCTCGCCAAGGAGTACGCGGCACGGGGCATCCGCGTGAACGCCGTCGCACCGGGGAGGGTCGCCACCGGGATGGCGAAGCTCTCGTCACCCGAGCGGAATCGCGCCTCGCTGGAGCGGATTCCCATGGGTCGTCTTGCGGAGCCGCGTGAGATTGCGGATGCCGTTGCCTATCTGACATCCGATCAGGCAACGTACGTTACGGGCATCACCCTCAATGTCAGCGGTGGCTACGTCGCTGGCTGACCGAATGTAGCTCGGGCGGCTGACCGATGCCCCACGCGAGCCGTGGGCACATGGCGGCCTGATCGCGTTTCTCTCTTATCGATGGTGCGTTGATGGATCTACAGCTGTCTGGAAAGGTTGCGGTCGTTACAGGGGCGGGGCGCGGTCACGGCGAATCGATGTCGCTCGCATTGGCCAAGGAGGGCGCCATCGTGGTGGCGGTGGATATCGACGGCGAGAACGCCAAGGCGGTCGAGCGCGGGATCACCCGCCAAGGTGGGACGTGCGTCGGGCGGCAGCTCGACATCACCCAGGCCGAGCGTGTCGTGCAGGTCATGCAGGAGACAAGGGAGCGCTTCGGACACATCGACGTGCTCATCAACAATGCCTGCGCGCCGATTCGAAGGGTTGCGTTCCTCGACATGGACGCGGGGGAGTGGGATCAGGTCATGGCCGTCAACCTCCGTGGTGCGTTCAACTGTTCGCAAGTCGTCGGGCGAATCATGAAGGAGCAGCGATTCGGCAGGATGATCAACATCTCGTCGTTCGCGGCCCATCTGCCGGCGGCCGGATTCGCTGCATACGCTGCGAGCAAGGCAGGATTGGAAGCGCTGTCGAAGACGGTGGCCGGTGAGCTCGGGGCGTTTGGGGTGACCGCCGTCTACGTCAGGCCCGGCGTCGTGGAGACGGAGTTCACCAAGCCGAATCACGCTGGCGCCGTTGGGGAGCGAATGCGGGCAGCGATTGCGATGGGACGGTTTGGAACGACCGAAGAGCTTGCCGACATCATCTGCTTTCTCGCTTCGCCCGTCGCTGCGTACATCAACGGCGGGCCGGTCACCATCGACGGCGGCAAGTACGTGTGCCAGATCTGACCGAACGCGCTGGATTCCCCCTGCACTGGACAGGAGCTCACCGTGTCGCATGAAGCGATCGGCATCACGATCTGCCTTGGATTGCTGGCGGTGTTCCTGATCATCGGAATGCCGATCTTCATGGGACTGCTGCTCGCGGGACTCGGCGCGATGCAGTATCTCGAGGGATTCGACGCGCTCGCCAACGTTGCGGGAAAGATCGCATTCAACCAGCTGCTTGGCTACCCGCTGCTGGCGATCCCGATGTTCATCCTGATGGGCAATCTGCTCACGACACACCGAATAGGCAACGACCTCTTCAGCGGCTTGCACAAGTGGTTTGGCTCGCTCCCCGGAGGGTTGGCGATCGGGAGTACGGTGGTGTGCGCGATCTTCGGCTTCATGAGCGGGTCGAACACCGCCGCCGCCGCCACGATCGGCTCGGTGGCCATCCCTGCGATGGAAGAGAAGAAGTACTACAGGCCGCTGAGTCTGGGGACCTTGGCGGTGGCGGGCACCCTCGCGGCGCTGATCCCGCCCAGCACCATCATGATCATCTACGGGGGTGCCGCGACCGACGTCTCCATCGGTCGCGTGTTCGTGGGCGGGATCCTCCCGGGAATTCTTCTCACGATATTGATGAGCATATACATCTACGGATACGCGCGAATGTACCCCGATCGGGCGCCGCGCGGCGAGCGTGCGCCGTTGCGGGAGAAGATCGTTGGCCTCAAGGAACTCGCCCCCGCGATCTTCCTGTTCATCTCGATCGTCGGCGGCATGTACGCAGGGATCTTCACGGCCATCGAGGCGAGCGCGGTGAGTGTTTTCATGACGCTCGTATTGCTGATCGCGTATCGGCGACTGAATCGCGCGGCCATCCTCGCGGCGGCGCGGACGACGATCAGGGTGTCCGGGATGATCTACATGATCATCGTTGGCGCAACGATCCTCGGGCACGTGTTCTTCATCACGGGGTTTCGGGAGACGGTCGCGAGTCTCATCCTCGGCCTCAACCTGCCCGGCTGGGGAACGATGATCGTGATCCTCGCGATACTGACCGTGCTTGGCACGTTCCTCGACGTGATCGCGCTCATCATGATCTCGGTGCCGATCTTTCTCCCGGTCGCGATCCAGGCGGGCTACGACGCCGTCTGGTTCGGCGTCATCATGGTCATCGCGTCCGAAATGGCGCTCTGTACGCCGCCGGTGGGGGTCAATCTGTTCGTCATCCAGGGGATCGCACCCAAGGGAACGTCGCTGATGACGGTCGCGCGCGGCGCTGCACCGTTCATTGGCGTGATCTGGGTGCTGCTGCTCATCCTGATCTTTGTCCCCGAGGTCGTGACCTGGCTGCCGAGTCGGATGAAGTTCTAGCGCTGGCCACAAGCGTAGGTGGCCGCATCGAACGGTAACGCAGAATGATTGGGGGCGTCTTGTGGTCTCATCGCCGGTAGTGGTCGAGGATCCCGATGGGGTCGACTGGGACGACTCGACGGACGTCGTGGTCGTGGGATTCGGCGTGGCTGGCGCATGCGCGGCACTCGAGGCCCACGCGAACGGGGCATCCGTTCTGGTCATCGACAAGTTCGAGGGTGGGGGGACGAGCGCGCTGAGCGGCGGCGTCGTCTACGCCGGTGCCACCCGCTACCAGCGCGACGCCGGATTCTCGGATACGACCGAGGAGATGTTCAAGTACCTCAGCATGGAGGTCGGGGACATCGTCGGACACGACACGCTGCGGCGATTCTGCGAGGACAGCGCGGGCAACCTCGAGTGGCTGACGGGCCACGGTGCGCAGTTCGCAGGGCGCATGGCCGGGCCCGACGAGGCATACGACGCTGCGCTGTCGGCTGGCGCGTCGCTGTACTACAGCGGAAATGAATGCGTTCAGCGCTACGCGGCGGTTGCGCGGCCGGCGCCCAGGGGTCACATCACGGTGGGTCCCGGCTTCGGCTCGAAGGGCGTACATCTCTTTGGCGCCTTGCGCCGCGCTGTGGAGCGGACAGACGCCAAGTACTGCTTCAGGTCGCCGGCACAACGCCTGATCGTCGACGGCAGCCGGCGAGTGATCGGCGTCGAGGTTGCATCGATTCGACCCGCGAGTTTCGCGTGGTGGCTGCACCGGACCAGCGAGAAGCTCTACCACAAGGGCAAGGGCAACCTCTACGGGCCGCCGGCGCGATGGCTGACGCGCTGCCTCGAGTGGGCGGAGCGCCGGGGCGTCACGCGCCGCATTCGCGCGCGACGGGGTGTCATTCTGACGACCGGCGGATTCATCAACAATCGCCAGATGATGGCCGAGTATCTGCCACAACACCTCAACGCGATTCCGATGGGGTCGGCGGGCTGTCGCGGCGATGGAATCCGCTTGGGTCAATCCGTGCAGGCGCTCACCAGGATGGATTGCGGTGAATCGGGGCGCTCGCTGCTCGTCCCCAAGCCATTCAAGTTCGGACTCCTGGTCAACAGCGATGGCCTGCGCTTCATCGCGGAGGACGCGTATGGCGCGACCATCGGTCACGAGGTGATGCACCAGCGCAACCAGGTTGCCTGGCTGATTCTTGACGCCACGCAATTCCGAGCGGCGTGGCGACTCGTGATGCCGTGGCGCCCGATGATCCTGCGGTATCGGCTTCGCGCGCTGATGCCGTTGCTCTTCGCCTGGCGGCACTCGCGAACGCTGGAAGGTCTCGCGGGGAAGTGCGGGATTTCCGAGCAAGGATTGCGGGAGACCTTCAATCGGTACAACGATTCCGTGAGCGCAGGACGTGAGGATTGGCTCGGCAAGCTGGCCCCGAGCGTGGTCCCGCTGGGCAGCGGCCCGTATTACGCCATCAACTGTTCACCGGAAAGCAAGGGGTTTCCGCCGCTGTCGCTCACGCTCGGTGGATTGCTCGTCGACGAGCGCACTGGCCAGGTCCGCGGGGCGGAGCGCCCTATGATCGAAGGGCTCTATGCCGCCGGACGTGTGGCCGTCGGCATGCCGTCGAACTTCCTCGTGAGCGGGCTCTCGCTCGCCGACTGCGTCTTCTCCGGGCGCAGGGCGGGACGCACGGCCGCACTGGGTGAGGCTTTCGATCCCGCGCGGGTAGAGACAAGCGAACACGGCGACACGCCATCAACGCAACCCATGAGGAGAACCGCATGATCGATCGACGCCGCTTTCTTCGGTGCAGCATCGCGTTGGCCGCTGTGCCGACGAGTTCTCGCGTGCTCGCGCAGACGGACACGATCCGCATGATCGTGCCGTTTGCCGCGGGTGGAACCAGCGACATCGTCGCTCGCTTGCTGGCGGGTCCGGCCGGCCAGCATCTTGGCAAGACGATCATCGTCGAGAACAAGGCGGGCGCATCCGGCGCGATCGGCCTTCGTGCCGTGGCGTCGGCTCCACCCGATGGGCGCACGCTGCTGTTGGGGAACATTTCGACACAGGCGATTGCGCCCAACCTTCTGGACGACAAGCAGTATCCTGGACTCGAGGAGTTCTCCGCATTGGCATTGACGGGCCGGACCACGAATCTCATCGTCGTTCATC
Source organism: Burkholderiales bacterium (assembly GCA_039807685.1). GTDB lineage: Bacteria > Pseudomonadota > Gammaproteobacteria > Burkholderiales > Casimicrobiaceae > VBCG01. The sequence continues at coordinate 9,235 of JBDHRR010000106.1, forward strand.
CAAGCACGGGGATCCGCAACTGGCAGGATCTGCAGCGCTTCATGCAAGCGGCGACGAGCCCGGTCCCGTACGCGACCGGCAGTCACGGCGGTTCGCCGCATCTGAGCTTCGAGTTGCTGCGACAGCGCATGGGCTGGCAAGCCGAGCACGTCGCCTACAAGGGCGCGGGGCCGATGATCACGGATCTGCTCGGCGGACACGTCAAGATCGCGACCGACAACCTGCCCACGCTGCTACCGCATGTGAGGGGAGGGGCGCTCACCGCGATCGCGGTCACCAGCGCGAAGCGCTGGCCGGGCGCCGAACAGATTCCGACGCTCGCAGAACTGGGCGTGAAGGACTACGACGTCACTGCGTGGTTCGGGGTCTTCGCACCGGCCAAGCTTGCGCCCGATCTCGCTGCCACGACCGCGCGCGCCTTCGTCACGGCGCAGCAGGATTCCGAGGTTCTTTCGCGGTTCGCCAAACTCGGGGCCATTGTCGATCCGATGAGCGGGAATGCGTTCGGACAGTTCGTGAGCGAACAGCACAAGCTCTGGGGCGACGTGATCAAGAAGGGGAACATCCGTAGCGCCTGACGGGTGAATGCGCCCGCACGTCCGCACGCGGGATCGCGTCCGGACGCAACGACGCGACGACGCGCTGATCAGGAGGAATAGTCGCCAGGGTCACGGCGGATCGATCGCCTGACTCGATCGTCGCATACGCAGGGTGGCACCTGAGGGGCCAACGTCGTAGGAGGGACTCATGAATAACCGGCATCGCCGCAGAATCATCGCTGCAGCCTCGGCCGTGGCAGTGGGCCTGGCGACGGGATTTCCGGAGAAGTCGCTGGCCGCGAGCTTCCCCGTGCGCCCGATCAGGCTCGTCGTGCCGTTTCCCCCGGGTGGCGGGACCGACCTCGTGGCACGGGTCATCGCGGAGAAGATCTCCGCTCGACTCGGCCAGCCCGTGATCGTCGAGAACAAGAGCGGTGGCTTCGGCGCCGTCGCGCAGCAAGAGATCGCGAAGTCGGCGCCGGACGGCCATACCCTCGTCATGGACTCGATGGCGCTCGTCGTCTTTCCCCACCTCATGAAGACGCCGCTCTACGATCCCATCAAGGATCTCGATCCCGTCGCGCAAGTCAACACGTTTCCCTTCGTGATCGTCGTCAATCCGAATGTCCCCGTTCGAACTGTCACGGAATTGATCGAGTACCTGCGCACAACCCGGGACGCCAACGTTGCATCGGCGGGTGCGACCACGCAACTCGCCGCCGAGTTGTTTCGCCTCCGGGCGAAGGTCAACATGACGTTCATTCCTTATCGTGGCGGTGCGCCAACGATGGTCGCCATGATCGCTGGAGATACGCAGGTGTACTTCGGCGACATTCCGACCGTGATCAATCACGTCAAGGCCGGAAAACTCCGAGCCATCGCCGTGACCTCCAGGGAGCGCGTACCGGCACTCCCGGACGTCCCGACGGTCGTGGAGTCGGGTTTGCCGTCATACGAATTCGTGTCCTGGAACGGGATCTACGCGAGATCGGGGACTCCGGCCGAAATTCTCAGCCTCCTGAACGCGGAAATCGGTCTTGCCGTGAGAACGCCAGAGGTGATGACGCTGCTACAAACGGCCGGGTCCACGCCCGGGCAGGGTTCCGTCGCGACCTTCCGCGCGTTCCACGAGAGTCAGTTCGACTTCTGGAAGACGGTGATTCGAGAGGCGAACATGCCTTACATCAATTGACGACGGCGCGACGCACGATGAATCGTTACGATCTGGCCGGGCGAGTTGCAATCGTCACCGGTGGCGCAAGTGGGGTAGGGCGGTCCGTAGGGAAGGCCCTTCTGGAGGCGGGCGCGGCGGTTTCGCTCTGGGACCGCGCCAGCGACCGGCTGCACGAGGTCGTCGGCAGGCTTGCAGCCGGCGGAGGGAGCGTCGACGCCACGACAGTGGATGTCGGCAGCTACGACGAGGTCGAGAAGGCTGCAGCACACGTGGCTGCAAAGCTCAACAAGATCGACGTTCTCGTCAATTGCGCCGGCATCTCGGGACCCTTTGCGCGCTGCGACGAATACCCACTGGACGCGTGGCACCAGCAGATCGCGGTCAATCTCACGGGCGTGTTCCATTGCTGCCGCGCCGTGCTCCCCCACATGCTGGCCAATCGGTATGGCCGCATCGTCAATGTTTCATCGGTCTCGGGCAAGGAAGGAAACCCGATGTCGGCGGGCTACAGCGCCTCCAAGGCAGCGGTCATTGGCCTCACGAAAACGCTCGGAAAGGAATACGCAGCGACGGGAATCCTCGTGAACTGTGTCACTCCCGGTTTGATTCACACCGAGATGCACGAGGCGACATTGAAGCGCATGCCCGAGTCGTTGATGCAGTCGCTGAAGGGCAAGATTCCGATGAACAGGATCGCCCAGCCGGAGGAAGCGGCAGCCATGATCGCCTGGTTGGCGTCGGAGGATTGCTCCTTCTCGACGGGCGCGGTATTCGATCTGTCCGGCGGACGGGCCACCTACTAGCCACCCTTGGGAGGCTTCACGGATCACGCTCGCCAACGTCGTGCACGTTACGGGTTGAAGATCGCAAGCTCGTCAGGTTCGAGTTGCGCAACGAGGCCCTGCTCCCATTCGAGGTACTTGCGAGCGGCTGCCAGATTGCCGTCGTGGCGATCGTGCACGAAGAAGAGGTAATCGATGGCCTCGTGATCGGACGGGACGTTGGGTGAGGCTGCCACCGGGCGCGACTCCGCCACCCAGCGCTTGAACCCCC
>JBDHRR010000107.1:0-11989 GCA_039807685.1 Burkholderiales bacterium
CGCTGCACCCGCGGCGGCAGCACCGGCCGCGCCGGCCAGCCGGGCGCCGGCACCCGCTGCCGCCGCCTACGCCGGCAAGGCCGACGTCGAGTGCGAGTTGCTGGTGCTGGGCGCGGGGCCGGGCGGCTACTCGGCCGCTTTCCGCAGCGCCGATCTCGGCATGAAGACCGTGCTCGTCGAGCGCTACGCAACGCTGGGCGGCGTGTGCCTCAACGTCGGCTGCATTCCGTCGAAGGCGCTCCTGCACACCGCCGCCGCAATGGACGAGGCGAAGGCGCTCGCGGCGCACGGCATCGCCTTCGGCGAGCCCAAGGTCGACGTCGCCAAGCTGCGCGGCTTCAAGGAGAGCGTCGTCAAGAAGCTCACCTCGGGGCTCGCCGGCATGGCCAAGACGCGCAAGGTCGAAGTCGTGCGCGGCGTGGGGCGCTTCCTCGACGCGCACCACGTCGAGGTCGCGCTGACCGGTGGCACCGGCCGCGATCCGACCGGCGAGAAGAAGGTGGTGAAGTTCGCCAAGGCGATCATCGCGGCGGGCAGCCAGGCGATCCGGCTGCCGTTCATGCCGCACGATCCGCGGGTGGTCGATTCGACCGGCACGCTCGAACTCGCGAACGTGCCGCCGCGCATGCTGGTGGTCGGTGGCGGCATCATCGGTCTCGAGATGGCGACCGTGTACGCGGCGCTCGGCAGCAAGATCGACATCGTCGAAATGCTCGACGGCCTGATGGCGGGTGCCGACCGCGACCTCGTCAAGGTCTGGGAGAAGCGCAACGCCGGCCGCTTCGCCAAGGTGATGCTGAAGACGAAGACCACCGGCGCCAAGGCAACGCCGGCCGGCATCGAGGTGACGTTCGAGGGCGAGCATGCGCCGTCGGGGCCGCAGACCTACGACCTCGTGCTGGTGGCCGTCGGCCGCAGCCCGAACGGCAAGGCGATCGATGCCGGGAATGCAGGTGTCGCGGTGACCGAGCGCGGCTTCATCGAGGTCGACCGGCAGATGCGCACCAACGTGCCGCACATCCACGCGATCGGCGACATCGTCGGCCAGCCGATGCTCGCGCACAAGGCGGTGCACGAGGCGCACGTGGCGGCGGAAGCGGCGCACGGCGAGAAGGCCTTCTTCGATGCGCGGCAGATCCCGTCGGTGGCCTACACCGATCCCGAAGTGGCCTGGGCGGGCTTGACCGAAGACCAGTGCAAGGCGCAGGGCATCAAGTACGGGAAGGCGGTGTTCCCGTGGGCGGCGTCAGGCCGGGCGATCGCCAACGGCCGCGACGAGGGCTTCACCAAGCTCCTCTTCGACGAGGCGACGCATCGCTGCATCGGCGGCGCCATCGTCGGTACGCACGCGGGCGATCTCATCGGCGAGGTCTGTCTCGCGGTCGAGATGGGGGCGAATGCGACCGACATCGGCAAGACGATCCATCCGCACCCGACGCTCGCCGAATCGGTCGGGATGGCAGCGGAAGTCTACGAAGGCGTATGCACCGACGTGCCGGCGGCGAAGAAGAAGTAGCACTGCGCCGCCACCCGCCGCCGGTGGGCACGCGGTATCGTGCGTGGCGAGCGGTGGCGCAGACGTCCAGAGCGACGGCGGTGGCAGCGAGGTAAGGCTGACAGCGGCAGGAGGAATCGCATGCGTTCCAAGCGCTTCGAACGGCTGGATGCGCGGCCGATCAACAAGGAGACATTCATCACGCCGTGGCCCGAGGTGGGGCTGGCGACGATGCACAGTCCCTTCGATCCCAAGCCAGGCATCGCGATCCGCGACGGGGTGATCGTCGAGATGGACGGCGTCGCGCGTGACGACTTCGACCTCGTCGAGCGCTTCATCGCGGGGCACGCGATCGACGTCAACGTCGCGCCGCGAGCGATGGCGACACCGTCGGTCGAGATCGCGCGCATGATCGTCGACATCAACGTGCCGCGCAGCGCGGTGCTCGACGTCGTGAGCGGCTGCACGCCGGCGAAGCTCGTCGACGTCATCAACCAGATGAACGTGCTGGAGATGATGATGGGGTTGGCCAAGATGCGCGCGCGCCGCACGCCGGCCAACCAGGCGCACGTCACCAACCGCAAGGAGAATCCGGCGCTGCTCGCCGCCGACGCCGCCGAGGCGGCGCTGCGTGGTTTCGCGGAGGTCGAGACGACCGCTGCCGTCGCGCGCTATGCGCCGCTCAATGCGCTGGCGCTCCTCGTCGGCTCGCAGACCGGCCGCCCCGGCGTCCTCACGCAGTGCGCGGTCGAGGAGGCGACCAACCTCAAGCTCGGCTTCAAGGGATTCACGAGCTACTCGGAGACGCTGTCGGTGTACGCCACCGAGCGCGCCTTCGTCGACGGCGACGACACGCCGTGGTCGAAGTCGTTCCTCGCCGCCGCGTATGCGAGCCGCGGGATCAAGACGCGCTTCACGTCGGGTGCCGGCGCGCCGGCGCTCATGGGTCACGCGCAGGGGCGCTCGATGCTCTATCTCGAGGCGCGCAGTCTCCTCGCGACCCGCGCTGCCGGTAGCCAGGGCTCGCAGAACGGATCGATCAGCTGTATCGCACTCCCCGAGGCGCTGCCCGACGGCGTGCGCGTGGTGCTCGCCGAGAACCTCATCGCGATGCTCCTCGGCATGGAGGTCGCCGCCGGCAACGATGCGCTGTCGTCGCACTCGGAGATCCGCAAGGCGGCGAAGCTCATGCTGCAGTTCATCCCGGGCACCGACTTCATCACGTCCGGCTACGGGGCGATCCCGCGCCCGGACAACATGTTCGGCGGCGGCAATTTCGACGTCACCGAACTCGACGACTGGTACGTCCTGCAGCGCGACCTGCGCATCGACGGCGGCATCGTTCCCGCCGACGAGGCGCAGGTGCTCGCGGTGCGCGAACGCGCGGTGCGTGCGCTGCAGGCGGTGTTCGAGGCATTGGGCATCCCGGCGATTCGCGAGGACGAGATCCGCATGGCGATCACCGCCTTCGATTCGGGCGACATGGTCGACCGCGATCGGGTGGCCGACATCGACGCCGCGCAGCGCCTCCTCGACGGCGAGACGACCGTCGTCGACGTCATCGCGGCGCTCGATCGAAAGGGCTATTCCGACGTCGCCGCGAGCATCCTCGAGATGCAGCGGCAGCGGGTGATCGGCGACTACCTGCAGCCGGCGGCGATCTTCGACGCGGACTTCCACGTGCTGAGCGCGCTCACCGATCCCAACGACTACCGCGGGCCGGGCACCGGCTACCGTCTGGACGGCGAGCGCTGGCAGGCGATCCAGGCGCTGCCACGCGCGTGGGATCCGCGTCGCTTCGGCGACGATCTCGCCGCCGCTTCCAGCGAGCGCTGGCTCGTCGATGCCGGCCCGGCGCGCACCGGCGGCGAGCCCGAAGTCGTCGTCGCCGTCGGTCCGGCCTTCGGGGCGGCGATCGGACACACGCTGGGCGGTCTTGCGCATCGCGACGTGCTGGCGGCGCTCATTGCCGGCATCGAAGGCGAGGGGCTGCCCGCGCGCGTGATCCGCATCCAGCACACGTCCGACTGCGCCTTCATCGGCCACGCCGGCGCGCAGTTGAGCGGATCGGGGATCGCCATCGGCGTGCAGGCCAAGGGGACGACGGTGATCCATCGTCGCGACCTGCGGCCGCTCGATAACCTCGAGCTCTTCGCCCAGGCGCCGAACATCGATCTCGATACCTATCGCAGCATCGGTCGCAACGCCGCGCTCCATGCGCTCGGCAAGCCGGCGGCGCCGATTCCGGTGCGCAGCGACAATACGGTGCGGCTGCGGCTCATCGTGCAGACGACGCTCATGCACCTGCGCGAGACCGAGTGCGTGCAGCGCGAGCGCGAGCCCATCGAACTGCGCGTGGCGATCGATCGCGGCGCGCGCGCAGCGGTCGCCGGCAGCGCCGTCGGCGCGTGAGGAGGAATCCACGATGCAACCGGAAGGAGCGGCACCGATGACGACCGGAATCCGCACGGCGAGCGGGCGCGCGCTGTCCGAGGTGACGCTCGACGCGCTGCGGGCCGGTACGCTCGAACGCGGCGACTTGCGCATCAGCCGCGAGCAGCTCGAGGCGCAGGCCGCGGCGGCGGACGGCGCGGGTCTGCGCCAGCTCGCGGAGAACCTGCGGCGCGCGGCCGAGCTCACCGCGGTGGCCAACGATCGCGTCTTCGCGATCTACGAGCGCCTGCGCCCGGGGCGGGCGACGCACGCGGAACTGGTGACGCTGGCGCAGGAACTCGCCGAAGAATCGCTGCCGCGCCTGGCGGCCTTCGTGCGCGAGGCGGCGGATGCCTACGCGGCGCGCGACATCGTCAAGGCGCTTCGGTAGGCGAAGCTGCCGCCGGATTACGCCGGTTGCTGCGCGGCGGCGAGCCGCTCCACCGCGCGCCTTGCATTGTCGCGCAGGCCCTCGCCGCCGGCGGCGAGGTGCTGGACGATCGCCTTGCGCATGCGCGGATCCCAGAAGCGCGTGAGGTGATCGGCGACGCGCGCCACGCGCTCCTCCTCCGACGGCTGCGACTCGAAGAACTGGCTGATCTGGTTCGCCATGCTGACGAGGCGATGGTGCTTGTCGTTCACGGATTCTCCAGTACGGTAGCGCGCAGGCGCTCGTCGTGGGTATAGACGGAGAAGCGATCGGCGCGCAGCCAGGCCACGAGCGTCACGCCGGCGGTTTCCGCGATGCGGATCGCCATGGTGGTCGGCGCCGACACCGCGGCAAGCATGGGCATGCCGGCCAGCGCGGCCTTCTGCACCATCTCGCTGCTCGCACGGCTGGTGAGCAGCGCGACGCCATCGCCGGTGGCGACGCGCTGGCGAGCCAGCGCGCCGATGAGCTTGTCGAGCGCATTGTGCCGGCCGACGTCCTCGCGCACCAGCACGAGCGAGCCGTCGGCGCGCCCCCAGCCGGCAGCGTGCGTGGCGCCGGTGCGCGCGTGCAGCGGCTGGCTCGCCGCGAGGGCGCGCGCGAGTGCGTGCAGCGTCGCGGCGTCGACGGCAAACGACGACGTCACCCGGGGCACCGGCGGCAGCACCTGCTCGAGGCTCTCGCGACCGCACAGCCCACAGCCGGTGCGCCCGGCGAGCGTACGCCGGCGATCCTTGAGGCGCGCGAATGGTTCGTTGCCGATCGTGATGTCGACGGTGATGCCGTGCTCGGTTTCGCTCGCCTCGACGTCGTGGATCTCCGCGCAACGCGCGACGATGCCCTCGGAGAGCGAGAAGCCGATCGCGAAGTCCTCGAGATCCGCCGGCGTTCCGAGCATCACCGCGTGCGCGATCCCGTTGTAGGCGAGCGCGATCGGCACCTCTGCGGCCACCGGCTCGCGCGCTGCGGTCTGCTCGCCCTCGGCATGACGCACGACCGCGCGATCGCGGGCGGCCGTGCGGGCATCACCGATCATGGCTCGATCCCCTGGCGGCAATCTAGCGCGCGATCGCCTCGGCCGCCTGCTTCGCGAGGTCGACCTGTTCCTCGGAGAAGCGGCGGAATTGCTGCTGCCATTCCGACGGCTGCGCCGCGCGCGATACCTCGACCGCGGTCACCTTGTACTCGGGGCAGTTGGTCGCCCAGTCCGAGTTCTCGGTGGTGAGTACGTTCGTGCCGTTCTCCGGGAAGTGGAACGTCGTATAGACGACGCCCGGCTGCACCCGCTCGGTGATCCGCGCCCGCAGGACCGTTTCGCCCGCGCGGCTCGCCACGCCCACGGCATCGCCGTCGCGGATGCCGCGATCCTCCGCATCGTGCGGATGGATCTCGAGCATGTCCTCGGCGTACCACGCGACGTTGGCGGTGCGCCGCGTCTGCGCGCCCACGTTGTACTGCGAGAGGATGCGCCCGGTCGTCATCAGCAGCGGATACTTGCGCGTGACCTTCTCGGTGGTCGGGACGTATTCGGTGACGACGAAATGCCCCTTGCCACGCACGAACTCGCCGATGTGCATCGTCGGCGTGCCTTCCGGTGCCTGCTCGTTGCACGGCCACTGGATGCTGCCCAGCTCGTCGATGAGCTTGAAGCTCACGCCGTGGAAGGTCGGCGTCAGGCGCGCGATCTCATCCATGATCTCGGAGGGATGCGCGTAGTCCATCGGGTAGCCCAGCGCCTTGGAGAGCGCACAGGTGGCCTCCCAGTCGGCCATGCCGCCCAGCGGCTCCATCACCTTGCGCACCCGCGAGATGCGGCGCTCGGAGTTGGTGAACGTCCCGTCCTTCTCGAGGAACGAGCTGCCCGGCAGGAACACGTGCGCGTACTTCGCGGTTTCGTTGAGGAAGATGTCCTGCACGACGACGCACTCCATCGCTCGCAGCGCGGCGGTGACGTGCTCGGTATTGGGGTCGGACTGCGCGATGTCCTCGCCCTGGCAGTAGAGCGCGCGGAAGCTGCCGTCGTGGGCCGCGTCGAACATGTTGGGGATGCGCAGGCCCGGCTCCGGATCGAGCGTGACCTTCCAGTCGTCCTCGAACTGCTTGCGCACGACGTCGTCGCTGATGTGGCGGTAGCCGGGAAGCTCATGCGGGAACGAGCCCATGTCGCACGAGCCCTGCACGTTGTTCTGGCCGCGCAGCGGATTGATGCCGACGCCGATGCGACCGACGTTGCCGGTGATCATCGCGAGGTTGGCGATGCCCATGACGGCGGTCGAGCCCTGGCTGTGCTCGGTGACCCCCAGGCCGTAGTAGATGCCGGCATTCCCGGCTTTGGCGTAGAGGCGGGCGGCGCCGCGCACCTGCGCCGCGGGAACGCCGGTGACCTTTTCCAATGCCTCGGGGCTTTGCGCGGGATCGACGATGAAGGCGCGCCAGGCATCAAACGCCGGCCACTCGCAGCGCTCGCGCACGTAGTCTTCCTTGGCGAGCCCCTCGGTGACCACGACGTGCGCCAGCGCATTGAGGATCGCGACGTTGGTGCCCGGAAGCGTCGCCAGGTGGTACGCCGCCTCGACGTTGGGGCTGCGCACGAGGTCGATCGCGCGCGGGTCGATGACGATCACCTGCATGCCCTCGCGAACGCGCTGCTTCAGGCGCGAGCCGAACACCGGGTGCGCATCGGTGGGATTGGCGCCCATCACGATGATGACGTCGGCCTGATCGATCGAGTCGAAGTCCTGCGTGCCCGCCGATTCACCGATCGTCGTCTTGAGCCCGTAGCCGGTCGGCGAGTGGCAGACGCGTGCGCAGGTGTCGACGTTGTTGTTGCCGAAGGCGGCGCGCACCATCTTCTGCACGAGGTACGTCTCCTCGTTGGTGCAGCGCGACGAGGTGATGCCGCCGATCGCACCGCGCCCGTACTTGCCCTGGATGCGGCGGAACTCGCTCGCCGCGCGCGCGAGCGCCTCGTCCCACGAAACGACGCGCCAGGGATCGGTGATCTTCTCGCGGATCATGGGCGTGGTGATGCGGTCCTGGTGCGTCGCGTAGGTCCACGCGAAGCGACCCTTGACGCAGGAATGCCCGTGGTTGGCCTTGCCCGCTTTCTCGGGGACCATGCGCACGAGTTCGTCGCCCTTCATCTCGGCGCGGAAGCCGCAGCCGACGCCGCAGTACGCGCAGGTGGTGCTGATCACCCGGTCCGGCGCGCCCATCTCGACCACCGACTTCTCGACCAGCGCGTCGGTCGGGCAGGCCTGCACGCAGGCGCCGCAGGAGACGCACTCGGAGTCGAGGAAGGGCTCGTCGGCGCTCACCACGATGCGCGAATCGAAGGCGCGGCCCTCGACGGTGAGCGCGAAGGTCCCCTGGATGTCGTCGCAGGCGCGCACGCAGCGCGAGCAGACGATGCACTTCGTGGGATCGAACTGGAAGTATGGATTCGAGGCGTCGACCTTGGCCTCGAGGTGCGTGCGTCCCGACTCGTAGCGCACCTCCTTCAAACCGACGTCGTGCGCGACGCCGTGCATCTCGCAGGTGCCCGAGCCCGCGTGATCGCGGCAGTCGGCCGGATGGTCGGACATGTACAGCTCCATGACGCCGCGGCGCAGTTCACCGAGCTTCGCCGTCTGCGTGCTGACCTTCATGCCCTCCTCGGCCGGTGTGGTGCACGATGCCGGATAGCCCTTGCGATTCTCGATCTCGACCAGGCACACGCGGCAGGATCCGAACGCTTCCAGCGTGTCGGTCGCGCACAGCTTGGGGATGTCGATGCCGGAGGCGAGCGCGGCGTGCATCACCGACGTCCCCGCCGGGACCGTGACGGAGTGGCCGTCGATCGTCAGCGTCACGAGTCTCGTCGAATGGCGCTGCGGCGTGCCGAAGTCGGCTTCCTTGTTGGGATTCATCGTCCTGCTCCTTTGCGGATGCTGCCGTGCATCGTGATCCGGATCACGCCGTCTGCGTCTGCGCCTTGGCGAAGTCCTGCGGGAAGTGGTCGAGCGCGGAGAGCACGGGGTACGGCGTCATGCCGCCCAGCGCGCACAGCGAGCCGTTGACCATCGTGTCGCAGAGGCTGCGCAGCAGCGTGATGCGCTCGTCGCGATCGGCCTTCCCGGCGAGGATGCCGTCCATGATCTCGACACCGCGTACCGAGCCGATGCGGCAGGGCGTGCACTTGCCGCAGGACTCGATCGCGCAGAACTCCATCGCGTAGCGCGCCATCTGCGCCATGTCGACGGTGTCGTCGAAGACGACGATGCCGCCGTGGCCGACCATCGCGCCCTTGGCGATGAACGCCTCGTAATCGAGCGGCAGGTCGAACTGCGACGCGGGAATGTAGGCGCCGAGCGGCCCGCCCACCTGCACCGCGCGGATCGGCCGGCCGCTCGCGCTGCCGCCGCCGAAGTCGTAGAGCATCTCGCGCAGCGTCAGGCCGAACGCCTTCTCGACGAGTCCGGGGTGCTTCACGTTCCCCGCGAGCTGGAAGGCGAGCGTCCCCTTCGACTTGCCCATGCCGTAGTCGCTGTAGTACTGCGCGCCGCGGTCGAGGATGAGCGGCACGCTCGCGAGCGAGATCACGTTGTTGATGATCGTGGGCTTGCCGAAGAGGCCGGCGATTGCCGGCAGCGGCGGCTTGGCGCGCACGACGCCGCGCTTGCCTTCGAGGCTCTCCAGGAGCGAGGTCTCCTCGCCGCAGATGTACGCCCCGGCGCCACGGCGCACCTCGAGCTCGAACACCGTGTCGGTGCCGAGCAGGTGCGTGCCGACGTAGCCCGCGGCGCGCGCGACCTCGATCGCTGCCTTGAGTACGGCCTCGGCGTGCGGATACTCCGAGCGGACGTAGATGTAGCCCTGCGTCGCGCCGACCGCAACGCCCGCGATCGCCATGCCTTCGATGAGCGCGAGCGGGTCGCCTTCCATCAGCATGCGATCGGAGAAGGTACCGGAGTCGCCTTCGTCGGCATTGCAGACGATGAACTTCTGCGGCCCCTTGGCGGCCGCTGCGGTGCGCCACTTGATTCCGGTGGGGAACGCCGCGCCGCCGCGTCCGCGCAGCCCCGACTTGACGACTTCCTCGGTCGTCGCCTCCGGCCCGATCTCCAGCGCGCGAGCGAGTCCACGACCGCCGCCGTGCGCGCGATAGTCGTCGATCGACAGCGGATCGATGACGCCGACGCGCTCGAAGGTCAGGCGCTCCTGTTTCGCGAGGTACGGGATCTTCGCGGTCGGGCCGTGGCACAGCCGGTGCGCGCCGCCGGTGAGGAAGCCGCTGTCGAAGAGTTCCTTCACGTCCTTGGCCGTCACCGGGCCGTAGGCGATGCGACCGGCCGCGGTCACGACTTCGACGAGCGGCTCCAGCCAGAACATGCCGTACGAGCCGTTGCGCACGATCTTCACGGCCGTCTTGCGCCGCGCGGCCTCGCCGGCGATCGCCTGGGCGACGGCGTCGGCGCCGCGCGAAAGCGCGCTGGCGTCGCGGGGAACGTAGATCGTCGTGGTCATTGCATCGTCCTCTTTGCGGGGCACCTCGGGTCAGCGGGCGCGCGGTTCATCGTCCGCTCCGGCACTCGTCGACGATCGCGTCGAAGGCGGCGTTGTCGACGTTGCCGTGCAGTTCGTCACCGTCGACCATCACCGCCGGCGAGCACGCGCAGTTGCCGAGGCAGTAGACCGGTTCGAGGGTGATCGCGCCGTCGGCGGTCGTGCCGTGCAGGTCGACGCCGAGCTTCTCGCGGGCGTGCGCGGTGAGCCTTGCCGAGCCCATCGCCTGGCACGATTCGGCCTGGCAGACCTGCACCACGTGCCGGCCCGGCGGGGCGTGCCGGAAGTGCGGATAGAACGAGAGCACGCCGTGGACCTGCGCGCGCGTCAGGTTGAGCGCTTCGCCGATGACCGGCACGGCCTCGGCCGGGACGTAGCCCAGGGCATCCTGGATCGAGTGCAGGATCGGCAGCAGCGGACCCGGGCGGTGCTTGCTCGCAGCAATGGCGGAATCGATGGTGGCGGCAGCAGCCTGATCCACGGTGACCTCCGAAGGGTGCTTGCGCTCAATATGCGCAATGTTGCATATTTGGCGCCGATACGCGCGCCTGTGGTTCGGGGAAGGTACCATCGACCTCCGGGAATGCAAATATGAGGCGAACACCATATACGGCTGGCGACGGCGGGGTGCCCGAGCGCAGCGTGGGCACGGCGACGAGCCGCATCGTGATCAAGCCGGCGTGGGTGCTCTCGTCGGATGCCGGCGACCACTTCGAGCCGCAACTCTTTCGCCTGCTGCGGGCGATCCACGATCACGGCAAGCTCACCGTGGCCGCCCGCTCGGTGGGATTGTCGTATCGCCACGCGTGGGATCTCCTCGGCAAGTGGAACGGGATCTTCGGCAGCGAACTCGTGCTCCTCGCGCGCGGTCGCGGCGCCCGGCTCTCCGCGCTGGGCGAGAAGCTGCTGTGGGCAGAGCAGCGCACCGAGGCGGGACTCTTTCCGCAGCTCGAGAACGTGGCGAACGAGCTCAACGTCGCCATCCGCCATGCGCGGGCCCGGACCGCGTCGGTGCTGCGCATCCACGCGAGCCACGGTTACGCGATCGAAAAGATCCCCGACCTCGTGCGCGAGCACGACAGCGTCGAGGTCGACCTCAAGTACATGAGCAGCGTCGACGCCGTGGCGTCGCTCGCCCGCGGCGATTGCGATCTCGCCGGCTTCCACGTTCCCGAGGGCGATCTCGGTCCGGTGCTGTGGGAGCAGTACGCGCCCTTCTTCAAGCCGCGCCAGCAGAAGATCATCCGGATGGTGTGGCGGGCGCAAGGGCTCATCGTCGCCAAGGGCAATCCGCGCAGGATCCGCACGCTGCGCGATCTCGCGCGGCCCGGTGTGCGCTTCGTCAACCGCCAGCCCGGATCGGGCACCCGCGTGCTGCTCGATTCGCTGCTCGCCGCGCAGCACGTCGATGCGACGCGGATCGCAGGCTACGAGACGGGTGAGTTCACGCACGCGGCGGTGGCCGCGTTCGTGGCGAGCGACATGGCCGATGTCGGCATGGCGATCGAGCCCGCTGCCGCACAGTTCGGGCTCGACTTCGTCCCGGTGGTCCGCGAGCGCTACATGCTCACCGGGCGCAATGCGACGCTCGCGAGTCCGGCGGTGAGTGAGCTGTGCGCACTGCTGCGCAGCGCCCGCTTCGAGCGGCAGATGGCGCCGGTGGCGGGGTACGAGGCAGATCACCCCGGACAGATCGTCGCCGCCCACGAACTCTTCGCATGGGTGGCGCGCCGATGAGCGACGTCGCCGACGTGCACTGGATCGAGGGCGACGCGCCACGCTGCGTCCGCTGGCGCTCGGAGCGCGGCGCGCCGCCGCCGGCGCGCGTGGTGGTCGTCGACGATGCGCTGACCGCCGATGCGGCGTACGGTCTCGCCTGTCAGGGAACGGCGCTGCTGTGGCGCGGCGATTACCAGAACGCACGGCAATTGCTGACGGCGCTCGCCCGACGCGCGGATCGACCGGCGCGGCGGCCGGCGGGCGCTTGCATCCGCACTACGGCGTCTTCGCGCCCGTGCGCAGCGAGTACGTCGATCTCGTCGCCACGGCGCCATTGCCGGCCGCGGCAGCAACGACGAGCCTCGCCT
>JBDHRR010000108.1:0-11956 GCA_039807685.1 Burkholderiales bacterium
GATGGCACCATCGACGACCCCCGGCGCGCCCAGTGCGGCACCGGCCAGTCCCGCCATGGGCGCAGCCGCCAAGGCGCCCGCTGCCGCGCCGGCCGCCGCCGGAGCCTCGCGCTGGTTGGGACCGATCGCCGGCCTCGCCGCCGGCCTGGGGCTTGCGGCGCTGATGTCGCACCTCGGCCTGTCCGAAGCCTTCGGCAGCTTCCTGCTCGTCGCGCTCCTCGTCGTCGGCGGGATCTTCCTCGTCCGCCTTCTCTTGCGGCGCAGTGCGCCGCCCCAGCGTGAACCGCTCCAGTATGCGGGCAACGCCCACGGGCGGGTCGAGCCTGTCATGGGACGCAATGAGAGTCGCTTCGAGCCGACCGCCGCGCCGGCGTCGACCGCAAGCAGCGTCACCGCGGTGCCGGCCAATCGATTCCCGCCGGGCTTCAATCCCGGTCCGTTCATCGAGCAGGCCAAGGTCCAGTTCCGCAACCTGCAGACGGCGTACGATCGCGGCGATCGCACCGCGCTCGCCGAAGTCATGACGCCGGAGATGTTCGCCGAGATCTCGCAGGAACTCGCCGGTCGCGGCAATCACGCGGCCACGGAAGTGATCCGCCTCGACGCCGAAATTCTCGAAGCGACCACCGAGGGACGCCAGCACTGGCTGGGCGTGCGCTTCACGGGGCAGTTGCGCGAGGACGGTGCCGTGCTGCCGAAGGATTTCGAGGAGGTCTGGAACCTCGTGAAACCGGTCGACGATTCCTCGGGGTGGCTCCTGGCGGGCATCCAGCAAACGCATGCGATGGCCTGATCCCGCCGCCGGCCCCGCGCGGCTCGCCAATCGCGCGCTCGCCGACCAGGCGTGGGCGCGCGAGCAACTCGTGCCCTTCGCGGGGCGCACGTTCACGCTGCGCATCGGCGTGCTCGCCGGCACCTGGACGGTGGCGGAGGACGGCAGCTTCACGTCCGCCGCTGCCGATTCGGCGAGCGACCTGCGGCTCGCTGTATCGCCGCTTGCGGTGCCGGCATTCCTCGCCGATCCGTCGCGCTGGAACGAGTACGTGCGCGAGGACGGCGATGCCGCGCTCGGCGGCGCGCTGAAGGACATCGCGCGCGCGCTGCCCTGGCTCGTCGAGGAGGGCTTCGCGAAGGCATTCGGCCCGGTCGCCGGACAGCGCATCGCCGACACCGGACGGCAGCTCCTCGCGTTTCCCGAATACGCCACGCGCAAGCTCGGCGACAGCGCGGGCGGCTACGTCCGCGACGAATTGCGGCTCATGGTGCGCGGCAGCGAGGCGCGCGCGCTGCGCGACGACATCGCCGCCGTCGCGGCGCGGGTCGACGCGCTTGCCGCGCGCATCGACGCCCTCGCGCACGACGCGCACTGATTTCCGCGTTCGATGGCGAAGGCCGTTCGCCGTGCGCCGCCGGCGCCGACCCTCGCCAAGTTCAGCCGCCCGCGGCTGTACGACGTGCGCAAGCGCGAGCGGCTCTTCGACCTCCTCGACCGCTATCGCTCGCATCCGATCGTATGGATCACCGGCCCGCCGGGATCGGGCAAGTCGACGCTCGCGGCGAGCTACGTCGAGGCGCGGCGCCTGCCGGGCCTGTGGTTCCAGGCCGACCCTGGTGACGCCGACCCGGCCACCTTCTTCCATTACCTGCGCGTCGCCGCCAACGATGTCGCGGGCCGCAACGTGCGCGACGCCGCGGCGTTGCCGGCGTTCTCTGCGGAGTATGCGAACGATCTGCCGGCCTTCACGCGACGCTTCCTGCGCGAATTCTTCGCGCTCTTTCCCCCGGGTTCGGTCCTCGTCGTCGACAATTTCCACGAGCCCAAGGGCGACGCGTCGTGGCGCTTCGCCTTTGCCGAAGGACTGCGCGAGATTCCGCACGGCGTGAACCTCCTCGTGCTGTCGCGCGAGCCGCCCGTTCCGGAAATGGCGCGACTGGTCGGCGAGCAGCGGATCGCGCACCTCGAATGGGATGCGCTGCGCTTCACCGAAGAGGAAGCGGCGGGGCTCACCGCAGCGGCCAAGCTCGACGGCGCGACCGCGCGGGCGATCCACAAGGCGAGCGACGGCTGGGCCGCGGGCATCGTGCTCATGCGCGAGCACCTCGCCCGCACCGCCATCAACACCCCCGAAGCCCTGCTTCCGGAAGGAAAGGAGGCGGTATTCCGCTATTTCACCGGCGAGATCTTCGGCCGCGCGCAGCCCGCGAACCAGCGCGTGCTGATGCTCGCCGCGCTGCTGCCATCGGTGGCTGCCGCCGACGCCGAGCTTCTCTCGGGCGATCCCGATGCGGCACTCGTCCTCGATCACGTCTATCGCCGCCACCTCTTCACCGAGCGGCGGCGCCTTGGCGCCGAGCCCGTGTACCAGTTCCACGGACTCTTCCGCGAGTTCCTCCTCGCCGAAGGCAAGCGCCGCCTGCCGGCAGAAGAACGGCTGGCGGCCCTCGATCGCGCGGCGGGCCAACTCGTCGCCCGTGGCGACTTCGATGCCGCCGCCCAGCTCTACCTCGAAGCGAAGGCATGGCCGGCGTTGGTCGGCCTCACGCTGCACGCCGGGCGCCCGATGCTCGCCGAAGGCCGCCGCAAGACGCTCCTGGGCTGGCTCGAGGCGCTGCCCGACGCGGTGCGCGCCGCCGAACCGCGCCTCGCCCTCGTCGAGGCCCACGCCGTGCTGTACGACGAGCCCGCCCGCTGCAAGGCGCTCCTCGAACGGGGCTTCACCGCCTTTGCCGCGAGCGGCGACGTGCGCCGGCAACTCCTCACCGCGGCAACCGCGATCGAGTGCCACTATTTCGAGTGGGCGGACTTCGCGCCGCTCGATCGCTGGATCGAGGTCATCGCGCGCCTGCTCGACCCGGGTCCCGAGTTCCTCTCGACCGCCGACGCCCTGCGCATCCGTGGCGCGCAACTCATCGCGCTCCTCTTCCGCCAGCCCGACAATCCGGCGATCGACGACGCCGCACGCACCGTGGCCGCACTTCTCGAGGCGCCGGACATCCTGTCGGTGCCCGTCAACGATCGCGTCAATGCCGCGTCGATCCTCTTCAATTACATGAACTGGAAGACCAAGGGGGCCGACTCCGATGCGCTCGTCGCGCGAGTCGAGCCGTGGCTCGCCGAGCCGCAGGTCACCGCGATGAATCGCGTGTGGTGGCAGGTGCACCGCGCTTTCAACGAGCAGATCCGCGGGCACTACGCGCGCTCGCAGCGGATCATGGCCGATACCGAGGCGCTGGCCGTCGCACACGGCTTCAAGTGGATGCAGGTGGAGATCTATCACGCCGAGGTGACCGCGCTCATCTCGCGCGAGGAAGTGCCCGCGGCCACCGCGGCGCTCGCCAAGCTGCGCGGCGTGCTGTCGCCCACGCGGCGGATGGATCACGCGTACTTCAAGTACCAGGAGGCGGGTGTCCTGCTGCTGCAAGGGCGCATGCGCGAAGCGGCAAGCGCGGCAGAGGATGCGGTGGCGATCGGCCGCGCGAGCGGCCTGCCGGCGCTGCAGATCCCGCACTTCCTCGTGCGCTCGGCGCTGTGCCACGTGCACCTCGACGACCTCGACCGCGCGCAGGCGCTCTACGCCGAGGCGATCGCCCTCGCGACCCCGGCGGACCGGCGCAGCTTCGAGTTCCACGCGCGACTGCTACGCGCGCACCGCCTGCAGGGCGACGGCGCCACGGCAGCGGCGCTCGACGTCCTGCGCGAACTCCTCGCCGACTGTCGCGACGCGGGGTACTTCGGCTTCCTGCGCCTGCCGGCGAGCATGCTCTCGCCCCTGCTCGCCGCGGCACTCGCCGCCGGCATCGAGATCGACTACGTGCGCAAGCTGATCCGCAACCGCAAGCTGCCGCCGCCCGCCGCGACGACCGCCGACTGGCCGTGGCCGCTCGCGCTGCGGACCCTGGGCGAGTTCGCGATCGTGCGCGAAGGCGAAGCGCTGGTATCGAAGGGCAAGGCGCAGAAGAAGCCGCTCGAACTCCTGAAAGCGCTCATCGCGCAGGGCGGCCGCGCCGTCGACGCGGTGATGCTGACCACGCTGGTCTGGCCCGATGCGGAGGGCGACGACGCCAAGACGTCCTTCGACAGCAACCTGTATCGGCTGCGCAAGCTCCTTGACGTCGACGGCGCGCTGCAACTGACCGAGGGGAAGCTCTCGCTCGCCCCGGACCTCGTCTGGCTCGACGTGTGGGCCTTCGAGGCGGCACTCGAGCGTGACGACGTCGCCGCGGCCCTCGCGCTCTACCGCGGCGCGTTCCTCGCGCTCGACGCGCCGGTCGCGTGGACGCTGCCCGCGCGCGATCGCCTGCAGTCGCGGCTGGTGCGCGCCGTCGTCGCCCAAGGCGAAGTGCTCGAGCAGCGCCGCGACTGGACGCAGGCCCGCGCGCTGTACGAGCGCACGCTCGAAGTCGACAACCTCGCGGAGCCCGTCTACCGGCGGCTCATGGTGTGCCTGCGCGAGTCGGGCGACGCCGCGGCGGCGCTCACCACGTATCGGCGCTGCCGGGAACTGCTGTCGATCGTGCTCGGGCGCGCCCCGGCGGCGGAAACCGAGGCCATCCGGCGCACGCTGTAGCCGGCGACGGCGGGCCGGCACCCCAGGCGCGTCCTGCCGCGCGCGCAGGCCACCGGCACGGACCGGGGTCCACGAACCCCGCCCCCGTCAGCCCGGCGTCAGTGATCCGTCAGCCATCCGAGCGGTCGCGGCAAGGCGCGACCCCAGGCCATATAGGTATTACAAATCAATGATTTGCGTCTTTGGCGCAGCAATCGTGACGCGTAAGCGATGCGTGAGCGCGTGCCGTGCATCATGCGCCCTGTGCCGGACGCCATGGTGCCGGCACGCACGCTGCGCCCCCGCCGGCCCCGCCCGCCCGAACCACTGTTTCGCGCGGAGGCCCATGGCGCGGCAACCGCCACGACCACGAGAAGGACCATCATGTCGAGACTTCGCAACATCACCTTTGCCGCACTCTTCGCCGTCGCCGCGTTCGCGCTCGTCCACGCGGCCGACGCGGCAAACCGCGCCGACGATGCGAGCGTCGCGCGCGGCCGCTACATCGTCCGCATCGCCGGCTGCAACGACTGTCACACCGCGGGTTACGCCGCCTCCGGGGGAACCATTCCGGAGAAGGACTGGCTGCTGGGCGATACGGTCGGCTGGCACGGCGACTGGGGCACGACGTATCCGCCGAACCTGCGCCTCGTGCTGTCGGCGATGAACGAGGAGCAATGGGTCAAGTCGGCGAGGACGGTGCAGGGACGTCCACCGATGCCGTGGTTCGCGCTGCGCGACATGACCGAGCAGGACCTGCGCGCGATCTATCGCTTCGTGCGCCAGTTGGGGCCGGTCGGCAAGCCGGCACCCGCGTACCTGCCGCCGGGCACCGCACCGGCCGGACCGGTCATCCTGTTCCCCGCCGCCCCCAAGTAGCGCGCTTCACGGCAGGAGCGGTGCGCGCGATCGCGCGCACCGCGTGGCGACGACGCCGACGCGGCAGGCGGATAGCGCTCGGGCGCGGACCGCGGCCCAGGAGGCCAACGGAGACGGCCACGTACAATGCGCCGCTATGCGCATCACCCGTCTCCTGCGCATCGTCACCGTCGCGATGCGCTTCGGCCTCGACGACATCGTGCTCGCCCACGAGCGAGCGCGCGGGCTGCGCTGGATGTCGCGGCTCCTCTTCTGGCGCAACCTGTCGACGCCGCGCGCCGTGCGGCTGCGGCTCGCGCTCGAGGAACTCGGCCCGATCTTCGTCAAGTTCGGGCAGATGCTGTCGACGCGGCGCGACCTCCTGCCCACGGACGTCGCCGACGAACTCGCCAAGCTGCAGGATTCGGTGCCGCCATTCCCGGAGGCCGACGTGCTCGCCACGCTCGAGCGCTGCTATCGCAAGCCGGTCGACGAGGTCTTCGCATCGTTCGAGCGCACGCCGAAAGCGAGCGCGTCGGTGGCCCAGGTCCACTTCGCAACGCTCCCCGACGGCACGCCGGTGGCGGTCAAGGTCCTGCGACCCGGCATCGACGCCGTCATCCACCACGACCTCGCGCTCATGCACACGGCCGCGGGCCTCATGGAGCGCGTCTCGGCGGAGGCGCGGCGCCTGCGCCCGCGCGCGGTGGTCGCCGAGTTCGAGAAGACGATCCGCGACGAGCTCGACCTCACGCGCGAGGCCGCCAACTGCTCGCAGCTGCGCCGCAACTTCCTGCATTCGCCGCTGCTGCTCGTCCCTGTCGTGTACTGGGATTACACCTCGCAGGAGGTGCTCGTCATGGAGCGCATGGAGGGTCTGCCGATCGGCCGCGTCGACGAGCTGGTCGCCGCCGGCATCGACCTCAAGCGCCTCGCGCGCAGCGGCGTCGAGATCTTCTTCACGCAGGTATTCCGCGACGGCTATTTCCACGCCGACATGCACCCGGGCAACATCTTCGTGGCGCTCGATCCCGTCAACTTCGGGAAGTACATCGCGCTCGACTTCGGGATCATGGGCACGCTGTCCGAGACCGACAAGAGCTACCTCGCGCAGAACTTCCTCGCCTTCTTCCGCCGCGATTACCTGCGGGTGGCGACCGCGCACATCGAGTCGGGTTGGGTGCCGCCGGATACGCGCATCGACGAACTCGAGGCTGAGATCCGCATCGTGCTGGAACCGATCTTCGACCGCCCGCTGAAGGAGATCTCGCTCGCGAGGATCCTGATCTCGCTCTTCCGTGCCTCGCGGCGCTTCCACGTCGAGGTGCAGCCGCAACTCACGCTGCTGCAAAAGACGCTGCTGGCCATCGAAGGACTCGGCCGCCAGCTCGACCCCGACCTCGACCTGTGGGTGACGGCAAAGCCGTTCCTGGAACGCTGGATGAAGGATCAGATCGGCCTGCCGGCGCTGCAACGGCGGCTCCTCGCCGAAGCCCCGTACATCGTCGCTGCGCTGCCGGAGCTGCCGCGCCTCGTACACCGGAAGCTCCTTGCCCCGCCCGCGGCGTCGGATGCCGCAATCAATGCGCTGGCGACAGCGCAGAGCGCGCGCAATCGCTGGCTGGGGCTCATCGCGTTGCTGCTCGCCGCGATCGCCGCGCTGCTGCTGTGGCAGCGCGGCGGCTGAGTCGCGACACCGTCGGCCGCCAGCGACCCGTTGCCGCTGGCACGGCGCACGGCGCGCGCCGCACCGACGACCAGGCGCCGTTGGAAACGGGGGCTATCGCCGCACGGACACAGCCGCCGGCGAGACCGGCGCCTCGTTGCGGATGCCGCGAAGGAGCTTGAAGGGCGCGAGCCGCAGGAACGTGCTCGTCTCGCCCATCATGAACTTGACCAGTTGTTCGAGCGCCGCCTCGTCGAGCGCGTGCGGCTGGAATTCGAGGTGCAGCGATTCGAAGCGATCGACGTTGCGCAGCGCGACGTGAATCGCCTGCTCGCGATAGTCGGGCTCCAGGCGCACCGACGCCGCGATCTGCGGCTTGACGTGGAAGACCCCGAAGCGCACCACCCGGCGCTGGTCCTGCTCCGTTTGATATTCGTACGGCATCGTCGTGCCGCGCAGGCGCTCCTCCACTCCCGCGGCCTGCATGGGCGGTACCCGCAGGGTGATCGGTTGCTCGCCGTCCAGCCGGTAGAAGAGTTCGACGTGCTCGAGCACCTCGAGGCTCACGATCGGCTTGCGGCGAAAGGAGACGAAACCGCGGTCGAAGCGCGGTCGTTCCAACGCCAGCAGCGTTCCAAGGTGGAACGTGTGCCCGACGCGCGGCCGGATCACCGCGAGGTGGCCGATCGCCTCGTCGAGCCAGCGAAACGCCCGCCAGAGGATGCGATCGATGTCGCGGATCCCCTCCTCCAGCGGCCGCCGCGCGGCCTCCCCCTCGGCGCGCAATGCCTCCGACTTCTCGCGTAGCTGCGCCAGCAGCGACGACTTGCTCGAATCCACCATGTTCACCGATGTCATGGGCGTGTGGACACCGCTAACGCTGCACGCCCGGCCTATGACGATAGCATAGGCGCGGCGGCGCTCGCCGCGGACCCCCTCCGTCGTTCATGCAAACCTCGTGCCCCGAGCGTATCGCCGGCGGGCGCCACGTGTAATCAGCCACATGGTCGACGGCAACGGTCGTCCTGCGGCAGTGGGTGCCGTACAATTCCCGCCTGTTTGCACTGCGGCGCCCCGCCGCCCCGCCCCTGCTCCTGCCTATGGCGCTCCTCGAAATCGTCGACGTCACGCGCCGCTTTGGCGATTTCACGGCAGTCGATCACGTGACCCTGGGCATCGAGGGTGGCGAGTTCTTCACGCTGCTGGGACCCTCCGGGTGCGGCAAGACGACGTTGCTGCGGATGATCGCCGGCTTCGACCTGCCCGACACCGGCCGGATCGTCCTCGACGGCCGCGACCTCGCCGACCAGCCGCCGGAGGCGCGGCCGCTGCGAACCGTCTTCCAAAGCTATGCGCTCTTCCCGCACATGACGGTGCAGGGCAACGTCGCCTTTCCGCTCAAGATGGCGAAGACGCCCGCCGCGGAGGCGGCGCGCAAGATCGACGAGGCGCTCGCCGACGTGCGGCTCGCCGGGTTCAACCACCGCTTCCCGCACGAACTGTCGGGCGGGCAGCGGCAGCGGGTGGCGATCGCCCGCGCGCTCGTCACCCACCCCACGGTCCTCCTCCTCGACGAGCCGCTCGCCGCCCTCGATGCGAAGCTGCGCGAACAGATGCAGATCGAGCTCATCAACCTGCAAAAGGAAATCGGCATCACCTTCGTGTACGTGACGCACGACCAGACCGAAGCGCTCGCGCTGTCGCATCGCATCGCCGTCATGAACCACGGCCGCGTCGAGCAACTGGACGAGCCCGATCGGCTCTACGGCCTGCCGAAGACGCGCTTCGTCGCGGACTTCATCGGCACCTGCAACCTGCTCGTCGGACCGGTACGGGAATGCCGCGACGGCCAGGTGACGATCGACGTTGCCGATCTGGGCGCGGTGACGGTAGCGGCGTCGGCCACCCCAGCGCATGGTGCCGAGGGCGCCGTTGCCGTGCGGCCGGAGAAGGTCCGCCTGGGCGCCCCCGGCGCCGCGCTCGCCGGTGAGAACCGCTTTGCGGGCGTCGTCGAGAGCTTTCTCTACCAGGGCGACGTCACGCTCTACAACGTGCGCGCCGAGCGCGGCCACCTCGTCGAGGCGCTGCTCGCCAACTCGGGGGCGGGGCTCGCCAAGTTCTTCGAGGTGGGCGACCGCGTCGAGATGGCCTTCGCGGCCAATGCGGGCCACCACCTCGAAGGCTAGCCGGTGAGCCGCGGACGAAGCAACCTAGGCAAGTGGCTGACGAGCGGCCCACCACTCCTCTATCTCCTGGTGTTCTTCGCGGCGCCCACGCTCATCATGGTGCTGGCGTCGTTCCGCACCCCCGGCGAGTTCGGCGGCTTGGCACCCCTGCGCAACGACGACGGCTCGCTCGACCTCACGCTCGAGAACTACGTCCGCTTCGCGACCGAGCCGCTGTACTGGCAGATCTTCGTGAAGTCGTTCTGGTACGCGCTCGTCACCACCTTCGCCTGCCTCGTGCTCGCGTATCCCCTGGCGACGCTCATCGCCAGGAGCGACCGGCGCTGGCGAGATCTCCTGCTGCTCCTCGTGATCCTGCCGTTCTGGAGCAACTTCCTCATCCGCATCTACGCGTGGATGATCATCCTCGGTCCCAACGCCGCGCTCGCGCGCACCGTGAATGGCGTGCTCGGCGCCTTTGGCATCGCGCCGGTGCCGCTCCTCTTCTCGGCCTTCGCGGTGCTCGTCTGCCTCGTCTACGTGCACCTGCCGTTCATGGTGCTGCCGCTGTACGCCAACCTCGAGAAGCACGATCGCACGCTCCTCGACGCCGCGCAGGACCTGGGGGCCAACGCCTGGGCGCGCTTCTGGCGCATCACCTTTCCGTTGTCGCTGCCCGGCGTGTACGCGGGGGCGGCGCTGGTGTTCATTCCCGCCTTCGGCATCTTCGCGATCCCGGACATCCTGGGCGGGCCCGACGACAGCCTCATCGGCAACGTCATCAAGCAGCAGTTTCTCGATTCGCGCGACTGGCCGTTCGGCAGCGTGCTGTCGATCGTGCTGACGCTGCTCGCGCTCGGTCTTGCCGGATTCGCCGCGTGGATCGGCAAGCGCGGGGTCGCCCGACTCGCCTCGGGCGATGCGTGACGTGACGTCGGCCGCTGGTGGTCGCGCGCTGCTCTGGGCAGCCGCGCTCGTCGCCTACGCCTTCCTCTACCTGCCGCTCGTCATCGTCATCGCCTATTCGTTCAACGATTCGCGGCTCAATGCCGAATGGGTCGGCTTCACGCTCGACTGGTATCGCAAGCTCGCGAGCAACAACGAGATGCTCCTCGCCGCCGGCAACTCGCTCCTGATCGCCGCGGTGGCGAGCCTCGTCTCGACGATCCTCGGCACGATGGCGGGAATGGCGATGCACCGCTACCGGCTGCGCGTCCTGCCGGTCCTGGTGCTCGCTCCCATCGCCATCCCCGAGATCCTGATGGGCGTGGCGCTCCTCATCTTCTTCGTGATGATCAACTTCACGCTGGGCCTCGTCTCGGTGGCCATCGCGCACATCGCGTTCTGCATCGGCTTCGTCGCCATCGTGGTGCGCTCGCGTCTCGCCGGCATGGACGAGAGCCTCGTCGAAGCAGCGCGCGACCTGGGTGCCACCCCCTGGCAGGCGTTCACCCACGTCACGCTGCCGCTCATCATGCCCGGCGTGATCGCCGGCGCGCTGATGGCCTTCACGCTTTCCATCGACGACTTCGTCATCACCTTCTTCACCGCCGGCGCCGGCACCGTCACGCTGCCGCTGCAGATCTACTCGATGATCAAGATCGCGGTCACCCCCGAGGTGAACGCCGTGTCAACCCTGCTCATGCTGCTCACGTTGTTGCTGATCGTCATTGCTTCCAAGGTGTCGCCGAGCTTCTTCCGCGGCGCCGGAGACCTCGAGGAGAAACGATGAACCGTACGCTTTCGCTGCTCGCGACCGCCGCCCTCGGCCTTGGGCTCGTCGCCGCCACGCCGGCACTCGCCAAGGACCAGTTGCACTTCTTCAACTGGAACAACTACATCGCGCCGGAGACGATCAAGCGCTTCGAGGCGCAGTGCAAGTGCGAGGTCGTGCAGACGTACTACTCGGACAACGAGGAGCTCCTCGCCAAGCTCGCTGCCGGCGCCAAGGGCTACGACGTACTGGTGCCGACCAGCAACGCGGTGCAGGCGCTCATCCGCGGCAAGCAGCTGAAGCCACTCGACCACGCGAAGCTGCCCAACATGAAGAACGTCGATCCGGCGTTCATGAACACCCAGTTCGACCCGGGCAACAAGTACTCGGTCCCGTATGCGATGTCGACCACGATCATCGGCTACAACGACCAGAAGATGAAGGAGCTGGGGCTGCCCACCGACACCTGGGCGGTGATCTTCGATCCCAAGTACCTCGAGAAGGTGAAGGGTCGGGTGACGGTGCTCGACAGCGCCAACGAGCTCTTCGCCGCAGCGTTGATCTATCTCGGCTATTCGGCCAACGACACCGACGAGAAGCACTGGAAGGAAGCCGCCGACGTCATCAAGAAGGCAAAGCCGTACTGGGCGGCGTTCAACGCCTCGTCGTACATCAAGGAACTCACCGTCGGCAACATCTGGCTCGCGCACGGCTACAGCAACGACATCTTCCAGGCCAACCTCGATGCGAAGGCGGCGGCGCGGCCGTTCCAGATCCTCCAGGGAATGCCCAAGGAGGGTGCGGTGCTCGCGGTCGACAACATGGTCATCCACAAGGATGCGCCGCGGCCGGATCTCGCCCTCCAGTTCATCAACTTCATGCTCGACGGCAAGAACTCGGCGGACCTCACCAACCTCATCGGCTCGGGCAACCCGAACACCGCGGCGGCCCAGTACATCGATCCGGCGATCAAGGCGCTGCCGGCGGTGTTCCCGCCGAAGGCGGT
>JBDHRR010000109.1:0-11908 GCA_039807685.1 Burkholderiales bacterium
CGCGAGTTCGATGGCGCTACGGATCAGCGCGGCGGCCGCGCGGGAAGACGCATCCTGCGGCGCGGCGGCCTCGATGCGGTCGGCAAGTTCCTGGGCCTCCGGAATCCGGCGCGCCAGCACGCTCGCCTGGCCCGCAAGCGCGTAGACGACCGCGCGCTCGGCGATCGGCGCGGCGTCGGCCTTCGGTAGCAGGGCGAGGAGCGCGGCCTGCGCTTGCTCGGGGAAGCCGGGGATCTCCGGCTCGATGGCCCGGGCGTCGCCAAGCACCGACGCCGCAGCGGCGGCAAGCGAGACGAAGCCCGCCATGATGCTGGCGACGACGAGCGTCACGCATGCGCGCAGCGCGGCAGGAAGTTCCGCTTTTGGTCGCGGCTGTCGGGAGGTTCGGAGCACGATTGCGGCCGGATTCGCCCCGGGGCCGCCTCGTGCGGCAGGGGTAGCGCATCGTAGCGCAAGGGTCGTGCCGCCGGAGTCGGGCGACCGCGAATGTCCGTTGCGCCGTGCCCGCCACGCCGAGTCAGCCTCCGACGTCGACCGGCTTGGCGGCGCCCTTGCGCCCAATCCGGGCGCCGACCGCATTGAGGGCGTGACCGAGAACGGCGAAGCTCTTGGCGACTTCGTCGCGCGTCCAGACCCCGCCGGCGGCGAGCTTGTCGCCGACGGTGTGGGCATCGGCCGCGGCATCGTGCGCCTCGCGTAGGGCCGTGTCGTCGATCCAGCCGGCGGCACCTTCGAGGTTTCGCGCGGCGGCCTCGAGTTCGTAGCCGGCGCTGTCGTAGGCCTTGCGCACCCACGCCTCGGCCGCGCGGGAGCGGTGCGCGAGCGCCAGCGCATGCTCGACGCGGGCGAAGCTGCGCGCCAAGTCTTCCGGCGTCCTGACGGCACTCTTGTCGAGGCGGGCGGCCAGGCGCGCGAGTTCCCGATCCTCCGCGATCAGGTCGTCCCTCGACGCACCAGTCGCCCGCGCGACCTCCAGGCGCACATAACCCGCTGCCTTGCGCGCTTCGGTGGCGGCTGCCTTGAAATCCTTGCGCAGGTACGCATCCATCGCCTGGCGAAGGTGCCAGTGTGTTTCGCCGACCACCGGGTACCACATGGTCACGTCGCTGACCAGCCAGCGCTGTTCGAGGTCGGCGCGCGAGGCCTTGTTCAAGGTGTCGTCGAGCGCCGCGGTAGAGGGGATTTTTCCGGCGGCAATGAGCGTCGCGGTCGAATCGAGCCTCGTCACCAGCGCGGCGAGGCGGGTCCGCGTATCGCGGGCCAGCTTGAGATCGGCAGCGGCACGTTGCCGATCGAGTTGCGCCGCACGCTCCGCCTGCGTTGCCAGCGCGGCTCCGGCCGCGTTCATCGCCTTGGCGGCAGCCGGATAGTCCTTGCGCGCCAACGCCGCGCGCGCATCGGCGAGCGCCCGCGTCACTTCGTCGAGCACCGGCGTGTACGTGGCATCCTCATACACGATCCAACCGCCCGGCCGCTTCGCGGCGATCCGCGCCGCCGCCGCACTCGATGGCGTTGCGCTTCCGGCCGCTGGAGCGGTCGTGGCGGAAGGCGGTGCAGGCGTCGACGGAGGCGTCAGCGCGCTCGCCGCAGCGGCGATCCCGAGCGCCGCCAACGCGACCAGGATGGGACGCAGTGCCATGTCTGGTGCTCCATCACCGGTCGAGCGTCGCGCGTCGGCTCGCCATTCACGCCGACGAGGTCACGCCTTCGGCGCACCCTTCCAGTGAAAGTAGACGTCGCGGCCGGTCTTCCCGTCGAGTGTCACCTCCCGCGTTTCGCTCATGCCCTTGAACGACGCGGTCACGCGATACTTGCCGGCGGGCAGCATCGCATACGTCATCGGCCCCGCGCCGGAAAGTTGCAGATATGGGTTGCCCTTGGTGTCGGTCACCAGCAGTCGCACGTCGGCGACGAACTCGTTGTCCTTGCGCTCGGAGAAGATCATGCGCAGCGGCCAGTCCTTGGCCATCTTGTGCATCTGCTGCTCCTCGTTGCTGCCGATGCCGCCGTTGACGTATGTGGTCACGCGCGTTTGCTCGACGACGACGAGTTCGTCCTGCGCGCGAACCGGCGAGACGGCGAGCGCCGAAGCCAGCGCCGCGCCGGCGAGCAGCGCAGGTGCCAGGCGGCGTGTCGATGCGATCGTCATGTTCATGGTTGGTTCCTCGTGATGGCGGGACGTCCCCACGTCGGCGGCGTCGGTGGAGAAGCACTGATTGCCGAGCGGAAGACGTGACCGATGCTAGGCGCGGTGCCGGCCCGGTCGCCAGTGCCGGTGGTCACGCAACCGTACGCCGCACGTCACTTTCCGCGGCGCATGGAGGCGCCGAAGGCGTCGAGTGGATCGAGGCCTTCCCGACGACGAAGGCGGGGATCGGTGTCGGTCCTACGTACCGCCGTGCGCCGGCGGTATCGGGACGGGTCAAGCGGCGAAGGCGAGGGTCAGTCGCGTTCCGGATCCGGGTGTGCTCTCGACCTCGAGCTGCCCCTCGATGAGCTGCGCCTGCTCGACGATGCCGCGCAGGCCGTAGTGGCCCGGCATCCGCGTCGTCGGATCGAAGCCGATTCCGTCGTCGCGCACCTCGACCTCGACGCGGGGCGCGGCAGCCGGCTCGGCCGGGTCGGAACGCGGGGTCGATTCGAGACGAACGGCGACGCTCGTTGCACCCGCGTGCCGTTCCACGTTGCGCAGCGCCTCCTCGACGATGCGAAAGGCCACCTCCGCCCGCTCACCGGCCAGCGCACTCGCGGCCCGGTCGTTGGCGAAGCTCGTCCGCAGGCCAGTGCGCTGCGCGAAGCGGTCGAGCAGTTCGGCGAGTGCGGGTCCCAGTCCCGCCTCGGAAATGCTGCTGCTGCGCATGTGCGCGATCGCAGCGCGAACCTCGACGACGCCGTTCGCGGCAACCTCCTCGGCGCGTTGCAGTTCGGCATCGAGATCGTCGGGGGTGAGGCGGTCGCGCAGCCGCCGAATGAGCCGCAGCTGGGCGAGGAGCGCCATCAGCGAATGTGCCAGCGTGTCGTGCAGCTCGCGCGCCATGTGCAGTCGCTCGCGGGTCACCGCCGCGTGGCGCGCTTCGTCGGCCATGCGTTCGATGCGTGCGGTGCGCACGGCCACCCGCGTGTCGAGCTCGGCATTGAGTCGGGTGAGCGATTGCTTCTCCCGCTGGAGCTGCTCGACCGTCGAGGCGAGCGTGCCGCCGATCTGCGCGACCTCGTCGTCGCCACGCGGAGCGTCGAGTTGCGAGCGCTCGCCGCGTTGCATGGCGGTGGCCTGTGCCGACAGCCGCCGCAGGCGCCGCAACAGCCCATGCGTGGCGACGGCGGCAGCAAGTGCCGCGAAGATGCCGGACAACAACGTGGTGAGGAACACCGCGTCACGCGTGGCTCGCGCATTCGTCAGGGCGCTCGTGGCGTCCTCGCGGACGAGGACTTGCCACGCGGCTGCGTCGCTTCCGTGGGCGGCTGCGGCATGCCGGCCCACGAGCATGCGACCGCCCTCCGTCGGGTCGCCAAGCCGTGCGTCTTCGAGCGTTCCCGCCCCCTCCGGGGCGACCAGCACGCGACCGTCGCCATCGAGGAGCCACACCTGCATGGCACGCGATGGGTCGAGCGCGTGCTCGAGACGTTGAGTGATGCCGTGCAGCCAGGCGAGCGACAGCTTGGCCCCGACCACCCCGACGACGCGACCGTCCGCGTAGCGCAGCGGGACCGCCACGTCGATCCCGCGCGCCAGGTTCGGGGCGCTGGCGGTGACGGCGCCCACATACAGGTCGCGTTGCCCCGCCTGGAACCAGCGCTCGTCGGCGACGCTGCTGGCCCCCGTGGAGGCGCCCACGCTGGCGATGAGCTGACCTCGATCGTCGGCGACGCCCAGCCACACGAATTCGGGAAATTCGCGCTGCACGGCGTCGAGATGATGGACGAGCGCGGCGTCCCCGCGGTCGGTCGACGCCGCGATCTGCAGCGCCGAGGTGCGCACGATCGAGCGCCGGATCTGCAGGCTCAGCTGGATGCTGTTGTAGATCCGCGAGGCATACTGCCGCAGCAACTGTTCGCTATCCGAGCGGATCTGCTCTTCGGCGTGCCGCGCCGACAGGATGGCGCCCAGGACCGCCGCCAGCGTCACCACCGCGAAGACCGCCCAGCCGATGGCGGCGGCGAGCCGTCGTCGCGGGTCGAGCGATCGCCATCCGCTGGCGCTGGGGGAAATGGTCACCACGCTGTTCTTGCTCGCCGGTCGGCGTCTTGCGATCTGGCATTACCCATGTCCGGCCCGCGGCGGTGTGTGCTCTTGCCCGTAGCGTTCCGCGCCGGCGGCGCGCGTACGGCCGTGGGCGATCCGCGGTGACCGCATCATGCAGCATTCGCCGGTATGCCCTCAAGCGCAGCGCGATGGCGCGAAGACGGTTCCCTACGGTGTGACCGACCTCCACCGTCAAGTCGTGCAATAGTGACGATCGGCACTAGTCCGAGCCCGGGCGATCACCAATCCTTGCCGACAGGCCGGAATCCCCGACGGGCGGCACCAGGAGGCGCCGCCACCGCCGGCGGGTCGCTGCTTCGGCCGCCGGTTCGCCGCGACGACGCAGCGTCGGCGTGGCGCCTGACCCACCGCGAGAACATCGAGGTCCGCCCATGGAAGAAGCAACGAGAGCCACGCCACCACCCTTGCGACTCCTCATCGTCGACGATCAGCCGCTGATCCGGCGCGCGCTGTCGCTCACGCTCGGCGAGCAACCGGACATCGAGGTCGTCGGTGAGGCAAGCGACGGGCACGACGCGATCAACAAGGCCGCAAGCCTCGAACCCGACGTCATCGTGATGGATTTGCAGATGCCGCACGTGAGTGGCGTGGTTGCCACCCGCAAGATCACCGCGCGCCAGCCCGATACCCGCATCGTCGTCCTCACCACCTTCGACAACGACGATCTCGTCTTTGCGGCCATCCAGGCGGGCGCCCACGCCTATCTTCTCAAGGACGCGACCGAGGACGTGGTGCTCGACACCATCTACGCCGTGCATCGCGGCGAGTCGCGCCTGTCGCCGTCGATCGCGCGCAAGGTGCTCGACCAGTTCCGGCAATTCTCCCGCGAGCCCGTTACCGTCCCGGTGCGAGTGGAGGAAGCATTGCTGATGGCGCCGGGCCGCGAAGGGGCATCGCCGCCTGCGCTCCCGCAGCACGCGCGCGCGGGCTCGCTCGAGGAGCCACTGACGGCGAAGGAGCAGCGCGTCCTCGATCTGATTGCACAAGGCGTCAGCAACAAGGAGATCGGCACTACGGTGTTCCTCGCCGAGGGAACGGTGAAGAACTACGTCAGTCGCATCATGGCGAAGCTGCATGCGCGCAATCGGATCGAGCTCGCGGTCCGGGCGGTGGCGGGACGCGACTGAGGAGCGGGGGTGCCCCGCGCCGTCGCACCACTGCCGCCGTGACTTCGTGATGATCGTGGTCATCGGCGCATCGTGACGCGCGACACTTCCGCGCCAGGCATCGAATTCCTAGAGTGGGCAGCACCGGCAGCACGAACGACGCGCCGGATTCATTCTTCCACTGCCCACTCAGGAGTTCGCATGTCGATCCATTCTTTCCATCGTACCCGTACCGCCGCAGCGTTGCTGGCGTTATCGGCGGCACTTGCAACCGGCGCCGTATTCACACCCACCACCGCGCTCGCCGCGCAGAACAAGGATCAGGTCGTCGAAGCGTCCACGGCCAGCAGCGCGCATCCCAATCTCAAGCTCTCGCAAGACGGCTACAGCACGATGCGCGCGGTGCGCGGTGCGCGGGTCGCGATCTTCAACGGCGACATCGCGACCGCGAAGAAGCTGCTCGACGAGGCAGGAGCCGACGCCGGCCGCGTGAAGGCCGACGAGCGGGCGCTCGACAAGGCGGCGCCCGGCAATTGGGTTCCGATCGACGGCCAGCTCGCGGTCGCCGACGATTTCGTGAGCACGCCGCAGAAGGCGGCGCACATCGCCGCCGGCAACAAGAAGCTGCAGGAAGGCAAGGTGGGCGAGGCGATGCAGGAATTCAAGCTCGCTGAAGTCGACATCAACTTCAGTCGCGTGCTCATGCCGCTCGATGCCACGCGTCGGCAGATCGCGGCCGCCTCCGACCTCGTGAAGGGGCAGAAGTACTACGAGGCGAACATGGCGCTCAAGGCGGCCGAGGATGGACTGCAATTCGACTCGGTGACGCTCATCGAGGCGCCGAAGTCTGCGGCCAAGGCCGCAGCGTCGGGTGCGGCGCCGGCGTCTGCCGCCGCGCCCGCGGCGAAGGCCGCGCCCACTGCCGGCAAGTGAGTCGCGAACCGCCGGGTGACGTATCGATGCAGGGCGATGGCACCGCCCTGCAGCGGTGCGCCACGGTGTCGCGGCACTGCAACGTCGCGTGAGGGACGACGCACCCGCCCAACGATTCGATTGCCGAAACGGTAGACAAATGCGTATCATTCGCATCTAGAATTCTGCGAGCCAGGCGCGGTTCCCAGCGAGCACGAGGTCTTTCCATCTGCTCGAGGAACCATGTCATGGCGCGTCCCGCTCGTCCTGCTCATCCTGCCTGTCCACCGCGATTCCGGCGCGCGGTGCCAACCCATGCCGGCGCTCACGACGCCATCGGCGCGGCGCGACGGGCGGCGATCGGCCCGCCGGGTGTGCGGCGGCGCATGCTGGCAGCGGGAGTGACGGCGGCCGTGCTCTGGCCGATGTCGGGCCTGGCGCAGACGCCGGCGCCCGCCGCGGGCAGCACGACGGACCCCACCCCGCCGGTCGCGACACCGGCCGCGCCGGCATCGACGCTGCCCGAAGTGAAGGTGGTCGACGTTGCGATCGATCCCAATCCCAATGCCGAGATCGGCGCGCCGTACAAGGCCAGGACGTCGGCCGACTTCCGCTATACCCGGCCGCTCGCCGAGATCCCGCAGACGATCACCGTCATCACGCGGCAGGCGATCGACGACTCGGGATTGACCGACCTGCGCAACATCCTCAATGCCCAACCGGGCATCTCGCTGGGCACCGGCGAGAACGGCAACATGTTCGGCGACCGCTACATCATCCGTGGCCAGGAGGCGCGCAGCGACGTTTTCGTCGACAGTCTGCGCGATCCGGGCATGAACACGCGCGAGAGCTTCGCCATCGAGCAGATCGAGATCACCAAGGGCCCGAACTCGAGCTTCGCCGGGCGCGGTTCGGCAGGGGGTGCCATCAACGTGGTGACCAAGCAGGCCACGCTCGACGACGATTTCGGGCGCGTCGACCTCGGCCTCGGTTCCGCGGACTACCGGCGCATCACCCTGGATGCCAATCGGGTCATCGGCAACGATTTCGCCTTGCGCGTGAATGCGCTGTACGGCGACACCGGCGTGCCGGGACGCTCGCCGTCGGAGCGCGAGCGTAACGGCGTCGCACTGTCCGGACTCTACGATCCGGGCCACGACACCGCCGTCACCATCGACTACTACGGCATGTGGGCGAAGGATCGCTATCCCGACTTGGGCGGCTGGCTGCAGGGAACCGTTCCCGATCGCAACCCGGCGCCCAATCCTCCCGTCTACGCGCAGGCGCAGGACTTCCAGCGCTCCGATTCGAACACCGTGACCGCGCGCCTGCTGCACCGGTTCACCGACAACCTCTCGCTGCAGAGCACGACCCGCTACGGAGAGACGCGCAATGGCTACGTGCTGACCGGTGCCGGCGCGCGGGGCACCGCCTACGGTGCGGACGGGCTCCGCTATCCGGCCATTACGCTCAGCACGCATACCGGCTGGCAGAACGTCGACTACCTCGCCAACCTCACTACCGTGCGCTGGGATGTGAACTTGGGCGACTTCCGGCATTCGTTCGTCTTCGGCGG
Source organism: Burkholderiales bacterium (assembly GCA_039807685.1). Lineage (GTDB taxonomy): Bacteria > Pseudomonadota > Gammaproteobacteria > Burkholderiales > Casimicrobiaceae > VBCG01. The sequence goes on from JBDHRR010000109.1 coordinate 7,859, forward strand.
CGAGGTCGCGGACAACCACGTCGTGAAGGGGACCTACGCCAACGTCAACCTCGGCGCGTTCAATTGCCGCACCAGCGCGACGGCGAGCGCCAACAATGCCTTCTGCGCGCTCGATGCCAACGGCAATCCGGTCAACGGTCTCAACACGCTCCTGCAACGACAGACCGAGCGCAGTCCATGGAATGCGGACTGGCGCGCGCGCACCGTTGCCGGCTTCGCAATGGACACCGTGGACATCGCCGAGCGCTGGAGCGTCTTCGGCGGGGTGCGCGCCGACTACGTCGACCTCGGCCTCGCGATTCGCGCCGCCAACGGCGCGCAGACGGATTACGGCAGCCGCGACACGCTGTGGAACGGCTGGGGCGGCGTCACCTACAAGCTCACGCCGGAAGGAATGGTCTACGCAAGCCTCGGCACCGCGACCAACATCAATGGCGGTGAGTCCGACGTCGGCACCAACAGCGGCTACGGTGGGGCGGTGATCTACGACGGGTCGATGGCCGCGGCAAAGCCCGTGCGTTCGACCAACTACGAGCTCGGCACCAAATGGAACGTGCTCAACCGCAAGCTCCTGCTCACCGCGGCGCTCTTCCAGATCGAAAAATCGGACCTCATGGAGGGCGCGAACTACGACTCGGTCGGCACCTTCAATACCGGCAAGAATCGGGTGCGCGGCGTCGAATTCGGCCTCGCCGGCAACCTCACGCCGCGGCTGTCCGGGCAGGCGGGCGTCGCCTTCATGGAGTCCAAGGTCACCGACTCGGCCACCGCATCGAACATCGGCAAGCGGCTGTCCAATTTCCCGGATCGCTCGCTGTCGGGTCAGCTGCGTTATCAATGGACCGACCCACTCGCCACCGGCTTCCTCGTGCAGTACGAGAGCGAGCGCTGCGCCGGCCAGCCCGACACCGCGGCGGGGATCGATGCGGCCGGGCGCTGCCTGCAGCCGATCCCGCAGTACACGGTGTGGAACCTCTTCGGCACCTATCGCTTCAACAGGAATCTCGAACTGCGGCTCAATCTCGACAACGTGACCAACGCCGACTACTACCTCGCGGCCTATCGCTCGGGATCGTTCCTGTACAAGGGCGACGGACGCCAGTTCACCGCGACGCTCGTCTATGAATTCTGAGCGCGCGCCACCGCTGCCAGCGCCGCGCGCGCGGATTCGCCGCGCGCCTGCGGCGTCGATTCCCGCGGGCATCCACTGCGCGGAGGATTACGAGACGGCGGCCGCGGACTTCATCGCAGCGGCGACGTACGCGCACGTGGCCGGTGGCGCGGCGCACGATGTCACGGCCGCCGCCAATCGCCGCGCCTTCGCGGCCTGGGCGCTGTGGCCGCGCGTGCTGCGCGACGCCAGCGCGGGCCACACGCGAGTCGAGCTCGGCGGCCGCACGCTCGCGCATCCGATCCTCCTCGCGCCGGTCGCCTTCCAGCACGTCCTGCACCCCGAAGCGGAGCTTGCCACCGCGCGCGCGGCGGCCGCGAGCGACAGCCTCTTCGTGTTGAGCACGCTGTCGTCGCGATCGCTCGAGGAAGTCGCGCAGGCAGCCGGACCCGAGCGCTGGTTCCAGCTCTACGTGCAGCCGCAGCACGAAGTCACGCTCGACCTCATCGCCCGCGCCGCGAACGCGGGGTACACCGCGCTGGTGGTCACCGTCGATGCCCCCATCCAGCCCGCGAGCCATCGCACGCTGCGCGCCGGGTATCGCGCGCCGCCCCGCGAGGCTGCCGCGAACCTTCGCGGCTATCCGGCGCCGCCCGCCGTCGGACCTGCCGCCGGGGCGGCACGCATCCTCGTCGAGGCGATGCGCGCGGCACCTGCCTGGACGACGCTGCGCGCGCTCGTTCGCGAGTCGCCGTTGCCGCTGTGGGTGAAGGGCGTTGCACACCCGGACGATGCACGGCGGCTCGTCGATCTCGGCGTGGCCGGGTTCGTCGTCTCCAACCACGGGGGTCGCAGCCTCGACGGCGCAGCGGCCACGCTCGCCGTGCTGCCGCCCGTGCGCCGGGCGGTGCCCAAGCCGTTTCCCCTCCTTTTCGACGGCGGCATCCGCCGCGGCAGCGATGTCTTCAAGGCGCTCGCGCTCGGCGCCGATGCGGTGCTCGTGGGGCGGCTGCAGGCGTACGCGCTCGCCGTTGCCGGCGCGCTGGGCGTTGCGCACATGCTGCGGCTCCTGCGCGAGGAACTGGAGGTGTGCATGGCGCTGACCGGCTGCCCCGACGTGGCGGCCATCACCGCCGGCGCCCTGCACGCGGGCGACGACGCGCGGATCGCCGCGTTCAACCGGGACTCCTCATGACGCCACTGCTCTTCGACGACGTTCTATCCAAGGACGAGGTGCGCCAGTTTCGCGCGCACCTCGACACTGCCGACTGGCGCGATGGATCGGCCACCGCGGGCGAGATGGCGCGCGACGTCAAGCGCAACCAGCAGATCCCCGACGACGCGCGGATCGCGATCGATCTCGGCAACCACATCCTGCGCACGCTGGGCGAGCATGCGCGCTTCACCGCAGCGGCGTTGCCGCGGCGCATCTTTCCGCCGCGCTTCAATCGCTACGCCGACGGCGGCACCTACGGCAGGCACGTCGACAGCGCGCTCATGCGCGTCGCCGGAACGTCGCACACGCTGCGCAGCGACCTGTCGGTGACGCTCTTCCTGTCGGAGCCCGGCGAGTACGACGGCGGGACGCTGGAGATCGTGGGCTCGGCGGGAATCCAGGCGGTGAAGGCAGCGGCCGGCTCGATGGTGCTGTACCCATCGACCAGCGTGCACCGCGTGGCGCCGGTGACCCGCGGCGCGCGGATCGCGGCCTTCTTCTGGGTCGAGAGCTGGGTACGCGAAGCCGCCGAGCGCGAACTGCTGTTCGAACTCGACGAAACGATCCAGGCGCTGCGGCTGACGAATGCGGGCGACGGCGACGGTGCCGCCCTGCTGCGCTTGACCGGCGTCTATCACAACCTGCTGCGGCGCTGGGCGATCACCTGAGGCGCGCGCCGCGCCGCGGGCGCCGGCCGGCTACCGGGTCAGCGTGAAGACCAGCGGCACCTGCACCCAAGCGGCCACATTGCGTCCCGCTTGCTGCGCGGGTACGAATTTCCAGGTGCGCACGGCGGTGAGCGCCGCGGCGTCGAGGCGTTCGAAGCCGCTCGAGGTCGCCACCTCGATCCGCTCCGGATCGCCGCCGGCATTGACGAGCACCCGCAGCACGACGCGCCCTTCCTCGGCGGCGCGACGTGAGGCCGGCGGATACGCGGGCGCCTGGTTGCGCAGGTAGGCGGCAGCGAAGCTGGGGGGCATGACGGGTGCCGGCTCGGCGACCGCGGGCCCTGTCGGCGCCGTCGCCGCCGCGGGTGGTGCCGTGGCGATGCTTGCGGGTGCCGCCTCGATCGCGGGCAGCGGCGACGGCGCTGGGACGGAGTCCGTCAGCGGGGCCGGGGTACGGGTCGCCACGGGGGGTGGGGTCGTCGCCTTCGGCGGCGCGAGTACCGGCTTCGGCGGCTGTCGCGGCGGGGCGGGGGGAGGCGGCGCGACGATCGGGGCCGGGGTGATGAGGCTCACCATCAACGGCGTTGCGTGGCGCAATACTTCGACCGCGGGCGTCTGCTGCAGGATGAAGTGGAGCACGACGAGGTGCACTCCGATGACCGCCGAGAGCCCGAGCCAGCGCTGGCGCTTGCCGTCGCTGCCGGGAGCAGCGCCGAGGATCATCGGCGCCATGCCGCTCGTCGCCGTCGACGGTCCGCCGCCGCCGGGTGCCGACGGGACTGGATGTCTCATCGCGAAACCAGCGGCAGGCGAGCGGGGTGGAGGGAAGATGCACTCGCCGGCATGGCTGGGTGGCGCGCGAGCCGTCACGCGGTGAGGATCAGCTTGCCGGCCTGCGTGATGCGCAGACGGTAGATCCGTTCACCGTGCTCGATGACGACTTCGCGGGCGCCATCGACGAAGAGCTCGCGGCTGGGAATGCTGCGCGGCGCGACCGGGACGCTGGTCGAGCGGCGCAGCGCGGCGTCGTCCGCTGCATCATCCATCTGCATCAC
>JBDHRR010000110.1:0-11867 GCA_039807685.1 Burkholderiales bacterium
GGCCTCGGCGCCGGTCGCGCAGACGGCCGCCCCCGCCAACTCCGCTCCGGTCGCGCCGCAAGCCGCGCCCCCTACCGCTGCGGCCGCGACCCGGCCGGCGGCGACGGCCGACACTCTGGCCCCATCGGCGCTACCCTCGCTGTGGAGTTCGCTGCCCGTCGAGCGCGACGTTCCCTTGCCGCAGGTGAGCCCGTCGGCGCTGCAGGGAGCCGCCCCGGCATCGCGTGCGCTGTCGTCGCTGCCGGACCTGGGCGATTCGTCGCAGGTCGCGCTATCGCCGGCGCAGGAGCGGAAGGTGGGCGAGACCATCATCCGCCAGATCCGCGCCCAGGGCGGCTACCTCGACGATCCCGAGGTCAGCGACTACCTCAATGCGCTGGGTTATCGCCTGCAGGTCGCCGCCGACGACGCCAAGCAGGACTTCGAGTTCTTCGCGGTTCCCGACAGCGCGATCAACGCGTTCGCGCTTCCCGGCGGTTACATTGGCGTCAACACCGGATTGATCCTCCTCGCGCAAAACGAATCCGAGCTCGCGAGCGTCCTCGCCCACGAAATGTCGCACGTGACGCAACACCACATGGCGCGGATGATCGACAACCAGAAGAACTCGATGCTGATGACGCTGGCCGGTCTCGCGCTCGCCGTCCTCGCCTCGCGCAGCGCCGGCGCGACTCGCGGTGATACGGTCAATGCGGCGATCGCCAGCACGCAGGCGCTCTCCGCGCAGCAGCAACTCAACTTCACGCGCGACAACGAATACGAGGCCGACCGGATCGGCTTCCAGCGACTCGTCGCGGCGGGCTTCGACCCGGGCGGTGCCGCCACGTTCATGGAGCGGCTGCAGCGCTCGGCGCGCTTCGTCGACGGCAATACGCCGTCGTACCTGCGCACGCACCCGATCACCTACGAGCGGATCGCCGAGGCGCAGGCACGGGCGCAGGGCCTGCCGTATCGACAGGTGCCCGACTCGCTCGAATTCCATCTCGTGCGCGCGCTCCTCAAGAGCTACCAGGGTGACGCCCGCGAGCAGGTCGCGAACTTCGACGCTGCGCTGCGCGAGCGCAAGTACAACAACGAGATCGCCGAGCGTTACGGCCTCGTCGCGGCGCTGCTGCGTGCCGAGAATTTCGCCAGGGCGAAGACCGAGCTTGCCCGCCTGGAAGCGATCGCACCGCCGAATCCGATGATCGACGCCATGGCCGGCAACGTGCTCATGGGGGCCAAGGACTACGACGCTGCCGTCAAGCGCTTCGCGAGTGCGCTCGCCCGCTATCCCAACAAGATGCAGCTCGTGTACGACTATCCGGAGGCATTGCTGAAATCCGGGAAACCAGCGCAGGCGTCGGCATTCGCCGAGGCGCAACTCCTGCGCTTCCCCGGCAATGGACCGCTGCACCGCATCGCGGCGCGCGCCTACGCCGAGCAGAACATGCGTCTGAAGGAGCACCAGCACCAGGGCGAGTACTACGCGTGGGCCGGCGCGCTGTCGCTCGCCATCGGCCAGATGGAGCTCGCGGCGAAGGCCGGCGACGGCGACTTCTACCAGGTGTCCGTCGTCGAGACGAGGCTGCGCAAGCTGCGTGCCGAGCAGGCCGAATTGCAGAAGAGCGCGTTCGGTCGCACGGGGCTTGCCGAGCGCCTGACCGCTGCCGGATCTGACAGGTAGCTCGCCACACCGCCATCCTGCATGATCGTCGCACGTCGGATCGAACGCACAGGCGGGAGGCGCCATGAAGCTACTGGTGGTCGACGATCATCCGCTCATCGTGCACGCGTTGCGCGAGGTACTGCCGGCACTGGCCGGTGACATCGAGCTCCTCGCTGCCGCCACTCGCGACGAGACGCTCGCGCAAATCGCGCGGCATCCCGATTGCGCGCTGGTGTTGCTCGATCTCGCGCTGCCCGGCGCGCACGGTCTCGATCTCCTCGCCGAATTGCGGCGCACGTACCCGCGCCTGCCGATCGTCGTCCTGTCGGCAACGCACGACCAGGCGACCGTGGGCGCGGCACTCGCCGCTGGCGCGCGCGGCTTCATCGCCAAGACCACCGATCCGTCGGCCATGCTCGATGCGGTGCGGAGCGTGCTCGCCGGCGGCACGCACGTTCCCCGCAGCTATGCGCGCGAACGGGTGCGCGAGATCGCCGGTGTCGCGATCGACGTGCTGGGGCTCACGCCGCGGCAGAGCGAAGTCATGCTGTTGCTGGCCGAAGGCAAGCCCAACAAGATGATCTGTCGCGCGCTTCGCCTCTCGGAAGGGACGGTCAAGGTCCACGTCTCGGCGATCCTGCGCGCGCTCAACGTCCATTCGCGCTCGCAGGTGGTGGCCGAACTCGCGCGGCGCGGCATCAGCGGCGAACAGCCCATCGCGCGGCCGTAACGTCACGCGCGCGAGACGCGGGGTGCACATGACCGCGGCGACGCCGCTGTCCGCATCGGCACTCGCCCGCGCGCATGCCGACCAGGTCGCGGAGCTCTACGCGAACTGGCATCGCACGTCGCTGTCGATGCTCCTCGGTGCGGCGATCCTGTGCCTCGTGCTGTGGGGTGAGGCATCGCCCGCCTGGATGGCGTGCTGGCTCGTGCTCATCGTCGCCAACCAGGCCTGGCGCGGCCTCCTGGTGCGCGCCTGGAAGCGCGCGCGGCCGGGGCTGCACGCCACGCTGCGCTGGGGCCGCTACTGGACGATCGGCTCCACCGCCGGCGGCGCGCTGTGGGGCCTCGCCTCGATCGTCATGTTTCCGGCGTCGCAGCCGCACCAGGCGCTCCTCATCGTCTGCCTCTTCGGGGTGGTGCTCGGCGGGCTCAACCTGACTGCGGTCTATCGGCCGGCGTTCTACGGCTTCGCGCTGCCGGCGCTGACGCCGCTCATCCTGCGCGTGGCGCTCGAGGGCGACCGGGTCCACGCCTACATCGCCTTCGTGATGAGCGTGGTGATGGCATTCATCCTCGCCTTCGGTCACCAGTTGAACGCGCTGCTCACGCGCTCGCTCGCGATGCGCTATGAGAATCTCGACCTCATCGACGAACTGAAGGCGAAGTCGCGCGCCGCCCGCGAGGCACAGGACGCCGCGGAAGACGCCAATCGCAGCAAGAGCCAGCTCCTCGCAGCAGCCAGCCACGACCTGCGCCAGCCACTGCACGCGCTGGGACTCTACGTCGCCGCCCTTGCCATGCGCGCGACCGATGCCGAGTGGCAACCGCTCGTTGCCAGCATCCAGCGCGGCCTCGGCGCGCTCGAAGGCCAGTTCGAGCAGCTCCTCGACCTGTCGCGCCTCGAAGCCGGTGCGCTGGCACCGGCACCGGCCCGAATGGCCCTGACACCGGTGCTCACGCGGGTCGCCGATGGTCTGCGGGCGCAGGCGCGAGCAAAGGGCCTCGACCTGCGCGTGGCGCCCACGCGGCTGGCGATCCACAGCGATCCGGCACTCATCGAGCGCATCGTGCGCAATCTCGTCGCCAATGCGATTCGCTACACCGAGCGCGGTGGGATCGTGCTGGGTGCTCGCCGGCGCGGCGCGGCGGTCGCGATCGACGTCGTCGACACCGGCATCGGAATCCCCGCCTCGCTCCAGGAGCGGATCTTCGACGAGTTCTACCAGGTGCACGCGTCGCGCAGCAGCGACCACCGCGGGATGGGCCTCGGCCTTGCCATCGTGCGCCGACTCGCGGTGCTCCTCGACCATCGCATCGAGCTCACTTCCACGCCGCAGCGCGGGTCACGCTTCCGGGTGTATGCACCACGCACGCCGGCGCTCGTGCGGCCCGCGGGGTCGGCGACGGCCACGCGCACCGCACTCGGAGGAGGTTCGGCCACCACGATCCGCGGCGCGCTCGTCGCCGTCGTCGACGACGATCCCTGTGCGGTCGACGCCATGCGCGCGCTCTTCACCACTTGGGGAGCCGATGTCGCGGGGGGCAGCGATGTCGCCGACCTGCTCGATGCCATCGGTCGCGCCGATCGTTATCCCGATTTCGTGGTTGCCGACCTGCGGCTCGCGCACGGAGCGAGCGGCATCGCCGCCGTGGACCGCTTGCGCGACGAACTGGGAATCGTGCTGCCGGCGCTGCTCGTCTCGGGCGACACCAGCGCCGCTGCCGAGCGCGATGCGCGACACGCCGGCATCGCGCTCCTCAGCAAGCCGGTGGTCCCCGCGGCGCTGCACGCCGCGGCGACCTCGCTCCTCGTGCGCGCCTGATGGCGCGTGCGCCACTCAAATGAAGCCGATGTTCTTGTTCGAGAAGTTGGCGAGGTTCGGAAAGACCTGCGCGATGTCGCTCCCCGGCATGCCGAACCACGCTCCGAGCGTCGACCCCACCTGATCGACCGCGACGCTCGGGATCCACGCGCCATTGTTGCCGGAATCCATGTTGCCGCCGACGATGTGATCGGGGAACGTGCCGTACATCGCATTGCCCTTCACTGCCCCGCCGACCACGATCTGGTGTCCGCCCCACGCGTGGTCGACGCCCTGATTGGCGTTGCCGATGAAGGTACGGTTGAAGTCGGACATCGTGACCTGCACGACGTCGTTGGCGACGCCGGCCGCCGCCGTGTAGTCGTAGAACGCCTTCATCGCCGGGAAGAGCTGGTTGAAGAGGCCCGTCTGCGCCGCAACCGTGTTCCCGTGCGTGTCGTAGCCCCCCATGCTGACGAAGAACACCTGCCGCTTCACTCCGGTGGCGCCACGTCCTTCGATGAGGCGGGCGACCTGCCGCAACTGCTGCGCGATCCCGGTATTGAGGAGGTTGCCGCCCACGCGGAACGCGGTATCGATCACCGGCGGAAGCGTGCCGTTGAGGATCGGATTCGCGACCTCATTGGCAACGAGTGCCTCATCCATCACGCCCGCTGCGCCCATGACCACCTGGTTGCCGCGATTCCGTGCATCCGCCAGCAGCGCCTTCAGCGCCGTGTAACGCGCGAGCGGCACGCCGGTCGTGCCCTGACCCCTCATCGATGCACCGCCGCTTTGTGGGATGACCAGCGGCGTCGTCTGTGCGCCCGTCGTATAGATCTGCGAACCCGATACCGATACCGCCGCCGGAATGAGCGCGCCGGTGTTCGCGGTTCGCAGACGGTCGGCAAAACGACCACCCCAGCCGGTGCGAACGGCGGCGCCGGGAACGAGCCCCGACCACGCATCCTGCTGGTCGGCATGCGAGAAGAGGTTCGGGGGACGGATACTCGGGTTCGCACGGTAGTCCGCGCGATCCTTGATCGGTTGCACGAGGGTGCCCGAATTGGCGATCACCGCGAGCTTCCCCTGCCCGTAGAGCGGAGCAATGGTCGCCATGGCCGGGTGGAATCCGTACTTCTTGCCGGCGCCGGTGAACTGCACGAGTTGCGCCTGCGGAATGCCCACCGCCGACGCCGCGGTGCGCACGTTGAGGTACGCCGCGTAGTCGTCGTAGGGAATGATCATGTTGTTCGAGTCGCTGCCCCCGAAGAGGAAGACGACGACGATCGCCTTGTAGCCGGAGGCGGCCTGCGCCTCGGCGCTCTTCACACCCCAGGTGGTGAGGTTGGCGGCGAGCGCGCTCGCGGTGAGCGCACTCGTGGAGGTCAGGAACTTGCGGCGGGATGTCGTCATGATTAGCGCTGTACCTGGTAGTCGTAGGACGAGGCCATGAGGTAGACGGCCATGCGAGCACGTTCGAGCCGCTGTGCGGCGGTCGGGGTCGCGCTCAGCGCGATCGCATTGACCGCGGTAACGATCGTGGGCTCGAGTGCGGCCGGAAACTGGCCACCGGCGAGGTACTGGTTGACGAGCGACACCATTGCCGCCGGCTGATCGGCGAGCGCCTCGAACGGCGCGAGGAAGAGCCGGGTGCCGGTCGCCTCCGGGATCGTCGAGTCGCCCCCGTAACCGCCGTACACGAGGTCGTACACGAGGTTGGCCCGATTGATCGCCGTCACCGTCGTGTGGATGCCGAACTCCGGCCCCAGCACCGTGGTGCCAGGAATCTTCGCGTCCGGCATAAAGTAGTTGAACACCGACGGCGAGTAGTACGGACGCTGCCCCAGCGAATTGGTGGCGCCTTCCAGACGGGCACCGTCGGTGATGCCGTTGAGTGCGCGGATGAGTCCGGTGACGACCTGGACGGGTTCGCGCAGCGAGCCGAAGTCGGATGCGGTCTTCGCACCGCCGCGGGCCTCCGGATCGAGCAGGATCGCCTTCACCACCGCCGCCAGGTCACCGCGGACCCCGCCACCGTTGTTCTTGAACACCTGCACGACCCGTTTCACGTACGCCGGCGACGGATTGCCGGTGACGAGCTTCTGGATGAGCTGCTTGCCGATGTACACCGGCGTGTTCGGATGCAGGAAGATGTTGCGTACCGCGGCGTCGATGTCGACCTGCGCGGTCTGCCCGGCGGGAAGGATTGTGCCGTTGAGCAGATGCTTCTCGCCCGGCTCGTGGCCCGTCGTGTTCGTGGTCGGATACGGCACCATCGGCACGGCGTAGTACCGCGTGGACCCGGATCGCTTGCCAGTGGCGGGGGCGCCGTCGGCGGCGCCGAACGTGTAACCCGTGAAGACCTTGGCGAACTCCCCGACGTCGCCCTGACCGTAGGTCGGTACCGGCTTGCCCTGCGCATCGAGCAGCGGCGTGCCATCGTCGTTGAGTTCCTCGAGGTTGATCGAGAAGAGTTGCATGATCTCGCGGGCGTAGTTCTCGTTGGGTACGCGGGTGCTGGTGGTGGGCTGCTGCGGTGCCCGGTCGTTGTTGACCATGTCGAGGTAGACGCCCATCGCCGGGTTGTACGTCACCTTGCGCAGCAGCGTTTCGTAGTTGCCGAAGGCCTCCTCGAACATGAGGTTCTGGAAGCGCGCCATCACGTGCGCCCGGTCGAGATCCGTCTTGTTTGCGGATATGACGAGGATCTGCGAGAGCGCCCACGCCACGCGCTGGCGCAGCTGGTCGGCGCCGGAGACGGCGTTGGTGAAGAAGTCCCGCTGCACCATCGCGAGTGTCCGCTGGTCACGGTTGCAGCGTGCCTGCGGCGAATCCGCCGGGTACGACGTCTTGCCGTCGGGCATCGTGCTGGTGCATTCGGGGCTCTCGTTGAGGCTGAGGTAGTAGTACCGGCTGTCGGGGTAGCCGGAGGCCGGCTTGGTGAGTTGATCGTTGATCCAGCCGGCGATTCCGAGCGTCTTCACACGCGCCGCTTCGGCCTGCGAAGCCCCGAACGTGGCCTGGTTGAGCAGCCGCCAGATGTCGGCGTCGGTCGTCGCGACGGCAGGCGCGTTCTGCACGATCGCGCGCTGCACGAGCGTGGTCCGCGTCTGGCCCAGCGAATCGACGACCATCGCGTAGAAGTCGTAGATCCCCGGATTGGCGAGCGTGGCGCTCACCTTGTACGGCGAAGCCGTGCGACTGTCGAGCAGCAGTCCGTTCTGGTAGAAGGAAACGCGGGTAACGGTGGCGCCGGTCGCCGCGGTCGGATTGCCGGTGAGATCGATCGTGGCACCGGGGGCAAAGAGCGTATTCGACAGCGACAGCGTGATCGTCGGCAGCGTCGCGGTGGGTGGCACCGCGGCGCCCTTCACCGTGATCGTCACGCCGCTGGACGTGGCCGACCCGCCGCTGTTGTCGTATGCCTTCGCGCTCAGCGTGTACGTCCCCGCGCTCGCCGGCGTGAAGGCGTACGTGTACGGGCTCGTCGTGTCGGTCGCGGCCAGGACGAATCCGTTGTAGAACTCGACCTTGGTCACGGTGCCGTCGACGTCGGAGGCGGTTGCGGTGAGAGTAGCCGTTTCGCCGACCGTGATCGCGGTGGTCGACGTGGCCAGCGCGATGCTGGGTGGGGTATTGCCGCGACCGCTATTGGTCGCCTCGACGATAGCCGGGGCGGACGTCGTCGACGCCCCTTGATTGTCGGTAGCCACCGCCGTGATCGAGTAGCTGCCCACCGAGGGCGGCGTGAACGTCAGTTGAAACGGCTTCGACGTAGCCGTGCCGAGCGCGGTCCCATTGCTCATGAAGGTGACCGAGCGCACCCACCCGTCGCGGTCGGCGGCGGCCGCTGTCAGCGTCGTCGGCGTGCCGTAGTTCACCCTGCTCGGAGATGCGGTGACCGACACGGTCGGCGGAATGTTCCCCGTCGACGTGACGTTGATCGACACTACGTTGGAGGTGCCTTGCTGCAGGAGCGCGTCGACTGCGACCGCCTTGATGTTGTGCACGCCGAGGTCCGACGGCGTGAACTTCAGCGTGTAGGGCTCGGCAGCGACGATCGCGAGTTGCGAACTGCCGTCGTAGAACACCACGCGGGCGATGCGGGCGCTCTGCGACTTGATCTTTGCGGTGAGCGTCGCCGAGTCGCCCGGCTTGAGCATCTGCGTATCTGCCGTGAGCGTGATGTTCGGCGGCGAAGCGCGCTGCGCGAGTGCGAGTTGCGGCCCCAGCAGGACCCCGGCGAGCGCGACCACGAGCGCGATTCCAAGCGCTCGCGATCCGGCCACGACGCCCCCCATCTTCCGTACTCCCCTGGATTCACCTTGCATCACCGCCCCCTGCCCGTGATTGTTCCCTGTCGCGGAAGCGGCGCCGGCACAGTCGTCGCCTCGATCGAGGCAGGGTCAACGATGCCGGCGGCCCTCGCGTGGCTGGATTATCAGCGATGAAACTGGGCTTTACAACGGGGTAGGGAAGATTGGCGACGGACGGTCACTACCGCATCAATTTTATGCCAGCGCCATGTTAATAATATGTTCTAGATGATTGATTTTTCATATGTTTACTCTTATGGACCTATGCCGCCATTTGCGAGCAACTGGAGATTCATGACAATCGAATAGCCCGTTCCCCTGGCTTAGGAGGTGACCGTTCGTCGCCGCGGCATCTGGGGAAGGGCAGGACGAGCGAGCGCCGGCACGTCGCCGACCTGGAAGCATTCTTATGCCGTTGGAATTTACGGCCGCCCCCCCGGGGGGCGCCGCGTCCGGGGTGCGATCGGCTGGACCACGCGCCGCCGCGCCCCCCGCCGACGCGACGAGGCCGCCGGCGCTTGCGCGCCGGCGGCCTCGGGCCGAACGGATACCGTGCTCAGTTCGGGGCTGCGCGGCCGCCCTGTGCACGCTCTTGCATACGGGCGCGGAACGCCTCCATCCGCTGCTCGCGCTTGACGAGTGCGTCGCGCACGACCCCCTTCTGCGCCGGGGTAAAGGTCGCATACAGCGACAGCCACTGGTCACGTACCTGCTTGCGAGTCGCCATGGCATCGGCCTGCGCCTGATCCGACACGGCCGCTACCGCCGCCAGATCCGGCTCCGGCTTGGCGAGTTCGGCAGCGTACGCAGCGTGCGTCTGCTCCATCCGCGTCCGCATCGCGGCACGCGCGGCCTTGGCATTGGCAACGACGCTGTCCCACATCGATTGTTGCGAGGTGGTGAGGCCGAGTTGCGGCTTCAACGAAAAGATGACCTGCTCGATCGCGGCCGGCCCGCCGAATCCCGGGCCATGGCCGTGGCCGGGTCCGGGACCGGGTCCGCGCCCCGGTTCGGCGGCGGCAACCTGAACGCCGGCCGCAAGGATACTGACGGCGATCGCGCCGGAAATGCGTGCCATCGGAGACTTCATGACGATTCCTTTCGATACTGGATGAGGGTTCACGATTCGCCCGGTGCGCGGTGCTCCTGGTACCACGCACGCAACGCTCGGACTCGTTCGTTCGAAGCGCATTGTGGTCGTTCGTTCGCGACCTGGGCCGTGGCTTTGCAACGGAACGTTGCGTGCCGTGGCGACCGTTACAATCGCTTACAGGCCGCCGACACGGCAGGCACCTTCTCGGATCCAATGCACGCATGTCGACCAAGCCCGGCCCCACCAAGATCCTCGTCGTCGACGACGACGTCCGTCTGCGCGACCTGTTGACGCGTTACCTCGGCGAACAGGGCTTCCAGGTGGCAGCGCTTCCTGACGCCCGCGATCTCGATCGCAAGCTCCAGCGCGATCCGCCACATCTCGTGGTACTCGATCTCATGCTGCCCGGCGAGGACGGCCTGTCGGTTTGCCGGCGCCTGCGCGGCGCCGGCGAGGGCGTGCCGATCATCATGCTGACCGCGAAGGGCGAGGAGGTCGATCGCATCGTCGGGCTCGAGATGGGTGCCGACGATTACCTGCCGAAGCCGTTCAATCCGCGTGAACTCGTCGCCCGCATCCACGCGGTATTGCGCCGGCACGGCGAGCGCAGCGTGCCCGGTGCGCCGACCACCGCGGGGATCGTCCGCTTCGGGCGCCATACGCTCGACCTCGCCGCGCGCACGCTCACGCTCGACGGTCACAGCGCGACGCTCACCACCGGCGAATTCGGACTCCTGCGCGTCTTCGCGCAGCATCCGCGCCAGCCGCTCGCCCGCGAGAAGCTCATGATGCTCGCGCGCGGTCGCGATCACGAAGTCTTCGATCGCGCGATCGACGTGCAGGTGTCGCGACTGCGCAAGCTCGTCGAGCCGGACCCGGCCAATCCGCGCTTCATCCAGACGGTGTGGGGCTTCGGCTATGTCTACGTGCCCGACGCCGAGTCCGACGCTGCCCCGCGAGACAGCGCCGCGGATCGGTCGTGATCCTGCTGCCGCGGTCGCTCTTCGGCCGTCTGGTGCTGCTGATCGTCGCCGCAGTGGCCCTCGCGGTACTGGCGAGCATCGTCCTCTTTCGCAGCGAGCGGCTCGCCCTCGTCAATCGCGAGGTCTCCGAGACCCGCCTCGCGCAATTGCAAGCGCTGCGCGCGGCGCTCACCGCCACCGACGATCCCGAGCGCAGCGAAACGCTCGAGGAGCTCGCCGACACCTACGGCGTGCAGATCTATCCGGAGGCGGGGAGCCCGCCGGGCGAGGCGCTGCCCGCGGGGTTGCTCATGGCCGACCTCGCGAGCCGGTTACGCGAGCGACTGGGCCCCGGCACCGAAGTGCGCTTCGCGCCGCGCCGACAGATGCTCTTCGTGCGCATCGAGGCAGCCGACGCCGCCTACTGGCTCGGCGTCCCCGTCCGTCCGGACCGACCCGATGCCGGCGCCACCCGCGCGCTCACCTGGACGCTCGTCGTTCTCGCCCTGCTGCTCGTCGCCGCCTACATCTTCGCGCGCTACCTCGCGCAACCGCTGCGCGACCTTTCCGCCGCGGTCGCGCGCGTGGGTCGCGGCGAGTTACCCGCACCGTTGCCGGAATCGGGACCTTCGGAGATCGCGGCGGTCAATCGCGGTTTCAATGCGATGACCGCCAACCTGCGGCGCGTCGACGCCGATCGCGCGCTCCTGCTGGCCGGTGTCTCGCACGACCTGCGCACCCCGCTCGCGCGCCTGCGCCTGGGCGTCGAAATGACCGTCCGCGACGAGACCTTGCGCGCGGGCATGGTGTCCGACATCGAGGAGATGGATCGGATCATCGGCCAGTTCCTCGATTTTGCCCGCGGCGAGGATGCGACGCCGTTCGCCGCCGCGAGCATCGATGAGATCGTGCAGTCGGCGACCGCGCGCTACGTCGCGGCCGGCAAGGCCGCGCGCTTCGTCGCCGGCGGCCTGCCGCCGCTGCCGGTCAAGGCGACCGCGCTGTCGCGCCTCGTCGCCAATCTCGTCGACAATGCCCTCGCCTACGGCGCGCCGCCGGTGGAGGTCGCCACCACCCGCCACGCCGACGAAGCGTGGCTCGAGGTCATCGACCACGGGCCAGGGATCGCGCCGGACGACGTCGCGCGATTGAAGCAGCCCTTCACCCGCGCCGCCGCCTCGCGCGCCCGCGCCGACGGGGCCGCCGGCGCCGGGCTCGGGCTTGCCATCGTCGAGCGGATCACCCGCCTGCACGGCGGAACATTCGAGATCGAGTCCGCGCCGGGCGGCGGGACCGTCGCGCGCGTGCGCCTGCCGC
>JBDHRR010000111.1:0-11850 GCA_039807685.1 Burkholderiales bacterium
TTCTTCGGGCTTTCCGATGGCTGGTGGCTGCGCCTGCAGGCGGACTACGATACCGAGGTCGCGAAGGCGAGCCTTGCGAAGACGCTCGCGAAGATCAGACCGTGGAAGGAAGCCGCGGAGCAGGCGGCGGATGCGCACTGACCTTCCGCTTTCGAGCGGGAGCGTCGCGACGGTAAGCGTGAAGGCGTTGCGGCTTCTGCATCAAGCCGATCAACGACTTGCCGAAGCCGTCGATGATTGAGTGAGAGCAGGTTCCCATTTCTGCCATAGGTCGGACACGAACAGGCGTTCGTCCGCGTTCGATCGCGCGTGATCCTCGGCGGCCTTGACGATGCGGCTGTGTGACCGCCGTGTGCGGTCGCTGCGATCGACCGCGAAACCGGTGGTCTCGCCCAGGGTCTCGAGCAACTCGACGTAAGCGGCCCCCCGCTCGTCCCGGCTGTTGTTGAACAGATCGGGCTGGCGGGCGGCCGTGTCCACCAGTCGCTTGCCGCAGTCGAACAGCGCGCGAACCTCCTCCCCGCTCGCCTGCAGCGTCTCCAGGCCATTCGGCATGCAAGAGTCGGCTTCGCGCTGACGCGCGTACGCGCCCGCAAGGTCAGGTTGGTCGAATGGAAGACGACCGCGGCGGAGTCGAGCCGGACGATCACGCGGCGTGCCTGCAACGGCATCGACTGCAGCTGCATCGCATCCAGATCGAGCAGTTCGATGCCCGCGCTGGCAGCCGAGGAGTCGGTGATCTCGACCACGGTGACCGCAGGTTGAGCTATGTCAGCGGGCGATACCATGGACTTCGCGTTCTGCGGAATTCCGATAGACGACACCGAGGCATGGCGAAAGACTTCCATGCGGCGCCGCAGCCAGCAGGAGAGAGCGGCGCCGTCCCACGTAAAGCGAGTCCAGTCTGGCATCGCGCGAAATACGCAGTTGGAACGGCTCGTACGAAAAGTGGCCGAAAATTCTCGATCTCATCATCTCGTTCGACCCGGACGTCATCGTACCCAGGCACGGGCCGGTGTGCGGGATCGAGGTGGCGGCGATCCGCGGCTTTGCGGATTTGCGCTGGAAGCGTCCGTCAGGTAACCGGAGACTTCACAACATTCGTCACGGACGAAGCCAATGGAGCGAGCACGATGAGCGTCAACCCAGCCAGCAGCAAGCGCACGGCGAGCGCCCTTGCCCTTGAAGACACCTATGTCTCCGCCGATGAGCGCCGCGCCAAGGGCAAGGCGCTTCGCGATGACGTGCCACGCGCATCGCATGCGGGGTGGAAGGCGCAGAAGGGGCGACGCGACCCCATCGACCTTCTGCGCGCGACCAACGCGGGTCGCGTCGAATCGTTGATCCCTATCCGCTTTGGGCGAATGTCGACCTCGCCATTCGCGTTCTACCGGGGTTCCGCCGCACTGATGGCTGCCGACCTCGACACGACACCGACCAGCGGCCTGCGCGTGCAGGCCTGCGGCGATGCGCACCTGATGAACTTCGGCGCCTTCGCCACGCCGGAGCGCAACGTGATCTTCGACATCAACGATCTGGACGAGACCTTGCCGGCGTCGTTCGAATGGGATCTCAAGCGTCTTGCGGCCAGCGTCGTCATCGCGGCACAGTATCTGCA
This sequence comes from Burkholderiales bacterium, assembly GCA_039807685.1. Taxonomy (GTDB): domain Bacteria; phylum Pseudomonadota; class Gammaproteobacteria; order Burkholderiales; family Casimicrobiaceae; genus VBCG01. The sequence goes on from JBDHRR010000111.1 coordinate 1,619, forward strand.
ACTGCCTGACAGCGACGCGGCGCGCGTGGCCACGGATGTGGTCCGTGAGTACCGCGAGCGCATGGCGGACTACGCTTCCATGCGCGCGCTCGATGTCTGGTACGACAGGATCGATCTGCAGCGCTATGAAGATCGATCAGGCGATCCGGACGTCGCGCGCGCGGCGCGCAAGCGGATTGCGGATCGGATCAAGGCGGAGAAGCGCAGGACCGTGCCCGATCACCTGTATCCGAAGCTCGTTTCGACCGAAGGCGCGAAACCCAGGATCAAGGACGACCCACCGCTCATCTTCCACGCGGATGCGGAAGATGCTGCGCGCCTGGAGTCGGGCCTTGGCGAGGTGATCGCTGCGTACCGCGAAACCCTGCCAGAACACACCCGGACGCTGTTCGACCGGTTTCATTTTTTCGATATTGCGTTCAAGGTCGTCGGCGTCGGAAGCGTCGGTACGCAGTGCACGGTGTGTCTGTTCATGGCGTCCGACGACGATCCCCTCTTCCTGCAGGTCAAGGAGGCGCGGGCTTCGGTACTCGAGCCGTACGCAGGCAAGAGCGTGCATCCCAATCACGGCCAGCGGGTCGTGGTGGGCCAACGGCTGATGCAGGCGGCGACCGACGTCTTCCTCGGCTGGACGCGGGGCAAGAACGGCCGCGACGTCTACGTCCGCCAACTGCGCGACATGAAGATGTCCGCCATCATCGAAGACTGGGATGCGGTGGCCCTGCGCCACTATGCCCGCCTGTGTGCCCGCGCGCTGTCGCGCGCGCATGCCCGCACCGGCGATGCCGCGATGATCTCCGGCTACATGGGTTCCGGACAGACCTTCGACGACGCGATCGGCGAGTTCGCAGTCGAGTATGCAGACCAGAACCGTGCCGACTATCGGGCCTTCGTGCGCGCGATTCGCGAGGGCAGGATCGAAGCGATGGTCGAGGGGTAGGTGGGGGCGGCGGAGAACAGTCGAAGGGCACTTGCCCGCCGGTCGCGCTCGACGTCGAGGGCGCCGTCTGGCTCGCCTGCCCCGATGGCAAGCCCGGTGTCCTGCTCGTGCGCCGAGGCGGCGAGATCGTCGAGCGGGTCGAACTGGACGCCGAGGGTTGCGCGGTGATGCGCGGCGGGGATAGGGCGGTAGCGGGCAGCCTGCGGTGGTGCTGATCATCGGGCGGTTGCAGCGCCGGGCTCCCGATCATTGAGCGAAGCAGACCGTCAGGCCGGAGACCTGCAGCCGGGGAATGTCCAACTGGAGAAGGCTCGCCCCGCCCGAGTCCCGCACCCATTGTCGCGCGCGTTCGGCGTCGTCCGCAGGCATCGCCTGGAGCAGGTCGAGCGCTCGCTGGACCAGCCAGAGCGTGAACGACATCGCCTGCCGCGAATGCGTTTCGCCCGCGAATGGAAAGGTGACCGGACCGAGGAAGCGGTCGACACGCGCGCCCTTGCGAAGACAGGGAGACGCCCGCTTGAGCTCGGCAAGGGTCCCTTCGACGAAGGGAACGAACTCGTCGAAGAGGCTGCGAACGATCGGCTGCAGCGTCACCGGCAGTGCTGCTCCAACTGCTGCGAACGGCGGCGCGTCCTTCGTCAGATAGGGCTGGTTCATGCGCCAGACCCACGCATGCAGGTGCGGGCGCGGCAGCAGGAACTCGTCGCGCGACCACGGGTCGCGCGCGATGTGACCGTAGAAGGGGCAGATCAGGCCGTAGTCGAAGCGGGTCGCCCGTTCGCCCAGCAGATAGGGATGTTGCGCGAAGTGCGCCTCCAGCGCGTCCATCATCCGTCTCGCCCAGCGCCAGATCAGCGGCGCGGTCTCGTGCGTGGCGCCGACCCGCGGCAGATGGGACTGGATCAACCGTGCGACCCGGGCGGCGAGACCGTTCTGCAGGAATTTCGGGAAGCCGCGGTCGCAAGCGTAACCGGAATCCTCGTTTGATTTGCACCGAGGAACACCTTTATCTTGAACGGCCCATCGCGGAGCATCGTGAGTTCCGACGGCTGGACGTTCTCATAGTCGATCAGTATGTAGTTCGTTCTTTGGGTCATGCGCAGTCGGGGCCGTAACTGGAAATATGCCGCGCGAACCGCGCGCGTGAGCTCAGTCTGCCGCGGATAATTCGGAGGGTCAACGAACAGCCTTCTGAACCGTCGAGCGGCTCGCGGTCGTGTATGCGAACGGGGTGACGATAGGCGCGGCCATGCCGGCGCCGCTCGCGGGTCATCCCGGCTGCGCTTCCAGCGTGACCCCTACGAGCGCCGCGCGCCGCTCTGTCAGCCACATCCGCGCGGCCAGATGGGCACGCCACGAGACGAAATCAGGAGTGGCAGGGCGCGGCGACGGCGGGAGCCAAGCGATTGGTCGTAAGATGCACACATACGACTCCTCGCGCGGAGGACCGCGATGACGACTCTCTCGACCCGCCTCACGCTCGCGCTCGGGCTGAGGCACCCGATCGTTTCGGCGCCGATGGCGTTTGCCGCCGGCGGCGCGCTCGCGGCCGCGGTGAGCCGGGCCGGCGGGCTCGGCCTCATCGGTGGTGGTTACGGCGATCCGGCATGGCTCGATGCGCAATTCGCGGCAGCGCAGGGCGAACGCGTCGGCGTGGGGTTCATCACATGGTCGCTGCGCAAGTCGCCGTCGTTGCTCACCGACGTGCTGAAGCGGCGGCCGGTCGCCGTGATGCTCTCGTTCGGTGATCCGCGGCCCTTCGTCGACGGGATTCGCGCCGCCGGCGCGCGGCTCATCTGCCAGTGTCAGAACATGGAGCACGTCGCCGACGCGCTCGACGTGCGTGCCGACGTGATCGTCGCGCAGGGCTCCGAGGCCGGTGGCCACGGCGCCTTGCGTGGCACGCTCACGCTGGTGCCGGAGGTCGCCGACGCGATTGCTGCGCAGGCGCCACAGACGCTGCTGCTCGCTGCGGGCGGGATCGCCGATGGGCGAGGGCTCGCCGCGGCACTCGTGCTGGGCGCCGACGGGGTGCTGGTCGGCACTCGCCTGTGGGCATCGAGCGAAGCGCTGGTGGCGCCACGTCATCACGAGGCGATCGTCGAGGCGGATGGCGACGATACCGTGCGCACGCGGGTCGCCGATATCGCTCGCCAGCTTCCGTGGCCCGCGCACTTCACGGCGCGCATTCGCCGCAATGCGTTCACGGCGCGCTGGCATGGGCACGAGGACGAACTCGAACGCAACCTCGCAACCGAGGGTCCACGCTACCGTCAGGCGTTCGCCGAGGGCGATCCCGAGAACACCGGCGTCTGGTTCGGCGAGGCGGCTGGACTCATCGGCGCGATCGAACCCGCGGGCGTGATCGTCGAGCGGATGGTGAGGGAGGCCGCGGGTCGGCTCGAACGCTGTGGAGATGCGGTGATCGCGGGGTGAGCGCGACACCTGTTGCGACCGACGCCCGGTACAGCGGAGCAACGCCTACTTGAACGTCCGGCTCGCCACCGCGTGGCGACGGATGTAGTCCCAGTCGTAAGTGACGCCGAGGCCGGGCCCCGTCGGCACCTCGACGCAGCCGTCGGCCCCGCAGCAATCGAGTTGGTCGGTATAGCCGTTCGTGTAGACGGGGGCGACGATGTTGGGGCAGTCGGGACCGACCAGCGCGAGTTCGTAGAAATTGCTGTTGCGCATCGCCGACATCACGTGGCGATGCGCGGGGCCGCAGGCGTGCACCTCACAATCGAGGCCGAATGCTTCCGCAAGATGAGCGATCTTCATCGCTCCGGTGATGCCGTGATCGTACTCGGGATCGACCCGCACGTAGTCGGTGCCGCCGGCGACGATGAAGTCTGCTTTCGGCTCGATGCCGCGCACGTATTCGGTGATGAGGAGCGGGGTGCGGATCATCTCGCGCAGCTTCTTGTGCGCGAATGCTGACTTGCCGGAGTCGCGGAACGGATCCTCGTACCAGAAGTAGTTGCCTTCGTCGCACGCGCGTCCGACGTGCAATGCGTCCGAAAACTTGCGCAACTGGCAGCCGGGATCGAGCATGAGCGTCATCCGGTCGCCGACTTGCTTCGCTACGTGCAGCACGTTCTCCGCCTCGCGGCGAGCGTCGCCGTCGTTCCAGCCGTGGATCTTGTAGGCGCGAAAGCCAAGATCGTAGCATTGCTCGGCAAACGCCGCATACGCCTCCTTGCTGTCGAGTCCGCCCTGGCTGTCACCGAGATAGGTGGACGCATAGACCGGGAGTCGCGCCCGGTGGCCACCGAGGAGTTCGGATACCGAGGCGCCGTATTTCTTGCCGGCCAGATCCCACAGCGCGATATCGAGCGGTCCGTGCCCCATGCCTGACCACTGTCGGGCTTCTCGCTTGAGGTCGTCGAATAGCCCTTCGCGCGCCATCGCGTCGCGTCCCAGCATGAACGGTGCGAGCATCTCCATTTCGCCACGCGTGGCGGGGCTCGCTCCCCAGTTGGTCACGTACTCGCCGCGCAGGCCGTCATCGGTCTCGATGGCGATTGCGTTCTTCACTACTTCGATCGACGCGCCACGCTTGAAGCCCACCATTTGGCCAAAGCCGATACGCTCGATATTGCGCGCGCTGAACTTGAAATCGGTGATCTCAATCGAGCGAATCGTGCTCATGGCATTGTTTACCCGATTCGGGGTGCAGGGCTCGCTCAGAATTTGAGAAGCTTCGGCAGCATGAGGCTCATGGCCGGAATATAGGTGATGAGGGCGAGGGCGACGACGAGGCCGGCGATGAACGGAAGCATCTCGCGCACGAGGCGACCGAGCGAAACCTTGGCGATGGTCATCACCACGAATAGCAGGACTCCAACCGGTGGGGTGAGTTGCCCGATGACGAGATTGACCAGCAGGATGATCCCGAAGTGCACGAGGTCGATGTGCAGCGACGTGAGCAGCGGCACGAGGATCGGCACCAGAATGATCATGATGGCGATCGTCTCCATGAACATGCCGGCGACCAGCAACGCGACGTTGAGGATCAGGAGCACTACCCACGGCTCGCTGGTCACGGACTGGATTGCCGTGACCACGAGCTGCGGTGCCTGCTCGATGCCCAGGATCCAGCTGAACGGCGCGGCCGCGCCGGCGATCATCAGGATGACTGCGGTTTCGCGCGCCGTCGTGCGCAGGATCGCCGGCAGGCGCGACCACTTGAGCGTGCGGTAGATGAAGATGCCGACGAAGGCAGCGTAGAAAGCGGCTACTCCGGCGATCTCGGTCGCGGTGACGGCTCCCAGGCGGAAGCCGACGATGATGATCACCGGCATCAGCAGTGCCCACAGCGCATTGCGAAAGGCGGTCCACAGTGCCGCCCACGCAAAGCTTCCGGACGTGGGGTAGCCACGCGCGCGCGCCAGGATGACGATCACGAGCGACATGGCAACCGCCATCACGAGACCTGGCACGATGCCGGCGACGAAGAGTGCACCCAGCGAGACGTTCGACTGCCACGCGTAGAGGACCATCAGGATCGATGGGGGAATGATCGGCCCCAGCGTTCCTGCGGCCGCGGCACACGCGGCCCCGAACTCACGGCTGTAGCCGTTGCGTTCGAGCTGTGGGACGAGAACCCGTGTGGTCGCGGCGGTATCGGCGACCGACGATCCGGAAATGCCCGCGAGGAACACGTTGCCCACCACCGCGGTCTGCGCCAGCCCACCGCGGATGTGCCCGACGATCGCCTTCGTGAAAGCGAAGAGGCGCTCGCTGATGCCCGATTCGTTCATGAGCGAGCCGGCCAGCGTGAAGAGCGGCACCGCGAGGAGCGGGAACGATTGCAGGCCCGCGAATACGCGTTGCGCGACGACCGTGAGCGGAATCCCCTCGTTCCAGATCACGAGCCCCGACGCCGCGATCATGGCAATCGCAATCGGGGTCCCCACGAGCAACAGGACGGCAAAAGTGGTGAGAAGGAGGGTCATTACTCCTCCACGTCCACGGATGCGGCGACAAGATCCGGCGGCCAGAGCGTCTCACCGATGCCGTCGACCACGGCGTGCCGGGCGATGTGCAGACAGGATAGCGCTGCCCCGACCGGCAGCGACGCGACGGCCCACGTCGCCGAGATACGCATCATCGGTGTTTGGGTTTCGAGGAGCGTGATCGCCTGGTCCATGCCAAACCACACGAGTCCGAGCAGCGTGATCGCCGTGGCGGTGGTGGCGATGAGGCCGAGCGCGAAGCGCGCGCGAATGGGCAGCAGAATCAGCAAGGCGTCGATGCGCAGGTGCATCCGCTCGCGGAACCCGCTGGCGAGCCCGATGAACAGCATCCAACTGAACGCGATGACGATGAATTCCTCGGTCCAGACCAGCGGACTCCCCAGGAAATAGCGGAAGACGACCGCGGCGACGATCAACGTCGCGATCACGCCGTGCGAGATCCAGAGGAAGACGTCCTCGGCCCGCGTGACCGCGTCGTCGATGCGTTGCAGCGCCGGCGCGCGCATCGCTCGTTCCTACTTGCCGCGCACTTTCGCGATCTCGGCACGCAAGCGCTTCAAATTGTCGGCGCCCCAGCGCGCTTCGAGATTGGCATATGCCGGCTCCACCTTTGCCTGAAACGCGGCGCGATCGGGATCGTCGATGATCTTGATGCGACCGGATTTGCGCATCTCTTCGAGCATGCTCTTTTCGCGGCCCTGCTGGAGTTCGGTGTTCTTTGCCGATACGGCCGCAGCCTCTTCCAGCAGGATCTTCTGGTTCTCGGGAGACAGCTTCGCGAGCGATGCCTTGTTGATGACGATGGTATTGTTCTGCAGCATGTGCCGGGTCATGGTGAGCACGGCCTGCACCTCGTAGAACTTGCGGGAAAAGATCGTGGGGATCGGGTTTTCCTGGCCGTCGACGGTCTTCTGCTGGAGCGCCGTGTACACCTCACCGAAGGGGATCGGCGTGGGGGCCGCGCCAAAGGCACGAATCATTTCAACCCAGATGGGGCTCTCCGGTACCCGGATCTTGAGTCCGACCATATCCTCGGGCTTGCGCACCTCGCGCTCGGTGAAAGTGAAATTGCGCCATCCCCAGTAGAGGATCTTCGACAGCGGGACGATGTTGTGCTTGTCGCGCAGTTCGTTCCACAATGGGTCGAAGGCCGGGCCCCGGAGCACGGTCTCGGCTTCCTTCCAGTCCTTCCACAGGAACGGTCCGCTTGCCATTTCCATCGCCGGCACCAGGGCGGACATCACCGCCATGCTCGGCGCCGACATGTCGAGCGCACCCTGCTTCACCTGCTGGACGAGATCGGCTTCCTTGCCGAGTTGCTCCGAGGGGTAGACACGAATCGTGACAGCCCCTTTCGTGCGCGTCTTCACCCGCTCGACCAACTCGTTGAACATGTCGTTGGCGACTTCTCCGGGTGCGTTGGCATGCCCGAAGCGAAGCGTTTGCGCGGCGGCGTAGGACGGCAAGGCAAGCGCAGCAGCGAGCGCAAGCACCGCGACTCCGATCTTGATCATGGTTCCTCCCTGACGATGGCAGATAAATGGCGCGGGGCGCGGCTGTCCGCTCAATCCCAACTCAGCGCGCCACCGGTTTGATATTCCGTGACGCGCGTCTCGAAGAAGTTCTTCTCCTTCTTCAGATCGATCATCTCGGCCATCCACGGGAACGGATTGTCCGCCTTCTCGAAGACGGCGTCGAGGCCGATCTGCTGGCAGCGCCGGTTGGCGATGAAGCGCAGGTATTCCTTGAACATCGGGGCGTTCAAACCGAGCACGCCGCGCGGCATGGTGTCCTCGGCGTAGCGATATTCGAGTTCGACGCCCTTCTTCATGAGGTCGGCGATCTCCGCCTTGAATTCCGCGGTCCACAGATGCGGGTTCTCGAGCTTGATGGTGTTGATGAGGTCGATGCCGAAATTGCAGTGCATCGACTCGTCGCGGAGGATGTACTGGTATTGCTCGGAGGCGCCGCTCATCTTGTTCTGCCGGCCCATGGCGAGGATCTGCACGAAGCCGACGTAGAAGAAGAGGCCCTCCATGATGCAGGCGAAGACGATGAGACTCTTGAGGAGCTTGCGGTCGGCCTCGGGTGTGCCGGTGCGGAACGTGGGATCGGTGAGCGTATCGATGAAGGGAATGAGGAACTCGTCCTTCGCGCGGATCGAGGCGATCTCGTGGTACGCGTTGAAGATCTCGCCTTCGTCGAGACCGAGGCTCTCGACGATGTACTGGTAGGCGTGCGTGTGGATCGCCTCCTCGAAGGCCTGGCGCAGGAGGTACTGCCGGCACTCGGGGGCGGTGATGTGGCGATAGGTGCCAAGCACGATGTTGTTGGCGGCAAGCGAATCGGCGGTGACGAAGAAGCCCAGATTGCGCTTGACGATGAGCCGCTCGTCGTCGGTCAGGCCGCGCGGGTTCTTCCACAGCTCGATGTCGCGCTGCATGTTGATCTCCTGCGGCATCCAGTGGTTGGCGCAGCCCGCGAGGTACTTGTCCCACGCCCACTTGTACTTGAACGGAACGAGCTGGTTGACGTCGGCAGTGCCGTTGATGACGCGCTTGTCCTCGACGCGCACGCGCTGGAACGCCTGCGACAGCGGCGCTTCGTCAACGGCGCGATCGTGAGGGCTACCGGGATGCGGCACCGCGGCGCTGCCGCGATCGAAGATATGGGGATGGAGACCCCCTGCGGCGCGGGCCGCGGCGTGCGGAAGGGCGGGGGAAGCGTCATCGTCGAAATTGAGCATGGCGTATTGAATGTTTGCAGGGTGATGCGACGGGATGCCCGCCGCGTCTTCGCGGCGGTCAGCGCGTGCGCGGATACGATCAGTGCATCTCCTTCAGGCGCTCGTAGAGGAACTCGGGCGCGAAGTCGACGCCGTCCTGCCAGGCGATCGAAGCGAGCCCGTGGTCGAGGTAGAACGCACCGAAGCGATCACGATCGCGCAGCGACGAGTGGCCGTCGCCGTGCAGTTCGTCGGCGAGGTCGACGACGCCCTTGCGGCCATCGTTGAATTCGAGCCAGACCTTGTAGTCTCCGAGGTAACGCGCTTCGACGACGTGGCACGGTTGCGATTCATAGCGAGGCAAGATGGTCCTCCTTTCGCGCAACGGACGAAAAACCGGGGCATGCCGCGAGCCGTGCGGCGCGGCGGATTGCCACCGGCGCGCAGCGAGTGGAACCGCGATGACCTGCACGACGTCACTGGCAGGCCTCGCAGGTCGGATCGTCGATCGCGCAGAACGTGGGGGCGATCACCTCGACGGCGGCGCCGGCGGCAGCAGGAGTCGCGGTAGCGGCGTTGAATGCCGCCCCGCCGTCGCTCGCCACCGCATTGAGCTCGCCGCCGCGCCCGGTCGACTTCTCCGCCGACGTCGCGGCGAGCGAGCGCAGGTAGTACGTGGTCTTGAGGCCACGCACCCAGGCGAGCTTGTAGGTGTCGTCGAGCTTCTTGCCGGACACGCCCGCCATGTAGATGTTGAGGCTCTGCGCCTGGTCGATCCACTTCTGCCGCCGCGCGCCCGCCTCGACGAGCCACCGTGGCTCGACCTCGAAGGCGGTGGCATACAGCGCGCGCAGTTCCGCCGGGACGCGATCGATCCGCGCGAGCGAGCCGTCGAAATACTTGAGGTCGGACGCCATCACTTCATCCCACTGTCCGATGGCCTTCAGATCGTTGACGAGATGCTCGTTGACCACCGTGAACTCGCCCGAGAGGTTCGACTTCACGTAGATGTTCTGGTACTCGGGCTCGATCGACGCCGCCACGCCGACGATGTTGGAGATCGTTGCCGTGGGGGCGATGGCGACACAGTTCGAGTTGCGCATGCCGTGCTGCGCGATCCGCTCGCGCAGAGGCGCCCAGTCGAGCGACGACGAGGTGTCGGCGTCGACGTAGCCACCGCGCTCGGCAGCGAGGAGGGCGAGCGAGTCCTGCGGGAGGATCCCGCGGTCCCATAGCGACCCGGCGTACGACGAATAGCGGCCGCGTTCCTCGGCGAGCTCGGTCGATGCCCAGTAGGCGTAGTGGCAAACGGCCTCCATCGAGCGATCGGCGAATTCGACTGCCGCTGCCGATGCGTAGGGTGTGCGCATGAGATGCAGGCAGTCCTGGAAGCCCATGATGCCGAGACCCACCGGCCGATGTCGCAGGTTGCTGTCGCGCGCCTTCTTGACCGCGTAGTAATTGATGTCGATCACGTTGTCTAGCATCCGCATCGCCGTGCGGATCGTCCGCTGCAGCTTGGCGTGATCGAGCTGCCAGCCGTCGGCGGTCTTGTGCATGTGGGCGAGGAGGTTGACCGAACCGAGGTTGC
>JBDHRR010000010.1:0-48031 GCA_039807685.1 Burkholderiales bacterium
GTTGCAGGTGGCGCTGCCGCGCGCGGCGTGGGCTGCGCGAGCCGCGCGACCAACGCCGGCTCGGGTTTCGTCGTCCCTTCCCCGGGCAACAGCAGCGGCTCCCGCGGGAACCACTCGTAGACCGCGATCGCGTGCAACATCAGCGAGACGACGACCGCGATCTCGATACGGCGCCGAAGGCGGTCCTTTTCCCGCGCCCGCACCAGGTCGAGCACGATCGTGACAGTGGACATACGACTCACGGACCGGTGCGGCCCGCCGGCAGTTCCCGCGTGTCAGCGCTTCGTCGGCAACAGGCGGGCGAGTTCGGCGCCGTCGACCAGCCGGATCGAATGCCGCTCGGCAAAGCTGCGCGCCTGATCCGTGACTTCGCCCAGAGCCACGTACACTGCATCCTGTGCATCCACCGCGTCGCGCGCCGTCACGACCTCGCGCAAGGGTTCCACCCCGGTGCGTGCCACCTTGAAGCGGCGACAGGCGACGACCGCCCGCCGATAGCCCTTGCGGACCGTGAAGTCGTAGCCACCGCCCACCGTCGCGTCGACCTCATAGCCATCGCCCCGAAAGCCATCGATCAGCGCGCGCTTGAACTCGGCGACCGACATGGCCTGCGCCGCCGCAACGACGCGCTCGATGCGCGCGGACGACGGCAGCTGCCATTGCCGCCACGCGGCGATGCTCCCGATCACCGCAAACGGTATCCCCATGAGCCATCCGGCGGCGGTGTAGGGCACCGGCAGCAGGGCCACCGCCACCGCGGTGATCGCGATGGCAATCGCGAAACTGAGCCACCAGCGCGATCGCAGCAGAATCGCGAAGAGCGAGTTCTCGTTCATCGTCCACTGCATCTGCCGCCGCCTTCCGCCGATCGAATCCGCCGAACCCGAAAGTATAGGCGATCGCCGAGTCTCGGCCGGCCACGACGAATGCCTTTCGCTGGCATGGCGCTGCCGCCACGAAGCGACCGTCGGGGCACAGGGCGCGCGGTGCCGGCGCCTCGGTCGCCGCACCGGCGCGCCCATCGGCGATGCTATCGTAGGCGCTTTGCCCTTTTTCGATCCCCGCGCATGCTCGAACTCGCCGCGCTCGCGCTCGTGGCCGCAGTCGCCTGGTTCGTCTGGGACAGCCTCAAGGCGCGGGAGGCTGCCAATGCCGCGATTCGCCCCGCCTGCCGCGCCGCCGGCCTCCTGTTCCTCGACGACACCGTCGCCCTCGAGCGCATCCGTGCCGAGCGCGATGACGACGACCAGTTGCGGGTGGCGCGCGTCTACCGCTTCGATTACAGCGATACCGGCGACAATCGCCGGCGCGGGCGCGTCGCGCTCCTCGGTGCGCGCGTCCTGCGCGTCGATCTCGGTGCCGGCGCGCCGGCCGCGCCCCTGACGTAGGACGTCGGGGCGACGAGGTCAGGCGCGGTCACGATGGCGCGGCAATGCGCGCTCGATCCGCTTTTGTTCGTCCAGCACCCGGTTGGCGTACGCCCGGCTGTCGTCGTCGACGGCGCCGTTGTACAACTGCAATCCGGCGGCGATATCGGACCCACCGCGGCGGAGTGCGTCCTTCAGGATCCGGACGCCGACGGCGATGTTCGCTTCGGGTCGCAAGAGCGCTGCCACGCCCAGCGAGGCGAGCTTGTCCATGTGAAAGCGCGGCACGACCTGCATGAGCCCCAGGGCGCCCTGCTCGCTGGCCGCCACCGGATTGAAGCGTGACTCGACGGCAATCACGGCGAGCACCAGCATCGGATCGACGTCGTGCGCACGCGTTTCCTTCAACACGGCGCCGACCATCTGTCCGGCCGCGCCGTCGGCCACTCGGTAGCGACGAGCGACCAGCCGCGCAAGGTCGCGCGCGTTCGCCGACCCGTCGGTGATGTCGGCCTGCGTTGTTTCAGTGCGAACCAGCGGCGGCTCGGTGGTCGTGCCGGATTCTGCAGCAAGGGCTTCGGCAGGTGCCTTGGCCCGTGGCATCCACGGGTGGGATGCGGCCGCGACAGCGAGGGTCACGGCAAAAAAACCTGCCAGGGAAAGGTTGTAGGCAGGGCCAGACTCGGATCGCCGACGGCATCGATGGCGCGACGCCGGCGGGCTGTTAGGTCGAATCGACATCATGGGGAGTGCTCCTTCGAGGCGGCATCCCGCGTCACGGCAGCGCCGTGATGCGGAAAGTGCTCGTTTTCTGGCGGACCGGCATTCACTGCCACCGGCCGGTGACGACTCCTTGCGTGCGCCTCCTTGGCCCGCAGGCCATGCTACGCGGTGAGATCCCGACCCCCGGCAAGTGCCGGAGCGGGAACGACAAGCCGGCTATTCTAGCACGCGGCGCACGGAGGCCGCCCCCAAACCGACGCCTGCGGCGCCGGCGCGCGGCGGCCGCCACCCCGCAACCTGGCGCTAATGACCCCAGCGCAGCGCGAGCGGCGAGACCTCGCGGGCGAGTTCGAGCAACCCGGCGCGGGTCGCCGGCGCCAGTCCCTCGAGGGGATGGCGTACCGCATCGCTCGCGATCACTCCACCTTCCTGCAGCACCGCCTTGGTGGCGCGCAGGCCGCATTGCCGGTTCTCGTAGTTGATGAGCGGGAGGATCCGCGCGTACCCGGCAGCCGCTTCCGTCCGCCGTCCGGCCTGGAAGGCGAGCAGCACCGGCCGGATGAGGTCGGGCAGCAGTGCGCTGGGCATCGTGCCGGTGGCGCCGGCATCGAGATCGGCCATCAGCGTGATCGACTCCTCGCCGTCGAGAGGCCCGGCGATCGCCTCGCCGCCGGCCGCGATGAGCGCCCGCAATTTGGCCGCGGCTTGCGGCACCTCGATCTTGAAGTAGCCCACACCCGGCACTTCCCGCGCGAGGCGCACGAGGAACGGGACCGACAGCGCCACGCCCGACAGGGGCGCGTCCTGCACCATGATCGGCAGGCCCGAGACTTCGGCCACGTGCGCGAAGTGCGCGAGCATGCCTGCCTCGTCGGCACGCAACCCGACGCCGTGGTACGGCGGCATCAGCATCAGCATCGCGGCCCCGGCCTTGGCCGCCGCGCGCGCCCGCTCGCCGGCAACGCGCGTGCTGAAATGGCTGCAGGTGACGATGACCGGGCGCCGGCCGGCGACGTGGGTGAGCGTGAGGTCGAGGAGCGTGGCACGCTCCTCGTCGGTGAGCAGGAACTGCTCGGAGTAGTTGGCGAGGATGCAGATGCCGTCGACCCCCTGGTCGATCATGCAGTCGAGCACCCGGCGCATGCCGGGAAGATCGAGGTCTCCGTTCGGGTGGAAAGGGGTGGGGGCGATCGGATGGACGCCCGTGAATGGCTTCGGAAGCGGCATCGCGTCCCCCATCGATCAGCGCTCCGCCGACGGCGACAGGACCGGGCGGGCCGCACCGCCCGTGGTCGCCGCCTCTCCCGGTCCCGGATCGAGGCGCTTCACGTCACCCGTCAATTCGCCCCCTTCGGCGACGATCAGCTTGCCATAACGGATGGTGCCCGAGACGCGTCCGGTGCCGTGGATGACGAGTCGCGTGCGCGCGGTGAGTTCACCCACGAATTCGCCATGAACCTCGGCCACGTCGATCTCGGCGTGACCCTTGAGCGTGCCCGGTCCGGCGATCTCCATCGCCTTGCTGTGGACGGTCGCCTCGACTTCGCCTTCGATCACGAGTGCGTCGCAATCGGTGATCTCGACGCCCTTCAGCTTGATGTTCACCCCGACGAAGAGCTTGCTCTCCGGGCCATCCGTCGGCGTCTTCGTCGAAGTCGTAGTGCTCGCCATTGGTTGCGACCCTGACCCTGGCACCGGCGCGCGCAGGCCGCCAGGGTCGGGGGCCACACCGGGTCGCCCGCCCGTGCCCAGTATCGGCGGGCCGGCGCTCGGGGATTCGTACACGGCGGGCTTCAGCGCTGGCTTCGCGGTGTCGGCCGGATCCGCGACGCGGTCGCGGCGATTGAGATTGAGCATCGGGGTCTCCTTCGCGCCAGTTGCGCCTCTATGACGCCGTCATTATTGCGGCAACGGCGCACGCGCGCAACAATACGTGTTCTACAACGTAATCGCATACGACGCATTCGGGCGGCGATCGGTTCCCTGGCGGTGAGCCGTCGGCCGACATGAAGCGCCGTGCGCACCCTCTCGAAACTCATCATGCAAATCGCCTGCCCCCATTGCCTCGCGCGCAACCGCGTCCCCGATGACCGTTTGGCCGATGCGCCCGGATGCGGACAATGTCATCAGCCGCTTCTTCCCGGCGCCCCGGTCGCCGTATCGGGGAACGACGTCCACCGATTCGTCGTCGGCACGGCATTGCCGGTGCTGGCCGATTTCTGGGCCGAGTGGTGCGGGCCGTGCAAGATGATGGCGCCGCAGTTCGCTGCTGCGGCAACGCTGCGACCCCGGGTCCAGTTCATCAAGGTCGATACCGAGGAGGCGCCACAGGCATCGGCGCAATTCGGCATCCGCAGCATTCCGACGCTGGTGCTCTTCCGCGACGGCGCTGAATTGGCGCGCATCTCCGGGGCGATGTCGGCACCGCAACTCACGGGCTGGCTCGACACCGAACTCGCGCGCCGTCGGTCGCCGTGAGGGTCCGCCCCTATCGCGCCGGCCGCGCTACCGTCGGCTGGAGGTCAGTAATCCTGGACAACGACGATGGCAAGGGCTCCGACGGCGCCGATGAGGTACACCGACAGCGTCTGCAACGCGGTGAGCGCCACGTTGCCCTGCGTCGCCAGCACCGCACCGGTGGTCGCATCGGTGAACACGATGGTGCCGGTCGTGGCTCCGAAGGACGCGTAGGGTGACGCGGTTCCGTAGGCAACGTTGGTGGCGAGTTGCGTGCCGTTGATCGCGACGTTCACCGGATTCGAATTCCACGACGCATTGATGACGCGGATGCGATCGGTTCCTGCCGCCGCCAGGACATTGTAGTCGCGCAGCACGAATGCCTGCTGGTTGCCGGCAGGACCCGCGATGAAGCTCGTCAGGTCGGCGGCCGGCGTCATCGTCGCCGCGAGCGCGGCAAGTGCCGCCCCCGGTACCGCAGTCGACTGGAAACTCACGGTGGTCGAGCCCTGCGGAATCTGGGTGTACGGCGAGGCGTTCGCGAAATTCACGTTGCCGTTGGCGAGCAGCGGCCCGATGTACTGGTTCACCTGCGCGACGTCGGGTGTTGCATTGAACGCCTTGACGCGGGCGAAGATCGTGTCGAGCGGCGTCACCGGTCCGTTCGCCTGCAGCACCTGCGCATTGACGAGTGTGCCGCTGCCACGCGAGTAGGTCATGAACGATAGCGCGACGTTGGGCGTGAGCGCGCTTCCGCCCGAGTCGTAGATGACCGTCTTGGCCCCTTGTGGCGTCACCCGTACCTGGTAGGGGCCGGGACTGAGTTGCAGGGCAGTCGACGTTCCGCCGTACGCCACCTGCGAGAAATTCGGCGCGATGTTGCTGATATCGGTGCCCGGCGGATTGGCGTAGACATCGATGCCGCCGGCGTTGAGCGCGGCATTGAACACGGTGAGCTGGATGTTCCCGTTGGTCGGCGCATTGCCGATCTCGGCGACCATCGTCAGTTGCGGCGCCGCCAGCGCGCCGTACACCACGACCGTATACGGCTGGTCGCCGGCCAACGGGAAGCTGAAGCTCGTGAGCGTCGTCGTGCTCCCCGACAGCATCACCGCGAAGGAGGTCGTGCGATTCTCGTACTCCTGGTAGCCGGTGACGCTCTCGAACGCGACGTTGGTGAACGCCACCGAACCGTTTATCCAGACGTCCATCGCGGGTGCGTCCGGCATCAGGTTCAGCACGCGCACCTTGGCTGGATGCGACGGAAACGAGTTGATCGTGTTGATCTTGCAGCCGCTGGCGATGGCAACGGTACCGAGCGCGGCGGTTGCGAGCAACCGGCGGCGTGTGTGGAGGCGAGAAGTCACGGGCGAAGAGGTCCGGAGGCGGCGCAACGGAGACACCGCAAGCGCGGCATTATGCCACGGGGGTGCCCGCGGCCCGCCCCCAAAGCGGCCGCGCTGCATGCGGGACCCGCACGCCGCGCTGGGCACTCCCGATCAGTAGGGGGCGTCTTCCTGCTGCTCGAGCGCCATCCGCAGATCGGCGAGATCGTCATCGAGCGCATCGCGCACGGAGACGAGGCCCAGAGGGCGATCGAATTCGACCACCGGCAGGTGTCGGAAGCGTCCGCGGTGCATCGTCCGCAGCGCCTCGATGAACGGCGCATCCGGATGGATCGTCGAGGGCTGCATCGTCATGACCTCGGCCAGTGGGGTCACGCTCGGATCGCGGCCTTCGGCGAGGACGCGGAACAGCGCATCGCGTTCGGTGAAGATGCCGACGAGGCGGGTGCCGTCGACCACCATGAGTGCGCCGATGTTGTGGGCCTTCATCATGCGCGCCGCGTCGAGCGCCGTCAGCGACTTGCGCGCCGTGATCGGAGCCTGGGCGGCGACGATGCTGCGGAGGGAACGGATCGGCATGGGCAGTCTCCGGTCGGGACGAACGATGTATTGGGCACCTGCGCCCCCCCGCGCGTCAAGCAATGCGCGCGTGGCTCCGCCAACGCCGACGGCTACAGACGAAACGCGTCGCCGCCGGCGGCGATTTCACGGACGACGGGCAACAGGTCGAGACCCAGCGTGCGCTTGCAGGTGCGAGCGCGCGCCAGGAGCTCGCGCGCGTCGACGTCGACCGCCGCCCCGACCGCGGCCAGCAGCACGACGTTGCCGCTCGCGCACGGGGGCAAGGCAGTCGCGCGCCCGGCAAAGGCGGCACGCAATCGTTCGAGCGAACCTCGATACCCATGCCGGCGCGTCAGCAGATTCGCGGCGAGGAGGCCATCGGGGGCAAGCCGCGCCTGGGCCGCAGCGTAGAACGGCAGGGTGTCGAGCGTTCCCGTCCGGCCTGCGGCGTCGTAGCCGTCGACGAGGATCCAGTCGAACTCGCGATCGCCGGCGATGAGGTAGTCGTGCCCGTCGCCGATCACGATGCGCAGGTGTCGCCCTTCGGGCGGCAACCGGAAGTGGTGCTGCGCCGCGGTGACCACCGATGGCTCGATCTCGACGACGGTCTGTACCGCGCGCGGCCGGTGCCGGTGGAGGAAGCGCGTGAACGAGGCCGCCCCCAACCCGATCACCAGCACGCTGCGCGGCCAGGTCTCACGACGCAGGAGCAGTGGCAACATCATCTGCCGCGTGTACTCGAGTTCGAGCGCGTAGGGGCGGGCGAGCCGCATGGCGCCCTGGATCCACCGCGAGCCGAAGTGCAGGTAGCGCACACCGCCCTCTTCCGACAGCTCGATCGACGTGGTCACGGCACTGCCGCGCGTGGTCGGCCCGGCGTGCCCGGCGGACGAGTCGGGTAGACGGACGTCATGCGCGGTGATCGGCGATGGTCGTGGCGGTCGCGCCGATGCGACACGTGGCAGCTGTTCGCATGCCGTCATCGTAGCGGCTTTGCGGCGTATGATGTTATGCTGATGTCATAGATGGCGCCGCGTTCGGCGCCGAGCGGGCGGCCAGTCGAGCCACCTGCCGCACCATCGTCGAGGCCTTATCGTGAACCAGCGCACGCTCGTTGCCGATCGCCTGTACTACGGACTCGAACCCGCGCACCTGCGTGCCGCAGCCGCACGTGCACTCACCCGCGTCGTGGGCCTGCCCCCGGAGCGCGCACGGCTCACCGACGCGCACCTGGGTCGTGATTTCGCATTGGATGGGGCGCAGGCGGCGATCCTCGCCGAGGCACTCGTCGCTCATGGGCTGCTCGAGCCGCCGGCCACCGGGCAGGTCGGCTACGCGCTGACCGCCGAGTTCGTGGCCATTGCGAACGCGCGCATCGTCGAGCCGTTGCCGCGCCGCCGCGCCCGCCACATTGTCGCCGCCGCGCGCACCCTCGCCGCCCAGATCAACGATGACGACGCGCACAATCCGCTCGCGATCTCCGCACTCGCGGTGTACGGCGATTTCATGAGTCGGCAGGCGCATCTCGCCGAGCTCTCCTTCGGCATCGTCGTCGACCGCCGCGCACCGACGTGGCGAACACGCTTCGGCCGCATGCAGCACAAAGTCGAGGGCGCGCAGTCGCTACGCAACGCGTTCCGCGAACTCTCATCGTTCGTGCGCGTCCGCCTGGTGACCGAGTTGCCGGCGCTGCCTCGACCGTTCAGCGTCGTCTACGAAGTCGACCGCACGCGGTAGCCCATTCCGGCGCGGCCCCGGCGCGGGCTCGCCGCTCGGAGTGCATGCGGTCGCCGCGGCGCCGTTCGCGACCCGCCGCCGCTTTGTATCATGACGCTGCCTGCCGCCATCCACGTCCCATCGCATGCGCACGGTTCCGCCTGCTCTGCTTCGCTTCCACGTCCGCTTCGCCACCGCCGCGCTGGTCATGGCCGTGCCGGCGGCGCTGGCGCAGTCATTCGGCGTGGCCACCTGGAACGTGAACTGGTTGATGAGTCCCGCCGTGCACGCGCGCTGGGCAGACGCGTGCCGCCGCCACGACTGGCCGACGAACCCCGCGACGCTGTCGGCACCGGCGCGTGCCGGACTCGCCGGCCTGCCCTACTGCGACGTGCACAACGGCATGACCTTTCCGCGCGAGCGCTGCGCGAGCGAGGACGACGGCTGGCCGCGCGCCACCCGCTATCCCGCCGCGCACCCCTGCCGCGAATCCGCTGATCTCGCCGACCCGGTTGCCTATGCGCACAAGATCGATACGCTGCGTGCGACGTTCGCGAGGCTCGACGCCGCCGGCGTGCGCCTCGTCGCCCTGCAAGAGATCTCGGACGCTGCCGGCGCGCGGGCGATCCTGCCTCCGCACTGGTCGGTCGTCACCACCCGCGAATTGGCCGGTGCGCCGGCAATCGCGCAGCACGTCGGCATTGCGTGGCGCGAACCGGCGCACGTGCGCGACGTCCGTGCCGTCACCACACTCGCCGCCAGCGGCTTTCCGGACCGCCCGCTGCGCCCCGGCCTCGCCTTCACGGTCGAGGTGGGCGGCAAACCCGTTCGCGTGCTGGTCGTGCACCTGAAGGCGGGGTGCCGCAGCCGCGATCTCGATGCGCCGCTCACCCCGCGCGACGCCACGCTGGCGCCGGTACGGCGCGACGCGGTGCTCACCGACTGCGCGATCCTGCGCTACCAGTTGCCGGCCCTCGAAGCCTGGATCGACGCCAATGCGAGGCGCGACTTCGCGCTGCTCGGCGATTTCAATCGCACGCTGTTGCGCGAGCCGCTCGCCGATTCGGCGACGTATCGCACGCGCGCCGACGGCAGCGCCGCATCGGCGCCGCTTGGCACCTGCACGATCGCCCGCGAAAGCGGCCGGGCGACAGTCTCCTGTACGACGCGCACGCGAGCAATGTTTCCCGAACTCAACGACGGCGAGCCGCCCGGCGCGATCCTCTGGCGCGCGCGGCCGGTGCGAATGAACGGCAAGGCAGTTCGCTGCACGCTCGCCGGCACGCGGGGCAACCTCACGCACAACGACGTCGATCACGTCCTCATCGGCGCCTCGCTCAAGGCGCGGTTGACTCCGGCGGCACTCGCTCTGGACATCGTCAATTACGACGACGCGGGCACCCCGTTGTCGATCGGCCCCGCGACCGCGCTGCCTTCCGACCATTGTCCGCACGTCGTCACCTGGACCCCACGCCAAGAGCCAAGACCATGAATGCAGCGACTCCCGCCCAACGACAGGCCGCTCTCCTGAGTACCGCCGGCGAGGTGCTCGCCGGTGGCGGGCTCGGCCTCTTCGTATTGCCGCCCGACCTGAACCTCGTCGTCGCCCGCGGTGAGGGCAGCCACGTGTGGGACGTCGCCGGTCGCGAGTACATCGACTATCACCTGGGGTCCGGGCCGGCGCTCCTGGGGCACGGGCACCCGGCGATCACCCGCGCGATCGCCGAGCAGTTGCCCAAGGGTACGACGTACTACTTCCTCAACGAAGCCGAGATCGAGCTCGCACGCCGCCTCGTCGATGCGGTGCCCTGCGCCGACGCCGTTCACTACACGGGTTCGGGCACCGAGGCGACGTTCTACGCGCTGCGCATGGCGCGCGCCTTCACCGGTCGCGAGAAGATCCTGAAGTTCGAGGGCGCCTGGCACGGCATGCACGACTACGGCCTGTGGGGTACGGTGCCGGCGACGGCGTCACCGTATCCGCGTGCGGCGCCCGACTCGATCGGCGTGCCGGCCGCGACCGGCGAGACCGTGCTGGTGGCGCCTTTCAACGACGCCGAACGTGCCGTCGACCTGATCGAGCGACACGCGCACGAACTCGCCGCGGTGATCGTCGAGCCACTGCAACGCGTCCTGCTGCCCGAGCCCGGTTTCCTCGAGGCGCTGCGGGCGGTGACCGCGCGCCGCGGCATCGTGCTGGTGTTCGATGAGATCGTCACCGGCTTTCGCATCGCCTGGGGCGGCGCGCAGGAGAAATACGGCGTGGTGCCCGACGTCGCCACCTACGGCAAGGCGGTGAGCGGCGGCCTGCCGCTCGCCGCGATTGCCGGCCGCGCCGACGTGATGGCCACGCTCGACGCCCGCCGCCAGCCGCGCGAGCGCGTGGTGTGGGCAACGCACACGCTGAACGGCAATCCGATCTGCGCCGCCGCCGGCTGCGCCGCACTCGACGTCCTTGGCGCGCCCGGGGTCTACGCGCGGCTCGCCGCGACCGGGCGTCGGCTGCGCGAGGGGATCGTCGCCGCCGGGACGCGCCACGGCTTCACCGTCCAGACGCCCGGCGAAGACGCGGTATTCGGCGTGCGCTTCACCGCGCGGCGACCGCTGCGCAACTGGATCGACCTCACCAGCGCCGACAAGGACCTCGGCCTGCGCTGGGCACTCGAACTCCTGCGTCGCGGCCTCCTCGTCAATCCCAACGAGAAGTTCTACGTCTCGATCGCGCACAGCGACGCCGACGTCGCGCGCACGCTCGGCATCGTCGACGAGGCGTTTGCCGCGCTGCGCGCGCAGGTCGGCCGGTGAACCGGCGTCGCGCGCTGCGCCTGCTCGCTGGCGGCGGCGCCCTCCTCGCCGGCGCGGCCGGCAGCCAGGACTTTCCCAAGTATGGGGACGACCTCTACGCGCCGCACCTGCGGCAAGCGGGCAAGGACGTGATGTGGCTGCCGACGCCCGAGGCGATGGTGCTGCGCATGCTCGAGCTGGCGAAGGTGCACAAGGCAGACGTGGTCTACGACCTCGGCGCCGGTGAAGGCCGCATTCCGATTGCCGCCGCGCAGCGCTTCGGCGCCACCGCCGTGGGCATCGAATACGACCCGCAGCTCGCCGCGCTGGCGCGTCGCAACGCCCAGCGCGCAGGCGTCGCCGATCGGGTGACCATCGTGACCGGTGACATTTTCAAGGAGGATTTCACTCGCGCCTCGGTGGTGACGCTCTACCTCCTGCCCGAACTCAACCAGCAGTTGCGCCCGCAGCTCCTCGCGCTGCGGCCGGGGACGCGCATCGTGTCGTACCTCTGGGACATGGGCGAATGGGAGCCCGACGAGGTGGCGAGCGTCGAGGGCGACGCCGCATTCCTGTGGATCGTTCCGGCGCGCGTCGCGGGACGCTGGACGCTCGCCGACGATCGCTTCTTCGCTGGCGAGGTGGAATTCGTGCAGCTCTTCCAGCGCCTCGGCGGGACGATCACGATTCGCGGGCAGCGGCGCGTCATTGCCGGGGCGTACCTGAACGGGGCCGTGCTGGGCTTCACCTTCGAGGACGTCGACGGCGCGATCCGCACGGTGCGGGCGCGGGTCGACGGCAACCGGATCACCGGCGAGCTCCGCTTCCCCGGCAACCTGCGGCCACTGACCGGGCAACGTCGCTGAGCGACGGCGTCGCCCTGGACGAGCCAGCGCCGGCTGGTCGCGTCGGAGTGCGATCACGGATATCCGGCGGACGGGACTGGCACGCGGCGTCGACCTGGCATACGATGCCACGCATCGCGCCCGCCGCTTGCGTGCCGCCCGGAGTCTTGACCATGCGCTTCGCCCTATCCGCCGCCCTCCTCGCCGCCGCCAGCGCCGCCCCGGCGCTCGCCGCCCCGTGCTACGTCATCTACGACCGCAACGACGCGGTGATCTACCGCGACTACCAGCCCCCCTTCGACTTGAGCGACGCGAATTCGACCGAACGCGCGCAACTGCGCAATCGCGGGCAACAACTCATCGTCGCCGAATTCGACAACTGCAATCCGGTGGGCTACATCTCGGCGACGACCGGCGGCACGACCGCGACGGTGGACGAGATCGTCATGCAATTGAAGCCCGCGATCGGCACCGCCGTGACGGCGTCCACGATGGCGCCGCTGCAGGTGAGCCCAAGCCGGCAACCGCCCGACGCGCCGCGCGTCAATCCGGCGGCGATCACGGTGACCACCGGCGGCGGCGGGGTCAGCGCGCGTTGACGGCGCCCCCTGTGGGGGCAGCGAGCATGGCGGGTCATCCTGGACGCCAAGTGCAGATCACAGGGGGTGCAGCGGCACCGGAAAAGAGTGTCTTTTCTCCGCGCCTTGGCGTCTCTTCGTGAAGCCTTTCGTCAGCGGCGCCGGACCGCGTCGGGATCGTCTTCCGTCCAGTCGAGTCGCGGTACGGTCGTCGCGAGGAGCGCGCCGGTCGCGGCGATGCACGCCAGCACGATGAAGGCGACGCGGTAGGCGGCGTTCACGCCATCGACGAGCATCGCTCGCTGCGCCGCGGTCATCTGCGCAACGAAGGCGCTGCCACCGGCCAGCGCCTGGTGCAGCAAGGTCGCCGCGGCATCCTGCTTGCTGTCGACGAGCGCGAAGAGCACCGCGCCGGTGAGTGCCACGCCGACCGCCCCGCCGACGGCGCGCGCGAGGGAGATCGATCCGGTGGCAACCCCCAACGCACCGCGACCGGCCACCGTTTGCACCTGCACCTGCGTGGGCGGCATCACCATTCCGAGACCGACACCCACCAGCATCGTGAGCGCGAGGATCACCGGCGTCGGCGCGCTTGCCACGGTCATGGCGAGTGTGACGAACGTTGCGGTGACGAGCGAGAGGCCGGCAATCGGAAAGCGACGCACTTCGCCGGTCACCGTCACCAGACGCCCGGTTACCGCGGCCGAGGTCGCCTGCGACAGCGTGATCGGCAGCAGGAGCAGGCCGGAGGCGCCGATGCCGAGGCCGCGCCCGAGTTGCAGGAAGATGGGCAGGTAGACGATCGTGGAAAAGAGCGACGCCCCGAAGCACAACACCACGGCATCGGAGCGGACGATCGCCGGCACGCGCAGGAAGTGAATGGGGATGACCGGATCGTGGTGGTTGCGCTCCCACCAGGCGAGAATGACGAACGCCAGCGCCGAACCGCCGACGAGCCCCGCCATTGGCCACGAGAACCAAGGGTAGCGGTGGCCGCCGGAAGAAATCGCGAAGAGGAATGACGCCGTCGCGGCGCAGAACAGCGTGGCGCCCACGACGTCGGGCCGGAAGCGCCCGCCGTGGCGCGCCGGCGCCACGTGCGGCAGGCGCAGCGCGAGCAGCGCCGCCACGATGCCCAACGGCAGGTTGATCACGAAGATCGCGCGCCACGAGAAGAGTTCGGTGAGGTACGCGCCGAGTACCGGCCCCAGCGTGCTCGCGGTGGCGAACATCGTTGCGAAGTACCCCGCATAGCGACCGCGCTCGCGGGGCTCGACGTGCTCCCCGATGAGCGCCTGCGACAGCGTCATGAGGCCGCCGCCACCCAGGCCCTGGAGCGCGCGCATGACGACCAGCGCGGCGAAATCGGGGGCGAGCGCGCAGGCAACCGAGGCGCCGGTGAATACCGCGAGCGCGAAGAGCAGCGCCCGACGGCGGCCCAGGCGATCGCCGATGTAACCGTACAGTGGAGCGGCGACGGTCGCGGCGAGCAGGTAGGCGACAACCACCCACGACAGGTCGGTGACCGCGCCCAGTGCATTGGCGATGCTGGGTAACGCGCTCGCGAGGATCGTCTGGTCGATCGCCGCCAGGAACATGGCGACGACCACCCCCGGAAACACGCGGAAGAACCCGCGCTCGCTGGCGGCACGGTCGCGAACGCCGCGGTGACGTGGGTTCAAGGGATGGGAGCGCTGCGCGTGCCTCGCGATGACGCCGGTCGGCCGACCGTGCCGCCGGGGCAATCGCGCATTTTACGCGACGCCCTGCATTGGGCTCGCTACAATTCCCGCTGACGGATGGGCGTCGCTTGGCGGCGCTTGGTGCGACGAACGCGCGATCGTGGCGCCGTCCGTATCGCGCAGCGACTTCCGCATTCCCAACGAGGAGGAACCAACGCAATGAAGACCGCCATCGTCACCGGCGCCGGCAGCGGCATCGGTCAAGCTGCCGCCACCGCGCTCCTGCGCAACGGCTACCGGGTCGCCTTCGCGGGCCGCCGCCGCGAACCGCTCGTACAGGCGATCGCCGCCGCCGGCGCCGGGAGCGACCAGGCGATTGCGGTGCCCACCGACGTCACGAGCCCCGAGTCGGTCGCTGCGCTCTTCGCCGAAGTCGCCGCCCGCTTCGGGAGACTCGACGTGCTCTTCAACAACGCCGGCGTCAGCGCCCCGGCAGTGGGTATGGAAGATCTCACGTTCGAGCAGTGGCAGGCGGTGGTCGACGTCAACCTGACCGGCGTGTTCCTGTGCACCCAGCAGGCGATCAAGCTCATGAAGGCGCAGTCGCCGCGCGGCGGGCGCATCATCAACAACGGCTCGATCTCGGCGTACGCGCCGCGCCCCTACTCGGCGCCGTACACCGCGACCAAGCACGCGATCAGCGGACTCACCAAGTCGACCTCGCTGGACGGGCGGAAGTACGACATCGCCTGCAGCCAGATCGACATCGGCAACGCGACGACCGAGATGGCCGCGAAGATGGCCAAGGGCGTGCCGCAGGCCAACGGCGAGATCGCCATCGAGCCGCTGATGGACGTCGCACACGTGGCGAGTGCGATCGTCTACATGGCCGGACTGCCACTCGACGCCAACGTGCAGTCGATGACGATCATGGCGACCAAGATGCCCTTCGTCGGGCGCGGCTAGCGCTCAGGGACGCACCACCTTGCCGGGCCGGGCGCGACCCCGGCGCACGCGCAGGTTGAGCATCTCCACCACCACCGAGAACGCCATCGCGAAGTAGATGTAGCCCTTGGGCACGCCCTTGTCGAAGCCTTCGGCGATGAGCGCGACGCCGACGACGAAGAGGAACGAGAGCGCGAGCATCTTGATGGTGGGATGCTCCGACACGAAGCGCCCGATCACGCCGGCGAACGCCATCATGAGCGCCACGGAGGCGATGACCGCGGCCACCATCACCGGGATCTCGTTGACCATCCCCACCGCGGTGATGATCGAATCGAGCGAGAAAATGAGATCGATGACAATCACCTGCAGGATCACGGCGGTGAACGTCGCCCTGGCCTTGCCCGACGCGTGGCCGTCGTCGCCCTCCATGAGCTGATGGATCTCCATCGTGCTCTTCCACAGCAGGAAGACGCCGCCCAGGATGAGGATCAGGTCGCGCCCCGAGATCTCCTGCCCGAGAACCGTGAACAACGGCGCCGTGAGCCCGATCAGCCATGACAGCAGGAGCAGCAATCCCACCCGCATGAACATCGCAAGGAAGAGCCCCAGTCGCCGCGCGACGTCCCGCCGCTCCGGCGGCAGCTTGTCGACCAGGATCGAGATGAAGATGACGTTGTCGATCCCGAGGACGAGTTCGAGCGCGGTCAGCATGCCGAAGGCGATCCACGCCTCCGGACTGGTCAGGAGCTCGATCATCGCGCGGCGCTCCCCGGTCGCCCGTCAGCGGACGAAGAAGACGAATACCACGAAGGCGATGAGGAGCGCGAACTTGGCCGCGTAGTAGACGTACTTGTTCCAGCGCTTCAACGCCTTGGCCGGCAGCCGGACGTAATAGACCCACGAGAAGATCCGGTTGAGCAGGCCGACCTTGTCGCCCGGCGCATTCTCGGTCTGCGTCGCGCGCACCACGGTGCGCTCGATCCAGTGATTGAAGCGCGCGAGGAGCCGGCTGCGCAGCGGACGTTCGACGTCGCAGAAGAGGATGAGGCGATCGGTATCAGTGCGATTCTCCGCCCAGTGGATGAAGGTCTCGTCGAAGAGCACGCCCTCGCCGTCTCGATACCAGTACGGCACGCCGTCGACGATGATCCGGCAGCGCTCGCTGTTGGGCGTGGCGAGCCCGAGGTGATAGCGCAGCGATCCGGCGAAGGGGTCACGGTGCCGGCCGAGATCGCCGCCTGCCGGCAACATCGCGAACATCGCGCCGTTGACATTCGGGATCGACTGCACCAGCGCGACGGTCTTGGGGCACAGCGCGCGCGCCGATTCGAGCGGCGTGTCGTACCACTTGAGGTAGAAGCGCTTCCAGCCGCGGCGGAAGAACGAATTGAAGCCCAGGTCGGTGTAGCCCGTGGCGGCGCGGATATGGCCTTCGTCGAAGAGTTTCAGCGCCTCGTCGCGGATCGTCTTCCAGTTCTCCTGCAGCGGCGCGATCTCCGGAAATTCCGCGAGGTCGAGGAAGGGCCTGTTCGGTACCGCGGAGAAACCGTACATCAGCGCGTTGTACGGCGCGACGATCGTCGAGTGATCGGTCAATTGCTTGACGAAGCGGTGCCGCTCGCGTCCGCGCCAGTGGATGAACAGCGCCCACAGGACGTAGCCGTAGACGATGGAGGCCTTCCACGACAGGAGCGAGGTGGCGACGGCGGCGGTGATCGACGGTTCCATGCGTTCTCGGGTCAGGCGGTAGCGGTGGGCGTCGCGCGCTGGCGCGCCGCGACGTGCTTCCAGCGGCGATGCACCCAATACCATTGCTCGGGCCGGCGCAGCACGAAGCGCTCGAGGGCGGCATTGTAGGCGCGCGTGGTGCGGCGGATCGCCTCGCTCGTCTTCGCGTGCTCCACGACCGGGATCGGCGACTCGAAGCGCAGCACGTGCGTGCCGTCGGGTTCGCGCCAACTCGTCGCCGGCACCACCGGCGCGCCGGTGGCGAGGGCGATGATGGCGAGACTCTTGAAGGTCCACGCCGGGGCGCCGAAGAAGTCGACGGCGATGCCGTCGGGCGGGCTCGCGTGCTGGTCGAAAGCGAACACGATGGCGTCGCCGTTGGCGAGCGCGGCAAGCATGGCGTCCAGCGAGCCGCGCTTCTTGAAGACGCCGAAGCCCGCCCGCCGGAAGCGGCGGGTCACCAACCGGTCGAACCAGTCGGGCTTCACCGCGCGACGCACGAAGTGGAAGCGCCCGCGCATGTGCGGAAAGCTGCCGATGCCGGCGACGGTCGCCACCTCCCAGTTGCCGAAGTGTCCCGTGAGGAGGAGCACGCCCTTGCCCTGGTGGTAGGCGTCGGCGAAGGCGTCGAGGTTCTCGACGCGCACGAGCGCGAGCTTGCGCGCCTCGCTCAACCAGCGAAAGCGCAGGAACTCATTGGCGAGTCGCCACAGGTGCGCGTAATGCGCCTGGGCGAGGCGCTCGATCGCCGGGGCATCGAGCGTCGCGCCGTAGACCCGGCGCAGATTCTCGAGGATCACCCGGCGGCGAAACGGCACCAGACGATAGAGCAGACGCCCGGCGAGCGGAACGTCGAGCGTCGCCGGCTGCGCCACCGCGATGGCTTGCGCGCCCTCGCGGTCGTGCGTCATCGACAAGGCAATGGGCCCCAGCCGATAGCGGCCCACGAGCGCCTCGGCGCGCGGACCGGCCACGACCTGCGGCGCGCCGAAATTATCGCGCCGCACCGAGAAATCGGCCGGCTCGATCTGCGCGAGTGCCGCCTCGCGGGGAAAGAGCTTGACGCAGGCCTCCTTCGCCGCGAAGCGCGCGGCGAGGCTCGCGGCGCGTCCGGGGCCCTCGCCCGCGTCGGCGAGTTCCTGCTCGGTGAAGAAGCGCAGCAAGGCGTCGCGATCGTTCTCGCGCAGCAGGCGCTCGATGCGCGCGATGCGTACCGAATCGATGCCACAGCGACGCGCGGGATCGGGGAGGTGCGCCACCGCACCGGCGACGGAATCGAGGGCGGCAACCGGCTCGCCCATGGCGGACTCATCGCCCCCGCACGAGGAGCGCCGCGTTGGTGCTCGCAAAACCGCGGCAGAGGACGAGCGCCACGTCGCTGCGCGGAACCTGCGCCGTTGCCGATGCGGCAAGCCCCGCGCACGCCGGATCGAGCGTGCGCAGCGTGGCGATGCCGGGTACCACGCGCGCCTGCAACGCCGCCAGTGCCAGCACGGTCTCGACGATGCCGGCCGCGGCAATGAGGTGCCCGAAAGCCCATTTGAAGCCGGTGACGGGCGGCATGCTGGCGCCGAACACCCGTCGCAGCGCGGCGGCTTCCGAGGCGTCCGAGGCGCGCGTACCGTTGCCGTGCGCGACGATCATCCCGACGTCTGCGGGCCGCAGCCCGGCATCGGCAAGCGCCGCCTCGATCGCGCGCGCCGGGCCGTCACCGTCCTCGCGGATCGCGAGGAGTCCTTGTGCCTCGCTTGCGTAGCCGCCCCCCAGCACCTCGCCCAGCACCGCCGCACCACGCTCCTGCGCCGATGCCTCGGTCTCGAGGACGAGCGCGCCCGCCCCCTCGCCGAACAGGCTGCCGTCGCGATCGGCGTCGAACGGCCGCAGCATGTCCTTCGCGAGGAGCCCGACGTCGTGGTAGTAGAGCACCATCTGCGGTTCGATCGGCGTCTCGTGCCCCACCGCCACCATCCGCTCCGCCTCGCCGCCGCGCAGGGCAGCGAGCGACTCGATGACGGCGAGCAGTCCGCCGACGCTGTGGCTCGTGATGCACGCGTTGGTGCCCTTGAGGCCGTACTTGATGCCGATATGACCCAGCACGTTGTTGGGCAGCGTGCGCAGCAGCCACATCGGATTGACGACGTCGGCGAGATCGCGTCCGAAGGTGCCAAGGTTGCCACCCGCCTGCGTCATCAGCGGAAAGTAGTCGTACTGGTTCTCGAAATTGCCGCCGCCGGAGCCGACGACCACGCCGCAGCGGTCGGAGTAACTTGCCGCCGCGTCAGCCGGCAAGGCGTCGCGGTGCGCGACGAGCCCGGATTGCGCCAGCGCGCGGCCGGCGGCGTAGAGGCCGACGAGGTCGGTACGCCGGATGAGCTTGTGCAGCTTGCGGTCGTCGACCAGCGTCCGCGCATTGAAGTCGGGGATCTCGCCGGCAATCTGCGTGGGCCAGTGCGCGGGATCCCACTGGGCGATGGGGCGCAGCGACGAGGTCCCGGCGCGTACCGCGGCGAGAATGTCCGCGGGCTCGCGCCCCGCCGCGCAGACGGCGCCGCTGCCGGTGATCACCACGCGCGTCACGACGCCATCTCCTCGCCGCGCCCGCCCGGCCGGCCGTCGACCTCCTCGGGGTGGCGCAGCACGAGGCAGCTGTTGGAGCCGCCGAAGCCGAACGAATTCGACAGCGCGGCGCGGATCCGCCCGGCGCGCGGTGCGGTCACCAGCGCGAGATCGCAATCGACGTCGCGGCTGCCGAGGTTCGCATTCACCGGGATTTCCCCGCGAGCGATGGCGAGCGCGCAGACGGCTCCCTCGACCGCGCCGGCAGCCGCGATGAGGTGTCCCATCGTGCTCTTGGTCGAACTCACCGGAACGCTGCGCCCGCGCGCACCGAAGACCGCGTGCAGCGCCGCTGTCTCGCTGCGGTCGTTCATCAGCGTGGAGGTGCCGTGCGCATTGACGTAGTCGATGTCGTCGGTCGTCGCGCCGGCATCGGCCAGCGCGGCGCGCATCGCCTGGATCGGACCGTCGCCGTCCGGCGGCGAATCGGTGATCCGATACGACGACAGCGAATTGCCGTCGCCGGCGAGTTCGGCGTAGATGCGGGCACCGCGCGCCCGCGCAGCGTCCCACTCCTCCAGCACGACGAAGCCGGCACCCTCACCGAGGAGGAAGCCGTTGCGGGTGGCGTCGAATGGCCGGCTCGCGCGCGTTGGCGTGTCGTTGTCGGTCGACAGCGCCGAGAGGAGGCAAAAGCCGCTGATGCCGATCGGGCTGATCATCGAATCGAAGCCGCCGGCGAGCACGCGGTCGACGACCCCGCGGCGAATCACCTTGAGCGCGGTGCCCAGCGCCTGCCCGCCGGAGGCGCAGGCGGTGTGCACCGACGTCGCATAGCCTTCGATGCCATGGCGGCGCGTGAGGAGGGCAAGGCCCTGCGCAGCCTGGCCGCGGCAGAAGACGAGCGGATCGTTGGCCGCATCGTCGGTGAGCAGGCGATCGGCGTCGAGCTCGCCGTCGGCCGCGGCGTGCGCGTGCGTGCGCTCGAGGTCGGCGAAGTCCGCAGTCATCATGCCGGCGCCGACAGCGCAGCCCCAGCGCGTGGCCGTGTCCGGCGTCGGGCGCACGCCGGCGTCGGCGAGTGCCTGTTCGGCGGCCTCGAGCGCGAAGCGATGCGAACGATTGGTGAGCTTCAGCAGTCGGCGGTCGGTGACCAGCGTGTTGCGGAAATCCTTGACCTCGGCGGCGATGCGCGTGGAAAATCCCCCGGCGTCGAAGAGCGTGATCGGCGCACCGCCGCTCGCCCCGGCGAGGAGCGCCCGCCAGGTCGTGGCGACGTCGTTGCCGACCGGCGTCACGAGTCCGATGCCGGTGATGGCGACCCGGCGGCGGGCCGGCGTCGTCATGGCGCAACCCCCTGCCCCGACGGCGCGGGGCCGATGACGACGCGCGCGGTGGCCACGGTGCGGCCCTCGCCTTCCGCCGTCAGCAGGAACGTGCCCTCGTCGTCAACCACGTCGCGCAACTGCGCCGACAGCCGCAGCGTGCTGCCCGGCGGCGTGAAGGCGCGTACCTTGACGTGCGTCATGCGCCGCGGCGCGAGGGCGGTGTCGCTCGCCCACGGCCCCGAAGTGCGCGCAAGGCGCAGCGCCACCGCGATCTGCGCATCGAGCAGCAGGGTCGCCGGAAACACCGGGCGCCGCGGAAAGTGATCGTCGAAGAAGGCCGCATTGCGCGGGACTTCGAGCACTGCCTGCGCGACCCCGGAACCCGCCGCCGGTTCGGCGACCGGGGCGGCCAGATCGATGCCGCGAAAGCGCCCCGGCGTGGCGCCGCTCCCGACGAGCGTGCCCAACCACGCGCGCAGCGCCGCCGGGTCGTCGAACTCGTCGAGCGGCAGCATCGGCCCCAGGCAATCGACGAGCTCGATCGCCCGCACACCGCCGATGTCGGCGTGCCCATGATAGGCGACTGCCTCGTCGTCGCAGTGCTCGATCTCGACCGCGAGCGCCAGCGTATCGCCGGGACGCGCCGAACGCAGGAAGCGCGTTTCGTTGGCGAGTGCCGCCACCGGACGGCCCCGAAAATCGATCCTGGCCATGGCGACCCAGGCCGCGAGTTGGCCCACCGCCTCGGCGACGAGGCACGACGGAAAGGCGTCGACCTGCGCCGGAATCGCGAACGTCGCGCGAGCCCGTGTGGCGGGCTCGAAGACGTCGATGCGATCGACGAACGAAAAGGCTGCGAAGTGGTGTGTCATACGGAGCGCGGCCCGCCCGTGGCGCGCCGCACGCGGGTCGGTGCGATCAGCTCGCGGCTGCCGCTTCGCGCTGCGCCTGCACCACGAGCTTGCTGAAGGTCTCGGGGGTGAACAGCCGCGGAATGTCGGCGACCTTGAGCGGGGTCTTGAACCGCTCCGCCGGCACTTCGGCGAGGTACGCCTTCAATCGCGTCATGCCGACGTCGGTGACGATGCCCTTCTGCTCGAACTCCGCTTCGGAGAGCGTGCCGCGCGCATTCTCGACGATCTTGCCGCGCGGAATCTTCACCTTGAAGGCACGCTCGAGACGAAACACCATGTCGAGGAAGTCGATCGATTCGGCGTTGAGGTCGACGATCAGCGAAGCGTCGGGCTTCACCTCCTCGACGTCGACGCCGAGTGCGTCGGCGATGGTCTCCGCCACGGTGGGGAACACCGCGTCGATGTCAGCCTGCGTAATGGGTGTAGCCATGCTTCCCTCTCATTCCATTTTGAATCCGCCATCGACGGTGAGGACCTGCCCGGTGATGTAACTCGCCAGATCGGAGGCCAGGAACCACACGGCGTTGGCAACCTCGGCGGTGGTGCCGAATCGCTTCATCAGGATGCGCGCCTTCACCTCGTCGCCGGCAAGGTCGCGCACCGCCTGCGACATCTCGGTATCGATGACGCCGGGCGCCACCGCATTCACCGCGATCCTGCGCGGCGCGAGCTCGACGGCGAGCGCGCGGGTGAAGGCGTTGATCGCGCCCTTGCTCGCGGCGTAATTGGTCTGCCCACGCCCGCCCTTCTCGGCGGACACCGACGAGATGTTGACGATGCGCCCGCGGCGGCGCGAGATCATGTATGGCGCGACCGCGCGCGTGACGTTGAAGACACCGGTCACGTTGGTGGCGAGCACGTCGGCGACGTCCTCATCGGAGAAGCCGGCGAGCGGATTGTCGCGGATGAGGCCGGCGTTGTTCACCAGCACGTCGATACGCTCGCTGCGCTCGACGATGGCCTCGACCGCCTGCGTGCACGCGGCCATGTCCCGCACGTCGACCGGCGTCGCGGCCACGGCGTGGCCCTTGGCGGCCTCGGCGGCGACCAGCGCCTGCGCGGCCTCGTGCTGGCCGCGATAGAAGAACGTGACCGCGGCGCCGTCGGCGGCGAGGATCTCGACGATCGCGCGGCCGATGCCGCGACTGCCGCCGGTGACGAGCGCGACCTTGCCAGCCAGTCCGGAGCTCATCATCGCTGCCGCGCTCATCCCGAGATCGCGAAACCGCCGTCGACGACCAGCGTGTGACCGTTGATCATCGCCGCTTCGGGCAGGCAGAGCAGGTACACGGCAGCGGCGACATCATCCGGCGTCAGCACCGGTCCCGCCGGCGTGCGCGCGGCAAAATTCGCGAGCAGTTCGTCGCGATTGGGAAAATATGCAAGCGCATCGGTGTCGACGACGCCGGCGCTCACGACGTTGACGCGGATGCCGCGCGGACCCAGTTCCTGCGCGAGCGCGCGGGCGAGCGCCTCGAGCGCCGCCTTCGACGCCCCGACGAAACCGTAGCCCGGCATCGCGCGCTGCGCGCCGAGGCTCGACAGGGCGACGATGCGCCCGCCGCCCCGCATGCGCGGCACCGCGCGCTGCGCGAGGAGGTTGAGCGCCAGCGCATTGGTTTCGAGGCACCACCGCCAGTGCTTGAGCGTCATCTCCAGGGCCGGCTTCAGGACGCCGCTCGCCGCATTGGAGACGACGATGTCGACGTGATCGAACTCGCGGTCGATGGCCGCGAACAGCTCGTCGACGCTGTCGGGCACGCCGACACTCGCCTGCACCGCCAGCGCCCGGCGACCGAGGCCGCGGATCTCGGCGCACAGCGCTTCGGCCGGTTCGGCGCTGTTGTAGTAGTTGACGACGACGTCGCAACCGGCCGTCGCGAGCTTGTGCGCCACCGCGCGGCCGATGCCACGGGCGGCGCCGGTGACGAGGGCCACCTTGCCGGCCAGTGTCGATGGGGCTGTCCCTGCTTGCGTCATCGTTGCTGCTCGCTCCACCGTCGAAAGATCGGGTCCGCGCAACCCACGGACGCCGGCGCGAGCGCTCGTGACGCCGCACCGTCGCCGGCCTGGCCCGCGACGAAAGGCCGCTATTCTAGCGTGCCGGTGCGCCGCGCCGCGCCGGCACGCTGCGCTCGAAGCTGGCGCTGCGCTTCCATCGCCCAGAATTTCTTGACGGCGTACCAGACGTCGGCGAGCCACGGGAGGTTCGGGCCGGCGTCCGCCGGAGGGGGGCTGGCGGTTCCCGGAACGTAGGCCTCGATCCACGCCCGCTCGTCAGCGCGGCCGGGGACGTCGGCGGCGACGGGCAGGAAGATGTGGTTGTTGGCCGCCGACAGCGTGACGTTGCGCACCCGCGCGCGACCGCTCGCCCTGAAGTCGCGCAGGTCCTCGGTGCCGGGGAAGGTCCACGCGACGAGGTCGATGGCAATCCAGTAGCCGGTGAACTCCTCGACGGTATCCGGGATGTCGCCGAGCCTGCCGAGCATGCTCCACTGGTTCGGCAACAGGAACGCCGCGCCGCCGGCACTCAGCGCCGAGGCATAGCCGATGCGCAGGCCCACCACCGGCTGCGATCGACCGGTCAGCGGATCGACGATCGCCACCCGGTCCTCGGGACGATCGGTGAGCGGATTCCATACCGCCACCTCGGCACCATATTCGCCCGCCAGGACGTGCAGCACCTTGACCGCTTGCATGCCGCCCTGGCTGTGCCCGATGAGCAGCGGCGCCATGCCGTCCTTCTCGACGTACCAGGCGACGATGCCGGCGAGCCGGCTCGCATCCTCGTAGGGGCTGTACGACCACGCGCCGTCACCCGGCTGGCGGATGCGCGCTTCCGGATAGCCCATCCCCACCAGGAACTCGCCGAACGACTGCATCACGAGGTAGACGGGATAGATACCACCGTGCAGCAGCATGATGCGTGGAGCGGGTCCCTGCGCCAGCAGGTGCACGTCGGCTGCCGTGACGCGCAGCGGATCGATGGCGAGGATCCGCTCGGCGAGCGCGGGCGTCACCGCGCGCTGCCGCGTGGCGTCCTCGGGCGCGCGCCACGGCGCCGCGCACGCCACCAGCAGGGCGCAGAGCGCGAGGGCCACCGGGATCCGCCACCGATTCCTTGTTGCCGCCAGCCGACGTCGCGTCTTCGCCCGCAGTGCGGCGCCCGTAACGGGGCGTTCGAATGCGGGCTGGACGCCCGGATTCATGCCGCGGCGAGCGCGCGAGCGCTTGCCTGCATCGCCCCCGTGATGCGGGCGACATCCTCGCGCGTGAAGGCGCTGGGCCGCCACGAAACGCCGATGTGCAGGCATGCCCCCACCGACGCCGGCGCCAGCACCAGTGGCGAGAAGGGTCCGGTCGAGATGCCACGCAGATAATGGAGGACTGGCGCCGCCGGGCCGCCGGCGCGCCACAACGCCTCGACGTCGAGCGCCGAGATGCCGCCCCACACGGGATACGCCTTGGCGTACAACCTCGCGCGCTGTCCCGGCGTCATCCAGCGCCATGCGAGCCCGACTCCACCCAGGAGCCAGAGCGTTTGCAGATAGAGCTTGCGCCGCTTCATCCGTTGCGTCTGCACGTGGACGTCGCGTGCGAGCGTCTCGAGGGATATCCCCGGCGGCGCGAGGTGCGACACGAAAAACGAGCTCAGGAACTGTCCGAATACGTCACGCGGCGGCCCCTCGAGTTCGCCGCGCAGGTTGACGACCGAGGCAATGCCGATCTCGCGTCGGCGCGTCGCCGCCAGTCGATCCGGAACCTCGCCGGCGAGCGCGCCGAGGAGCATCGCGAGCAGCAGGTCGTTGAGCGTCACGCCCCAGCGCTTGGCGGTGCGTCGTACCGCGGCGTACACCTCGGGCACGAACTCGATCGAGGTGAAGGCATTGTGGTTGCTCTCCCCATACGGATACCGCGGCCGGACGAGGCGCCGCGAACGCAGCAGCAGCCAGGGAAGGAAATACAGGCCGACGCAGAAGGCCAGCGGGTGCCGAAGGAACAGTCGGGCGTAGCCGCGCGGATAGAGTGCGGGGGGCTGCGCGTCAGGGCAGCCGCCCTCGTAGCGGGCGGCAACGCCCTGCAGCAGCGCCACCACCGAGTCGCCGCCGGCAATGACGTGATCGTAGGCGACGCCGAGGTGGAACGAGCCGTCATTGCGGACCGCAAAGAAGCGCAGTGGCTCGTAGCCAGGCTCTCCCGGCGCCGCGGTGAATGGCTCGTTCAACTGCCGTTCGATCTCGCGGGTGAGCACCCCTGGCGCGTCGCCGTCGGCTTCATGGATCGGCAGGGCGATCCGCACCGGATCACCCGTGTAGTCGTAGCGTCGACGCCGGGTATCGAGCGCGAGGCGGCCGATGCCCGTCATCGCGAGGTGCGTCTCGATCGCTGCCGTGAGCCGCGCCACGTCGGGCGTCCCCGGGAACTCGGCGACGTGCACCGCGTTGTACGGATACAGGTCGCGCCAGTGCAGCATGGCCGCCTGGAAGAGATTGAACCGGCCCCTCATTGCGCACGACGTTCCCGCCATGACCAGGGGACGACATCGAGCACGCGGGTACAGCGAAACGGGCGAAGCACGAAAGTGGCAATGGAAACGGTCGCGGAACTCGCCACGGATGACGACGATTATCGCACCGGACCCGCGCCTTCGTCGCTGCAGCGCGAACGCGGCAGGAAACGGCCGGTGCGCCGCACGTAGGCGGCGTAGCTCGTACCATGCTTCACCAGCAGGTGGCGTTCCTCGATGCGCGCCTTGATGACCATCAGCACGATGTGCATCGCACCGATCGTCACCATGAGCACGGTCGGCACCACGACCATCGTACAAGCCATGAGCAGGATCGAGAGCGCGTAGATGGGATGGCGAACGCGCGTGAACGTGCCGTCGGTGATGAGGGTCTGCTCGTCGTCGGTTACGGCCATGCGCCAGTGCCGGCCCATGCGCACCCAGGATTTGACGGTCAGCGCGAGGCAGACGATGGCGACCGCCGCCGCCCCGTGGCGCAGCACCGCATACGCGGGAGCGAGTGTGAACGCCGGCAATCCGAACGGCGGCAGGACACGGGACAGCGCGAGCCAGGGCAGCGCGATCCACGCCGCGACCAGTGGCACCCAGATGAGTCCCAGCACCTGCTCGACGGGCTGGCGTGGCAGCACGTCGGCCGCGCGGGCGGCGTGCTTGCGCGATTGACGGCGGACGCGGACGATCATCGCGCCCACTCCGAACCAGTAGGCGCCGACCGTCACTGCGACCAGGGTACCGGGAATGTCCATGACGTTGCGAGCCGCCATTGTACGGGCCCCCGCAATCCGTACGATCGGTCCGCCATGCTGGCGGGTTGGCGAGGCGAGCGGCGCCATCCTCCCGTGGCCGACCAGCGGTGCACCTCGATCCGACCGTCGTCGACGGGGACCCGGAGCGCACGAAGTAGAATGCTCCCCCATGCCCGGGCCCACCTACGGCGTACGCGCCACCGCAGCGGACACTCCTAACGCGCTCTCCCCCGCCGCCCTCGAAGAAGGGCGCGCATTGTTGCGCGCTTGCTTCGCGCAGTACCGTCTGCGCCTGCTCGACGTGATTCGCGGTTCGCTGGCCGAGATGCAGGATCTCTTCGAGAGCGTCAGCCACATTCCGGACGGCGAGGTCGAACTCTTTCGCAAGCAGCAGCCGCAATGGCTCGAGCAATTCGACCATACGCTGTGCGAGCTCTTCGAGCGCCGCGTGGTCGATGGGACGCGGCGCAAGGGTCGGCGTCCCGACGCCGACGCCTCGCTGGCGACGCTGCGCGTCCTGACCGCCTTCGATCACGATCGCCAGGCCGCGCTCAAGGATGCGACGCGCTTCCTCGATCGCTTCACGCAACGGGAGATCGCGGCCCTCGATCTGCGTGTCGAAACGCTGCTGGGTGAGCGCGGCGCGGGCAGCGACAATCCGTTTGCCGTTTCCTACATCCTCGATGCGGTCGGCGCGTCGGCGCGCAAGATCTATCCCAATCCCCGCACGTGGCGACCGTTCATGGAGCGCGTGCTCGCCGACCTCACGCCCGAGATCAACAAGCTCTACGTCACGCTCAATCGCTTCCTCGCCGATCGCGGCGTCCTGCCGGAGATCAAGGCGGCGCTGCGCGCGCGCAGCGAATGGCGCCCGCACGACGATCGCGAACTCCTGTCGACGTTCGGCAAGATGATCGAGGGCGCCGCCCCCGGCCTGCCGCAGGACGTCGTGGTGCCGGAGCTCGCGAATCCGGACGCGGCGCCCGCGTTCGTGTTTGCCGACAAGGCCCCGCCGGTGCGCAGCATCGCCCCGGTCGCCACCGATCGCGCGCAAGAGATGTCGGCCACCCGGATCCTCGCCGGTCTTGCCGCCCTCGCCAACGCGATGCCGCCCGATGCGATCGCGCGCACCGCAGCCGGCGATACGTCCCGTGCGGATGCGCCAACAGGCATCGAGGCCTCACCGGCGGCGCCGATGGCAGCGGAGCCGGCATCCGCGAGCCTGCATCCCGAGGGCGCCTTCCCATCCCTCGATCCGCTGCTCGCGCTTGGCGCCGCCACGCCGCTCTTCGCGACCCTCGCGCGCTGGCAGCAACTCGACCTGCCGGTCGCGCTCGCTCGGGCGGCCCCGCCCGCCGCACCAGGCACCGCCGACGGCGTGGTGGTACCGATCAACCTCATCCCGCACCTGCGAGCGGCGGTCGGCGACCAGATCGACTCCGATGCGGATCGCATCACGATGGACGTGATCGCGCTCCTCTTCGATTACATCTTCCGCGATCCGTCGATTCCGGAGGCGCAGCGCAGCCTGTTCGGGCGCTTGCAGGTGCCGATCGTCAAGGCGGCGCTCCTCGATCGTCAGTTCTTTTCCGACAAGTCGCATCCCGCGCGCGCCCTTCTCGACAATCTCGCCGAAGCCGCCGTCGGCGCCACCGCCGACGACGCCTATCAGCGCGGCTTCGGAGCATTGGCGAGCGAGATCGTCGGCGATATCTGCCAGACCTTCGACATCGACGTCGAAGTCTTTCGCGCAGCCAATGCGCGACTCGTGGCGTTCATCGACGCCGAACGCCAGAAGGTCACGCAGGCGTCGTCGGTCGACGTCGAGGCGGCGCTCGATGCGGAGGCGAGCGAAGCCGATCGTTCGCAGGTGCGGGCCTTCTTTCGCGATCGTCTCGCCGGTACCGAGCTGCCGTTCGAGGTGCGCGGCTTCGTCGAAACGACCTGGGCCGATTACCTCACGCTACTGCGCCGCGAGCATGGGGTCGACGGCGAGGCGAGTGCGATGGCCGTGAAGACGCTCGACGATCTCTTGTGGAGCATCGTCGCCAAGGAGCGGTCGGCGCAGAAGGCCCGCCTCACCAAGATGATTCCGTCGCTCATCGGTGCGTTGCGCAAGGGCGCGGCCGCGGTGGGGACGCCACCCGACCGCAGCCGCGCCTTCCTCGAGTCCCTCTACGAACTGCATATCGCCGCGATCAGGACGGTCAAGGATGCGCCGACCGCCGGCGCGGCGCCGGCGCCGGTACCGGTCCCGCTGCCCAAGGTGAGTGTGCACGATTACGTCAACGAGATGGCGGTCGGCACCTGGCTCGCGTTCACCAAGGAGGGGCAGGCGGTCAACGCCCGGCTCACGTGGGTGAGCCCGTTGCGTACCAAGTACCTCTTCACCAGCCGGTCCCGGGCACGGGCGTTCGTCTATTCGCCCGAGGAGCTCGCCTACGAGATCGGCGCGGGACTCGTCGCGCTGGTCGTCGAGCCGGTCCCGCTGTTCGATCGCGCGGTAAGCGCCGCCCTCGACTCGCTCGGGGTCCGGCAGTCGGCCGCCGGCGCGCCCGCGTAGCTCGCCCGTGACGGTACCCACCCAGCGAGACCGGCAAACAGCTCGGCGCGCCGTCGTCCGCGCCTTCGGCCTTGGCGTTCTCGCCACCGCGGCGCCGCGCGCCGTGGCGCAACTCGGCGGCCCGCCGCCGCCCGATCCGCGCACCGTCCTCGCGCAGGCCAAAGCGGCGAGCGGCGGCGCGGCATGGGATGCGCTGCGCACCCAGCACAGCGAGGTGAGCATCACCGCGGGCCCCTTGACCGGACGCGCCGAGCGCTGGAGCGATCTCGTTACCGGGTATTCGACGGTGGTGTACGGGATGGGCCCGGTCACCGGCGCCGCGGGCTACGATGCGCATGGCGCCTGGGTGCAGGACGCGACCGGCGACACGCAGGACGAGCCCGACGCCACCGCGCGCGAACTCGCGGTGAACGCCGCCTATCGCGATCGCCTCGCCTTCTGGTATCCCGAGCGCGCGCCCGGACGCATCACCTACAAGGAGCGTGCCGAGGCCGACGGCGCGGTCTTCGACGTCGTTCGCATCACCCCCGAGGGCGGGCGACCGTTCGAGCTGTGGATCAATACCGAGACGCACCTCATCGAGCGGCTGGTCGAGCGCGAAGCAATCGCCGTCCGCACCGAGCAGTACATGGATCTGCGCGAGGTGAATGGAGTATGGGTTCCGTTTCGCATGCGCGCATCGCGCGACGGCGGCCAGCGCGACGAACTCGTCACCGTCGAGCGCATGACGTTCAACGCACCGCTGCCGCCGGGACGCCTGACCCGGCCGCCGCCGCCCGCGCCGGATTTCGCCTTCCCCGCCGGGCGCGACGCCGTCGAGCTGCCATTCGCGTTCGTCGACGGCCACCTGTTCGTCGAGGCTCTGCTCGACGGCCGCCGCGTGCGCCTGCTCGTCGATAGCGGTGGCAGCAACGTGCTGCTCCCCAGCGTCGCCGCCACGCTCGGCACCAACGCCGGATCGACCAGGGCAGGTGACGCCGCGCTCGTCCGGGTAGCGCGCCTGAACCTCGGTGGCGCCGTCTTCGAGCGCCAGGCTTTTGCCATGCTCGATCTCGCTGCTTTCCTGCGCCGGGTGGAAGGCGCCGACGACATCGGCGGGGTGCTCGGTGCGGAGATCTTCCGGCGCGTCGTCGTGAAGCTCGACTACGCACGCTTGCGCGCCACGCTCCACGATCCTGCGCACTATCGGCGCAGCGAGCGCGGTACGACGTTGCCGCTGGTGGCCCCCTTCAAGGCGCCGCGGATCGACGCTCGCATCGACGGCATCGCGGGTACGTTCCGCGTCGATACCGGCAGTCGCGGCTCGGTCACCCTCGCGCCTTCGTTCGCGGCGGCGCACGGGATTGCCGACCGCCTGCACGGGATCGTCGCCGTGACCGGCGCGAGCGCCGCCGGCCGCGTGCACGCCACGGTCGCGAGGGCGACCACCCTCGCGCTCGGCGACATCGAGGTCGCCGGGCCCGTCACCGCCATC
The DNA here is from genome assembly GCA_039807685.1 of Burkholderiales bacterium. GTDB lineage: Bacteria > Pseudomonadota > Gammaproteobacteria > Burkholderiales > Casimicrobiaceae > VBCG01. The sequence continues at coordinate 30,845 of JBDHRR010000010.1, forward strand.
GTGACCGAGGGCGCCGGCGTGTTCACCGAGCCGGATGTCGCCGGCAGCATCGGCAACGCGGTGCTGCGTCGCTTCGACGTCGTGTTCGACCTGCCGCACCGTGCCCTCCACCTCGCGCGCAACGCGGCGTTCGCGAGCCCGGACGTCTACGACCGCGCCGGCATGTGGATCGAGCGCGGCGAGCGCGGCATCGAAGTGGTCGACGTGGTGCCGGGCGGACCCGCCGCGGCCGCCGGGCTCGCGCCCGGCGACCTCATCGTCGCGGTCGACGGCACGCGCGCCACGGCGGTGTCGCTGGCCGCACTGCGCCTGCGCCTGCGCGGCGCACCCGGGAGCACGCTGCGCTTCACGCTCGACACCGGGGCGAGCAAGACGCTCACGTTGCGCGACCTCGTCTGACGGCGCCGGCCGCTCCGATCGCGCGATGGCGACCGACACCCTGCGCTCGTTCGGGAGCATCGCAGCGCTCACCGCGCCGCTTTTCCTGCTGGTCGGCATCGGCTACGCGCTGTCGCGCTTCGGCCACTGGCCGAAGGTGGTGTCCGATGCCCTCACGCGATTCGTATTCGCGGTGGCCGTACCGGCGCTGCTCTTCCGCCTCATGAGCGACGTCTCGCACCTGTCGCTGGTCGACTCCCGGCTGCTCATCGCCTACTTCGGCGGCTGCGCGATCACCTACGTCGTGGCCCGCCGCTTCGCCGCCCACGCCTTCGCCATGGACGGCGTCGGCCAGTCGGTATTCGGGATGGGCACGATCTTCAGCAACAACGTCCTGCTCGGCATCCCGATCGCCAAGGTCGCCCTCGGCGAGACGTCGCTGCCGATGGTCTCGCTCATTCTCATCTTCAATTCGTTCCTGCTGTGGACGGTGGTGACGGTGTCGATCGAGTGGGCGCGCAACCGGGACCTGTCGGTACGCGGCATCGCGCGTACTGCGCGCGACGTCGTGACCAATCCGATCGTCGCGGCGATCCTCCTCGGCACCGGCTTCGGCTTCACCGGCCTGCCGCTGCCGGCTGTCGTCGACGATACGCTCGCGCTCATCGCGCAGGCGGCAGTGCCGATGTCGCTCATCGTGCTCGGCATGGGCCTGTCCGAATTCGGCGTGCGCAAGGGATGGCAGCACAGTGTCGCCATCGCGATCCTCAAGATGACGTTCTTTCCGCTGTCGGTGCTGGGCGTCGCCTGGGGTCTCGGTCTGCCGGCGCGCGAGACGCAAGTCGTGGTCACCATGGCGGCGATGCCGGTGGGCGCCAACGTCTATCTCATGGCGCGGCAGTTCGATGCGCTCGAAGGGCCGGTCGCGGCTAGCCTCGTGCTGACCACCGTCGTCGCCGCGATCACCACCCCGCTGGTGATCGCGCTCCTCGCCTGAGTTGCACGCCCCCACGCTCGCTTCGCTCCAAGGGGGCGCAGTCAGCGGCTTGGGACGGCCCGGCGCCGCTGACGAAAGGCTTCACAAAGAGACGCCGAGACGCGGAGAAACGGCAGGCTTTCTCTGTGCCTCTGCGTCTCCTGTGAAGCGCCCTTGGAGGCTGCGATGAACGACCCCCACGCTCGCTTCACTCCAAGGGGGCGCAGTCAGCGGCTTGGGACGGCCCGGTGCCGGCGACATGCGAGAATCGCCCCTCCCTTTCCTTCGATCCGACGGATCCAGCCCGCTCCATGCCCGCCACCGCCCCTCGCAAGCTGTATGCCGTACGCCGCTCCGCCATCCACGGTCGGGGCGTGTTCGCCGCCGCGCCGATCGCCCGCGGCGAGACGATCATCGAGTACAAGGGGGAGCGCACCACGTGGGACGACGCGATGGAGCGCCCGGACAGCGATCCCGACGACCCGTCGCACACGTTCCTCTTCGAACTCGACGACGGCCGCGTGATCGACGCCCGCGTGAAGGGGAACGCCGCGCGCTGGATCAATCACTCGTGCTCGCCGAACTGCGAGACCTACGAGGATGAGGACAGCCGCGTCTACATCCAGGCGCGCAAGCACATCGAGCCGGGCACCGAGTTGAGCTACGACTATCGCCTGTCGATCGACGGCAAGCTCACCAAGGAAGAGCGCGACCGGTTCGCCTGCCACTGCGGATCGCCGAAGTGCCGCGGTAGCCTCCTCGCGAAATCGAAGAAGAAGAAAAAGAAGGACAAGGCGAAGGAGAAGAAGAAGCGGAAGAAGGAGGCCAAGGCCGCGAAGAAGGACGGCGCGAAGAAGGGCGGCAAGAAGCGATAGCGCGCCGGCGCGGCGCGTGCCGTCGGCGCGGCGCTCGGCCGCCGCCCCAATCAATTGCCATGGCGAACGCGGGATCGCCAGCAGGGCAATATCCCACGCAGGCGAGCGAGCGATAGACGGTCGCTATCGCGGCCATACACATAAACAAATTGCATTATCGATGCTCGTTCTATAACATACGAATCGTTCTCATTCCTATGAGCCCGGAAGCGCCATCGAGCGGCCCGGGCGCCACAACCCAAGGAGAGTCGATTCATGAAGACCGTAGGCCAGAAGCTCGAATCCTTCCGCGTCGTCGGGGTCAAGCCCGGCTTCAACCATCACGAGGAGAACGGCCAGTCGGCATTCGAGCCGATCACCGAGGCGTCGTTCCCGGGCAAGTGGAAGATCATCTATTTCTACCCCAAGGACTTCACGTTCGTCTGCCCGACCGAGATCGTCGGCTTTGCCAGGCTCGCCGCGGACTTCGCGGACCGCGACGCAGTCGTGCTCGGCGGATCGACCGACAACGAGTTCGCCAAGCTCGGCTGGCGGCGTGACCACAAGGACCTCACGGGCCTCAACCACTACCAGTTCGCCGACGTGACGGGCTCGCTCGTCGACCAGTTGGGCGTGCGCGACCCCGCCGAGGGCGTGGCGCTGCGCGCGACCTTCATCGTCGATCCGGACAACGTGATCCAGCACGTCTCGGTGAACAACCTCAACGTGGGCCGCAATCCCGAAGAGATCCTGCGCATCCTGGACGGCCTGCAAACCGACGAGCTTTGCCCCTGCAATCGCGCGGTGGGCGGCACCACGCTGTAGGGCGACGACGAGAGGAGACCCGACATGGAATTCATCCAGACGCTGAAGGCACGGCTGCCGGATTACGCGAAGGACATTCGCCTCAATCTCGACTCGGTCATCGCGCGCTCCAGCCTCACGCCGCAACATGCGGTCGGCGCCGCGCTGGCGGCGGCGGTCGCCGCCCGAAGCGGGGCGATCGTCGACGCCATCTGCAGCGAAGGCGCGCTCGACCCCACGCACCAGCAGGCGGCGCTCACCGCGGCATCGCTGATGGGCATGAACAACGTGTGGTACCCGTTCGTGGAGATGGCGGACGATGCCGATCTCAAGTCGATGCGGGCCGAGCTGCGCATGAACGCTTACGCCAACCACGGCGGCGTCGATCGACCGAGCTTCGAACTGTATGCGCTCGCGGCATCGATCGTCGGCAAATGCGAGTTCTGCGTACAGTCGCACTATCGGCTGCTGAAGGAAACCGGTCTCACCGTGCAGCAGTTGCGCGACGTCGGTCGCATCGCTGCGGTGATCAACGCCACCGCGCAGGTCCTCGCGGTACCGGCGAGCCAGCCCGAGACCGCAATGGCGTGAGCCGCAAGCGCACTCGTCGGCTACCGCGCGCCGTCTGCGCGCCGTGACCGCCGGCGGGCCCACGCCATCGGTAGAATCGATGCCGTGGGCCCGTGTCCGTCGACGTTGCGTTTCCTTCGATCCTGCCGCGTCGCGTTGGCCGCCGCGCTGCTCGTGCCGCTCGCCGCATCCGGGCAGTTCAACCTTCCACAACCCTCCACCGACCTGCCCGGCGCTTCGCGCCTGATCCCCGCTCCGGGTGGCGGGCCACCGCCTGCCGCCGCGCTGCCGGCACCATCGCTCCTTCCCGCCCCCGGCGATACCACGCTCCCCGGCATCGACCAGCGTCAGTGCGGCCCCACGCCCTACTCGGCGCTCTGCGCCAAGGGACGCTGGACGCTCTTCTCGACGCTCGACCTGACGGTCAGCGCTCCGGGCTTTCGGGCTACCTACACACTGGAGATCGCGCAAAACGACGAGGTCCACGCGACGTATCGCGAGACCGCGCGCGGCAAGACCCGCAGCGGCGAAGTCGCGCTGATCGGCGTCGATGGCATCGCGCTGCGCACCAAGGAGAAATTTCCCGCGGACGCCCCGGTGCTCGACATCATGATCTCGATGCCGATCATGTCCGCGCAGCTCGCGGCGCTGCTCCTCGACGAAGGCGTGATCGGGCCGCCGGCTGACGTGACCGCGCCGCGGGCGATCAAGGCGGGAAGCGACGCCCGCTACATCCGCACGGCAGCGCCCAATGCCGCGATCCTGTACGGCCCGCCGTGGCGGATGACCGGCAACGTGCGCCCCGGCGCGACGCGCGACGACGTCGCGTTCACCCTGAAACTCGATTTCCGCCCCGTCGACAGCAAAGGGACTCCGGTCCCCGGCCGCAGGGAGGTGATCACTCTCGACGGCCGCGCCAGCTTCGCACCGCGTCGCGCGAGCCTCCCCGACGACTTCGATCTCACCGGGTTCACCGTCCGGCGCGATGAGAAGGACCTGGGCGCGCAGCGCAGCGTGGGTGAGGTCCGCCGCGCACTGGCGCGGTAGGCGCCAGGCGCGAAGCGCGGCGTGCCGGGCGGTTGAGGCACAATCGGCGCCGTTGCCCTTTGGCGAGACTCCAGCATGGCCCGCAAACACAGCACGCACGATCCCGGCACCGTCGTCGTCGTCGAACACCATTCGCGGGTGCTCGTCGGCAATCCACTGGGCGATCCGACGACTCGCCGGCTCGCTGTCTGGCTGCCGCCCGGGTATCACGATGGAACCGTGCGCGGCAAGGCGAGCGGACGCGGCCGCCGCTTCCCGGTGCTCGTCGACCTCGTCGGCTTCACGGGGTCGGGGCTGGCGCACGTCAACTGGCGTCCCTTCGACGAGAACGTCCCCGAGCGCGCGGCACGGCTGGTGGCCGAGCGGCGGATGGGGCCGTGCATCATCGTATTCCCCGATTGCTTCACGAGCCTGGGCGGCAACCAGTACGTGAACAGCAAGGCAGTGGGACGCTACGCCGATTACCTCACCCGCGAGATCGTGCCGTTCGTCGACCGCGAGTTCCGCACGCTGGCCGCACGCGAGCACCGGGCGTGCTTCGGCAAGTCGTCCGGCGGCTATGGCGCGCTCATCCACGGCATGCAGTACAGCGACACCTGGGGTGCGATCGCCTGTCACTCCGGGGACGCCTACTTCGAGTTCTGCTACCTCCCCGACTTCCCGCGACTCCTGAACGAACTCGCGCGCTATCGACGGCCGCCGCTGCGCGCGGGGCAGCAGCGACCGCGGACAGCGGCTCCGGCCGACGGCCGCGACGACGGTCGGGCGCGCCGGTTCCTGGAGGCGATGTGGCGCAAGGAGAAGATGACCGAAGCCGAAGGTCACGCGCTCATGGAGCTCGCCATGGCGGCGACCTACGACCCCGATCCGGGAACGCCGCTCGGCTTCCGCCTGCCGGTCGATCTCGATACCGGCGAACTCATCGCCAAGCGCTGGGCGAAGTGGCGCGAGCATGATCCCATCCACCTCGTCGGACGCCACGCCCGCAACCTCAGGAAGCTCGCCGGCGTCTACCTCGACTGCGGCTGGCGCGACCAGTACCACCTTCACTTCGGCGCGCGCATCGTCTCGCGGGAGCTCACGGCGCACGGCATCGCGCACACCTACGAAGAGTTCGACGACACCCATTCGTCGATCGACTACCGGATGGACGTGAGCCTGCCGTTCCTGTATCGCAGCATCAAGCCGTGACGCCACCCGGGAAGGCACCGTCGTGAACGGCGCCGCGGCGCACGACCTGCCGCTCGATCGGCACGGCCGGTAGACTGTACGGCTTTCGAGGCAACACGAGGAGCACACCATGCGCTGGGGCGACATGCGGCCGAGCGACAACGTCGAGGACCGTCGCGGCGACAGCGGTGGCGGCGGCTTCCCGATGGGTGGCGGCGGCATCCGCTTGGGCGGCGGTGCGCTCATCGTTGCCGTCATCGCGAGCCTGATCTTCGGCGTCAATCCGCTCACGTTCCTCGGGATGATGGACGCCGGCGCGCCGGGCCAGACGGCGGCCCCAGCGCCCACGCGACCGGCGGCACCGGCCAGCGAGAAGGCCGATCCGGCGCTCGCCTTCGTCCAGCGCACGCTGGGTGACACCGAAGACGTCTGGACGGCACTCTTCAAGAACATGGGTTCGCGCTACGATGCGCCGCGGCTCGTCCTCTTCAGCGGCTCCTACCCCTCGGCCTGTGGCATGGCCAATGCCGCGGCCGGCCCGTTCTACTGCCCGGCCGATCGCAAGGTCTATCTCGACACCGCGTTCTTCCGGGAGCTCGCGCAACGCTTCGGCGCGCCGGGTGACTTTGCGCAGGCGTACGTGATCGCGCACGAGATCGGCCATCACGTGCAGAACGAGCTCGGCACGATGCGCGAGTACGACCAGACGGCGGCGCGGCTGGACGCGCGGCAGCGCAACGCGCTGTCGGTCAGACTCGAGTTGCAGGCGGACTGCTACGCGGGCGTGTGGGGCTACTACGCCGCGAAGCGCAACCTCATCGATCCCAACGACGTCGAGGCGGGCCTGCGCGCCGCCGCGGCGGTCGGCGACGACATGATCACCAAGGGGCGCGTCGCCCCCGATGCCTTTACGCACGGCACCGCCGCGCAGCGCACGCGCTGGTTCAAGCAGGGCATGAGTACCGGCGATCCCCGCTCGTGCAATACCTTCGCGGCGCGCGACGTCTAGCAGCCCGTCGCGCGCGCCCCTACCGCGCGCCCGCCGTCGTGGTCGCGGCGCTCGACCTCGTGGCCGGGGCACCGCCGTCGGCGCGAAAGCGCACCCGGCGCACGACGCGGTCGTACTCGCTCTCGACGGCGGGCGTGACTTCCTCGCCCTTCTGCGTGAACACGCGGCCACCCCGCGCCCGGCACTGTTCGCGCTCGTACTGGCAGGGCCCCATCTCGGGATGCTTGCGGCACAACTGGGCGACGCGGGGCGCGTAGTCGATGGTCGTCGACTTCCCGCCGACGTCGCAGACGTACAGCGGTCCCGGTGGAAAGTCGAGCGAAGGCAATGCCACGGTCGACGGCGCCGCGGCGGACGGTGCCGCGGGTTCGCGGGCCGCGCTCGTCGGAGGCGGCGGCGAAGGGAGTGCCGGCGCCGGCAGCGACGCCTGCTGGCATCCCGCGAGGAGTGCGGCGACTACGGCGAACGGTAGAATGGCGCGCTCAACGCTGCCCCTTCGGAGGATCGATCCCATGCCGTCCCATCGCCTCGTCGCCGCTCTTTTCGGCGTCACCCTTGCCGGCGCTGCCGTGGCGCAAACCCCGGCGCCCGCTGCAGCCCAAGCCCCGGCGCCCGCCGCGGCCCAGGGCCCGGCGCCTGCCTCGACCGCCCCCGCCGCTGCCGAAAAAGAGTGCGGCAAGCCCGACCCGCATCCTGGCCGAATTGCATCGAACGAGAAGAAACGTGGGTGGGAGAAGGAGGTCATCGCCTGGCAGGCCTGCATGAAGAAGTTCATCGGTGAACTCGAAGCGAAGGCCGATGCCGCGGTGAAGGTGGCGAATGCCACGGTTGCCGACTCCAATGCGACGATCGCCGCGTACAACGGCATCGTCAAGGAATTGCAGGCGCAGGCCGAAGCGGCCAAGTGAGCGATTCGCTCACCGCACGAGCATGCGTTCGACATCGGCGACGCGGCCGTCGATGCAACTGAAGACGGTGCGCATTCCAGGATCTCCCGGCGCCGGTTCGTAGACGTAGCGCCGGGCCGCCGACGCATTGCCGGTCGCCGCCAGCGGCTCCTCGCGGTCGGCGGTGCCGATCTCGGCAAACACGTGCTCGCAATACCGCCCGGCGATCACGAAACGGCGGTTCTGCGGACCACGGATGGCACTCGTGCCGGCACTGCCCAGCGCCGGGCCACTGGCTGGCGCAGGCAGCGGCGGTGCGACCGTCGCTGTCCCCATCGACACCGGCGGCAACGCCCGTGCCGGAACGGAGGCCGGGCCGGGGGCCGTCGCCGGCACGCCGCCGCTCGCCGCGGCCGGCAACGGTCGGCCATCCTCGCGCACCCACGTCACCTGCTCACCCTGGAAGCCGACCAGCCACGGCACCCCGTCCGTGCCGACATAACGCCACACCTCGCTCGCCGCTTCGCGCGGGCCGCCGGCCCGGATCTCGGCGGGTGCCCCACGCGCGCGCAGCACCCAGCGCTTGGGCATGCCCGCCACCACCTTGCCTTCGTGCGCCGCCACCTCCCACGTGGACGTGTCGTCACGGTTCTCCGCTTTCGGCATCTCGATGGGACGCGCCGCCTGGCCCTTGTCGCACGGCGTGTTCTGGTAGGTCACGTTGCCTGCGGCATCGACGCATTTCAGGACGGGCTGCGCCGCGAGCGGCCAAGCGACCAAGCCCACGGCGACGAGCGCGCCGCGCGGCACGCTGGACCATGGTCTGCGGAACGAATGTGAAAACAGCACTCCGCTATCATGCCCTATCCGTTTGCCGCACAACACCACGCCCCTTGACCCGGTACGCCACGTCCCCCTCGCTCGCTGCCGGCCCCGTCGCACCGACCACGCTCGACGCGGCGGCCCGGGCCATCGCGCTCGCCCTGCGCGACGGCTTCGATCGCCACTACGCCCTCTTTCGCGAATGTGCGCGGGCGGCCAAGCGCCACTTCGAGGCGGGCGAGTGGCGCGCAATCCGCCACCTCGGTCACGATCGCATCGACTACTACGACCGGCGGGTGCACGAGACCGTCGAGCGCATCGAGCACGAATTCCGCGCGGTGGGTCTGGACGGCAGCGGCGCCGACGCGCTGTGGGAACGTGTCAAGCTCCACTTCATCGGCCTGCTCATCGACCACAAGCAGCCGGAATGCGCGGAGACGTTCTTCAATTCGGTTTCATGCAAGATCCTGCAGCGCACGTATTTCCACAACCGTTTCATCTTCGTGCGGCCGGCAATCTCGACCGAGCATATCGACGCCGATCCACCGACGTATCGCAGCTACTACCCGCAGGAGGCGGATCTACGCCACGCGATCGTCGACATCGTGCTCGACATGGCGCTCGGCACCCGCTTTGCCGACTTTCGCCGCGACGTCCACAACGTCGTGCACGCGCTCCGCGCCCAGTTGCCGCGCCCTTGGCGCGCCGAGGCCAACCACCAGATCCAGGTGCTCTCGTCGCTCTTCTACCGCGACGAGACGGCGTACGCGGTCGGCCGCATCGTCAACGGCACCCGTACCATTCCCTTCGCAGTGGCGATCAAGCACGATGCCGGGGGACGCCTGTACATCGACGCCCTGCTCACCGACTTGGGCGACCTTGCCCTCCTCTTCTCCGCCAATCGCTCGTACTTCCTGGTCGATATGGAGGTGCCGTCGGCGTACGTGCGCTTCCTGCGCGCGATGCTGCCCGAGAAGACCGCCGCCGAGCTCTACACGATGGTCGGCCTCCAGAAAGGCGGCAAGAACTTCTTCTACCGCGACTTCCTCCACCACCTCGCGCATTCGCGCGACCGCTTCGTGGTCGCGCCCGGCATCCGCGGGCTCGTGATGTGCGTCTTCACGCTGCCGTCGTACCCGTACGTCTTCAAGGTCATCAAGGATCGCATCGCGGTGACCAAGGAGACCGACGCCGCGAGAGTGCGCCAGAAGTACGCGCTCGTGAAGCACCACGACCGCGCCGGCCGCATGACGGACATCCTCGAATATTCCGACGTCGCCTTTCCGCGCGAGCGCTTCGCCCCCGAACTCATCGCCGAACTGCACGCCGTCGCGCCCTCGCAGATCGAGGAGGAGGGCAACCGCATCATCGTGCGTCACCTCTACATCGAGCGGCGCATGCAGCCGCTCAACCTCTTCCTCGAGCGGGCCACCCCCGCGCAGCGCGAACGGGCGATCCGCGACTACGGCGACGCCCTGCGGGAGCTCGCGAGCGTGAACATCTTCGCAGGCGATCTGCTCTTCAAGAACTTCGGAATCACCCGCTACGGACGCGTCGTGTTCTACGACTACGACGAGATCGAATACCTCGTCGACTGCCGCTTCCGCCGCATTCCCGAGACGCCGCCAGGCTTCGACGAGACGTCAGCCGATGTGTGGTATCCGGTCGGGCCGCACGACATCTTTCCCGAGGAATTCGCCACCTTCGTGCTCACCGACCCGGCGCTGCGCGAGGCCTTTCTGCGCCATCACGCCGATCTTCTCGACGCCGCCTGGTGGCAATCCCGGCAGGAGGCGTTGCGCGCGAACGGCCTCGCGGAGGTCCTCTCCTACCCGCCGACGCTGCGCTTCGGCCCGCCGTCGTGAGCCACGGCTGCGACCACGCCATCGCCGCGCGCGGTGCGCCCACGCCCACGTCGGGTGGGTGCTATCCTGCTCCCTCGTCGAGTCGAAAGCGTTCCGGTATGCCGCATCCGCGTCCGTGCTCCCTCGCCCGCGGTGTTGGCGTGGCGCTCGCCACGCTCACCCTCGCGCTCTCCGGCTGCGATAGCCTCAATCCGCAGAAGAAGCGCGAAGAGGAGCTCGCCAAGACCACCTTCGCCTGCGACCTCAATGGCGAGCGCTTCGTCGTCCGCTTCACCGAGGGCGAGGCGCGCATCCTCTTGCCGGGCACGCAGCGCGTGACGCTCTACCAGATCCCGACCGGGGCGACCGGATCGCTCGTTCGCTACAGCAACGGCAATCTCGAGTTGCGCGGCCGCGGCTCCGATCTCGTCTTCTATGCGGACGGTGTGGCTGCGCCACTGCGCAATTGCGCGCCCTACGCGGTGCTGCCACCGGTCGAGAAATGAACCCGATAAGGCGTACGGCGTGTGCCGTACGCCACGAGGAGCGGCGGATGGAGATGCAAAGAATGAGCGGCGGCAACCTGCGCGCCGCCGGTTACGACGCTCGCGAGAAGAAGCTCGTCGTCGAACTCACTGCCGGGACATTCGCCTACGGCGGAGTCAGCGCCGACGTCTGGCGACGCTTTTCGACCGCGTCGTCACCGTGGAGCTTCTTTCGCGACAACATCGACGAGGAATACGCGGCGACGCGCATCCGCTGATGCGCGCCGCCCGCGGCAGCCGGCGCGGCGTGGCCGCGCGCCCTACTTGATGGCGAGCTTGCGACCCACCACCGCCGGACGCTTCGGCAGTGTCAGTTCGAGGACGCCGCCTTCGTACGTCGCCTGACTCGCCTCCTGGTCGATCTCGACCGGCAGCACGAAGCTGCGATAGACCGAGCCGAAGTAGCGCTCGCTGCGCAACACGCGCTCGCCTTCCTTCTGCTCCGATTCGCGCTTGACCTCGGCGGCGATCGTCACCTGGTTGCCGTCGATGGTCACGTGGATGTCATCCTTGTTGACACCCGGAACCTCGGCCCGCACGACGAAGGCATCGTTCTTTTCGACGACGTCGAGCTTGATGGGTGCTGCCGCCTCGCCGCGTGGCTCGCGCAGCGGGCGCAGGAAGTTGCGAACGATGTCGTCGAAGCCAGCATCGGCGAACGGACCGTAGACTTGCAATGAACTCATGGTGTCCTCACTCGTTGTCGAATGTTCGGGAGCGGGTGCGGTCGCGCGTCGGCGACCACGCCCGCCGTTGTGATCAATCTAGGGTCGGCGGTGGGGGTTTCAAGTCCCGCCGGTCTTGCGCGAGGTCAAGCGGAGCGACGGCAGGCCGCGCACCGCCGGCGGCAGGTGCGACAATGGCGATCGGGACGCCGGCAGTGTGAAGATCGAGGCGACTCTGCCACCGCGGTCGCAAGACGATCGGTGGCCACACCTGTCAGCGTCGCCACCATCGAGGAGAGGCCATGACGGCACGATTGACCGACGCCGAGCGCCGGGAACTGACCACCGCGCTGCACGCGCGCCGCAGGGCGCTGCGCGCCGAGATCGCGGCCAAGCTCGAGGTCCAGGACAACCCCGCGCTCGTGGGACTGCGCAACCGCATGGAGGAGACCGACGATTGGGCGGTCGCCGATCTCGAGACCGCGCTCGATATCGCCGAGATCTCGCGCGACGCCGGCGAGTTGCGTGACGTCGATGCGGCGCTGACCCGGCTCGGCAACGACGTCTACGGCGAATGTATCGAGTGCGGTCAGGCGATCCCGTACGCGCGGCTGGTGGCGAACCCGTCGGCTGCACGCTGCATCGCCTGCCAGGGGCGCTCCGAAGCCGCCCAGCGCCGCGGTCCGCCGGCCAGCCTGTAGCGGGAGGTCGAGGATGCTCTATCGTCATCTCGGCCGCTCCGGCCTGAAGGTCAGCGCACTGTCGTTCGGTTCCTGGGTAACCTACGGCAACCAGATCGGCGTCGACGCCGCGCTCGAATGCATGCAGGCGGCGCACGACGCCGGCGTCAATTTCTTCGACAACGCCGAGGTCTATGCGAAGGGCGAGTCGGAACGCATCATGGGGGAGGTATTGCGCCGTACCGGCTGGCGGCGCAGCTCGTACATCGTCTCGACCAAGCTCTACTGGGGCCTGCACGACGGACCCAACGAGAAGAACACGCTGAACCGCAAGTACCTGCGGGCGGCGATCGACGGCTCGCTCGCCCGCTTCGGTCTCGACTACGTCGACCTCGTCTTCTGCCACCGCGCCGATCCGGACACGCCGCTCGAGGAGACGGTGCAGGCGATGTCGGACATGGTGTCGGCCGGGAAGGCGCTGTACTGGGGAACGTCGGAATGGACGGCCGCCGACATCGCCGCTGCCTGGCACATCGCCGACCGCCATCACCTGCACAAGCCGGTAATGGAGCAGCCGCAGTACAACCTGCTCCATCGCGATCGCGTGGAGCGCGAATACGCGCGCTTGTACGCCGACCTCGGGCTCGGCACCACCATCTGGAGCCCGCTCGCCTCGGGCCTGCTCACCGGCAAGTACAACGACGGCGTCCCCGCCGACTCGCGGGCGGCCCTCAAGGGCTACGAGTGGATCGGCGAGCGCGTGCGCGATGCGACGAAGATCGCCAAGGTGCGCAAGCTCGCGCCAATCGCCGACGATCTGGGCTGCACGCTCGCGCAGCTCGCCATCGCCTGGTGCCTCGTCAATCCGCAGGTCTCGACGGTCATCACCGGTGCGAGCCGCGCGGCGCAGGTGCGCGAGAACATGGCGGCACTCGATGTGCTCGGCAAGCTCGATGCCGCGGTGCTCGCCCGGATCGATGCGGCAGTCGCCTGAGGCGCCGGTCGGCGTCTGCCGTGCCAGCGCCAACGATGGCATGATGCGAGTTCGATGAACGCCCTCGCGAACCACGACGAACAGCAACGAGCCGCGTACCTCTACGCCGCCTGCGCGCGAGCCGAGGGCGGCTCGATACGCGCGCAGATGTTTGCGCGCCTCGCCGGTCAGGCCGAGGCGCAGGCAGCGATCTGGCGGGCCCGGATCACCTCGCGCGGATTGCCGGCGCCGCCGCCGTTCGCCCCCGACCTGCGGACCCGGCTCGTGGCACGTCTGGTCGCGATCCTGGGTCCGCGTCGATTGCGTGCCGTCCTGGCAGGGATGAAGGTGCGCACCATGGTCGTCTATTCGGCACCGGTCCCACGGCCGGTGCCTCCTGCGGATGCTGAGCCGGAGCATCCGCCAGCGAAGAATCCGGGCAGCATCGGCGGCTTGCGGGCCGTGGTGCTCGGCGTCAACGACGGCCTCGTCTCCAACGCGAGCCTCATCCTCGGCGTGGCAGGCGCCGGTAGCGATCCCAAGCTCGTCATCGTCTCGGGCATCGCGGGGCTCGCGGCGGGCGCCTTTGCGGTGGCCGCCGGCGAATACGTCGCGGTGCGCATGCAGCACGATCTGCTCGACCACCAGATCGGTCACGAGCGGGCCGAGCTCGCGCGAGCACCCCAGTCCGAGGTGCAGGAACTCGCGCTCATCTACGCCACCAAGGGGCTTCCGCAGCGTGGGGGGGCGCGACTCGCGAAGCGCGTCGTCGCCGACTCCGACCACGCACTCGATGCCCTTGCGCGCGACCAACTGGCGCTCGACCCCGGCGAACTGGGCGCGCCAGCGACAAGCGCGGCGACCTCGTTCGCCGCGTTCGCGGCCGGCGCGGTACTACCGCTGCTGTCGTTCGCGCTGGCCCCAGCCGCGTGGGGACTGCCGCTCACCGCCGGGGTGGCAGCGCTCGCGCTCGTCGTGCTCGGCGCTTCATTGTCGCTGTTCACCGGTCGCAGCGCGTGGCGGTCCGCGGCGCAGCTGCTCACGATCGGCGCCACGGCGGGAGCCGTGGCGTTCGGCCTCGGCCATGTCGTCGGCGCAACGCTCGGTTGAATCCGGCGTTCGCCTCCTCGCGAGCGACCCGCCCGCCCCATAAAAACAAGGCCGCGTAGAGGTTGGCCTCTGGCGACCTTGGCAGTCTCGGCCGGACGGACAGGAGATCGTCCGGCCGTGTTCGCAATCGTCAGCCGATCAGCTCGCCTTCATGCATTCGCTTTGCGCCTTCTTCCGCTCGTCGCCCTTCAGACCCGCGGTCTTCTTGTTGCAGATGCTGATCTTGCTTTCTGCCTTGGCTTCGGTCGCCGGCTTGTTCGACAGGCAGGACTTCATGAACGCCTTGCGCTCGTCCCCCTTCTTGTCGCCCGCCTTGGCATTGCAGTCGGCCATCTTCTGATTCTGCGGATTTGCCGCCTTGGTGTCGGCGGCAAACGCCGGCGCGGCACAGGCGAACGCGAAAGCAGCGGCAACAACGATCAGCTTGTTCATTCGAATCCCCGAGCGAGTAGTGGAACGGCCTGTGGATCGTCGGACTCCCGACGGCGCGTGCGCTGGGCAGTCTACGGTAAGCCAAACCCGCGTAGCAACGATTTCGAGGTCCCCCGCCCGCCGAGTGTTGCGCGAACGTCATGCGGCAACGCACAATGGTGGTTTCGGCGCCTGCGGCAGCGCCCGTTCGGTTTTGTAAGTCACTGATTTGTAGACTATTCATACTCCCAGGAGCAACGTCGTGAGTACTTCCGCAGCTTCCCGCCTCGATACCGCGCGCAGCGCCAGCGCGGATGCCACGCCCCGGATCGACGATACCCGCATCAGCGAGATCACCGAGCTCGCGCCACCGGCGCACCTCCTGCGCGAGTTCCCGTCGACGGCACAGCCGGCCGCCACCACCTTCGAGGCGCGCCATGCGATCCACCGCGTGCTGCACGGTGCCGACGACCGGCTGGTGGTGGTTGTCGGCCCCTGCTCGATCCACGATTACGACGCCGCCATCGATTACGCGACGCGACTCGCGGCGATGAAGCGCGAGCTTGCCGACCGCCTGCTCGTCGTGATGCGCGTCTACTTCGAGAAGCCGCGCACCACCGTCGGCTGGAAGGGACTCATCAACGATCCACGCCTCGACGACAGCTTCCGCATCAACGAGGGCTTGCGCCTGGCGCGGCGCATCCTGCTCGAAGTGAACGAGCTCGAGTTGCCGGCCGGCACCGAGTACCTCGACATGATCACGCCGCAGTACATCGCCGATCTCATCGCCTGGGGTGCCATCGGCGCACGCACCACCGAGAGCCAGGTGCACCGGCAGCTCGCCTCCGGCCTGTCGTGCCCGGTCGGCTTCAAGAACGGCACCAACGGCGACGTGCGCATCGCGGTCGACGCGGTGAAGGCGGCGTCGGCGCCGCACCACTTCCTGTCGGTCACCAAAGGCGGGCACTCGGCGATCGTGCACACCGCCGGCAACGAGGACTGCCACGTCATCCTGCGCGGCGGCAAGGCTCCGAACTACGATGCCGCCAGCGTCGACGCAGCCAGCAAGGAGCTCGCCGCCAACGGACTCGCCGCCCGCGTCATGATCGATTGCTCGCACGCCAACAGCAGCAAGCAGCACGAGCGGCAGGTCGCGGTTGCTCGCGACGTCGCCGCCCAGGTTGCGGCTGGCGACTCGCGCATCTGCGGCGTGATGATCGAGAGCCATATCAATCCCGGAAGACAGGATCTCGTCGCCGGGCAGCCGCTGCACTACGGCGTGTCGATCACCGATGCCTGCATCGGCTGGGATGCAACCGAGGAAGTCCTGCGCGAGCTGGCCGAAGCCGTCGGCCAGCGCCGCGTCAAGCTCGCCGACGAAGCGTAATCGAACCAGCCGGCGACCGACGCCGGCACCGGCGCGAGGCAGCGTGGCGATCGAGACCGAACTCAAGCTGCGCATCGCGCCGGAAGCGGTGAGGGCGCTCTCGCGCCACCCCGCATTGCGTCCGTTGAAGCGCAGCCGGGCGCGCACGACGCGTCTTGTCAGCGTCTATTTCGACACCGTCGACGAGGCGCTCGCGACGGCCGGCGTCGCGCTGCGCCTGCGTCGCGACAGCCGCACCTGGCTGCAGACGGTGAAGGGCGACGCGGCGGCAGGCAGTTGGAGCGCTCGAGCCGAGTTCGAGTGGCCGGTCACCGGCCCCCACCTCGATCCACAACGCTTCGTCGCCACGCCCTTCCGGCGCACGCTCGCCAAGGCGGAGCGCGCGGGCCTCGTACCGCGCTTTACCACCGACATCGCCCGCACGACGATTCCACTCGCTTTCGCCGACGGCACGCGAGCGCTGCTTTGCATTGACGTCGGCGAGATCCGCAACGCGGACCGCGCCACGCCGCGCCGCATCGCGATCCACGAGATCGAGCTCGAACTCGAGACCGGCGAACCGCGACGACTATTCGAGCTCGCGGCGACGCTCGCGGCCGATCTGCCGCTCGCGGTCGAGCCGGCGAGCAAGGCCGCCCGCGGCCGTGCGCTGGTCCGTGCCGAGGCGGACACTCCCCACCGCGCGGGGGACCTCGTGCTGCCCCACGATGCCAGAGCCGGTGCCGCCTTCACCACGATCCTGCACGCGTGCCTTTCCCAGATCGAAAGCAATGCGCGCGGTCTCATCGACGGCGACGACCCCGAGTGGATCCACCAGATGCGCATCGGCGTACGCCGCTTGCGCGCCTGCCTGTCGCTCGCGCGGCGCGCTGTAGCCCCGGCGCGCATCGAACCGCTGCGCGTCGAATGGCGCTGGCTCGCGCAAGCGCTGGGGCCCGCCCGCGACCTCGACGTCTTCGTCGTCGACACCTTGCCGACCTTCGAGGCGGCGGCTGCGCGCGGCAGCCACGCCGCCGCGCTCGCACCGGCGCTCGCGGCGCTCGGCGCGCGCGCCG